>NZ_CAMHZX010000002.1:0-316153 GCF_946190285.1 Streptococcus mitis | reverse complement strand
CCAGACTCATTAACAAAAGATGAGAAAGATGCAATTGCAACTAAAGTTAAATCAGTAAACCCAGGAGCAACTGTAGTTGTAGATGACAAAGGAAATGCGACAGTTACAACCCCAGAAGGTAAGACAGCAGTAATTCCAGCAGCAGACTTAACGAAGAATGCAGATGCAGAAAAAGCACCAAAAGCAGGAAATGATATTGTTAAACCAGCTTCTAAGACAAAAGTTGCAAATCCAGACTCATTAACAAAAGATGAGAAAGATGCAATTGCAACTAAAGTTAAATCAGTAAACCCAGGAGCAACTGTAGTAGTAGACGATAAAGGAAACGCAACAGTCACAACACCAGAAGGTAAGACAGCCGTTATCCCAGCATCAGATTTAACAAAATCTGAAAAAGATGTGAACGATGGAAAAGCTAAAGACAACGCAGTTACACCAGCAGCTAAAACAAAAGTAGCAAATCCAGAGAAATTAACTGACGCTGAGAAGAAAGCAATCGAAGACAAAGTTAAATCAGTAAATCCAGGAGCAGCTGTAATAGTTGATGATAAAGGTAATGCAACAGTAGTGAAAGACGGTAATGTTTCAGTTATCCCATCAACAGACTTAGTTAAAGTAGAAGACGATGCTAACAAACCTAATGGTGGTAACGATGTAAACACACCAGCAGCTAAGACTGTAGTAAAAGATCCAGCTAACTTAACAGATGAAGAAAAAGCAAAAGTTAAGAAAGCTGTAGAAGCCGTCAACCCAGATTCAACTGTAGTAGTAGATGATAAAGGCAACGCAACAGTAACGAAAGGTGATGGAACAGTTCTTAAAATCCCAGCTTCAGACTTAGTCATTCCAGCAGAAAAATTAGCTGACGAAGCAACAAACGCTAAAGTTAAAACTCCAGCTGTTCGTACATTAGTTGGAGATAAAGAAAACTTAACAGATGCTGAAAAAGAAGCTGTTAAGAAAACAATTGAAGCCGTCAATCCAGGATCGACTGTAGTAGTAGATGATAAGGGTAATGCCACAGTCACAATGCCAGACGGTTCTACAGCAACAATTTCTAAAGAACAACTAGTGAAAGATAAAGAAGCTGTGTCTAAATCTAAACATGGCGGAGATAATCTTGATATCGACTTGAGTAAAGTAATGGTAACAGACCTTACTAATATTACTCCAGAAGAAAAAGCAAAATTCCAATTCATGATTTTGGGAGCTATCACAGATGTAGATGAATTTGATCTAGATGCTTTCTTGAAAGAAATAGATGCACAAGGGAATACAATTTACAAATCTAAAGACTCTAACGTGATTATTACAATCGATAAAGATGGTAATATGAAAGTTATGAAAGATGGTAAGACAAATCTAGCTGTTAACATTGATAAAGCTGGAAATGTAACTATTGTTACAAAAGAGGGTCAAGTATTAGCAATTCCAAGAGATGATGCATTCAAACAACGTCCTTCAGCTCAAAATAATGGAGGAAATGTAACTTCTGGCAATAATGGAGCAACGAACAATGAAGCGAAAGTGGATAAAGCTAAGTTAGAAGGTGCTATCCATCAATTAGATGAACTAATCATTAAAGAATCAGCTAAGCTTGATGCAGAAACTGCAAAAGAAGCGAATGACTTATTAGCAGATGCTAAGAAAGTATTTGCTAATGCAGACGCAAGTCAAGCAGAAGTGGATGCAATGGTTAAACGTATCGAAGATTTCATGGCGAAAGTTGCTCCATCAACTGATCATGCAACTCCAGCTAATGACCAAGCTGCTCAAACACCAGCTGCAGCTCCAGCTACTGCTCAAGCAGCATCTAATGCTAGCCAAGAAGCAGCAGAAAACGCGCGTAAAGCAGCTAAAGAATTGCCAAATACAGGTACAGCAGATTCTGTAGCATTTATGGTAGCAGCTGCCGCAAGTGCAGTACTTGGTCTTGGTCTTGCAGGCCGTCGTCGTAAAGAAGACGAAGAAGCTTAATTGGTAGATTGTTTGATGATTATTGAATAATAAATCCAATTTTCAGAGCTTAAACCAGTACCTCTCATAAGAAAATCTCCTAGCAGGAAAGTCTGCTAGGAGATTGTTGCATTTCAGGAAATTGACGAGTGACTTGGTAGCCAGCTGAGGGTGAAGGTTAGTTGCTCAGCTTTTAGGAGATCTTGGTGTTGAATAGTTGATACTAGAGTTGTGTCTAATCGGCATTCTTTTACAAAGTTAAAATGGCTGTGGTTTTGCTCAGCATGAATATCTAGCCATTTATCTTCTTTGGCAAGATAGACTCGGAGATGGTCAAAGAGAGGGACTCCGAGATCATAGCTGGGCTTGCCTGGACAGGTTGGATAGAATCCGAGAGCTGACCAGATGTACCAGGCTGAGAGACTACCATTGTCTTCATCGCCAGGATAGGCTTGCCAGCTTGGGTGAAAGGCTTTCTGACGTAAGGTCTTGATAAGAAGGGCAGTGTAGTCAGGGTAGTTGCTGTAGCGGAAGAGATAAGGAATGTGGAAGCTTGGCTGGTTGGAAATGGCGAGTTGCCCAAAAGGAGCAGTAGCCATCTCGCTCATTTCGTGAATCTCGTAACCATAGCCTGTTGTCTCAAAGAGGGGAGCATCTTGACAGGCTTTTAAAAGATAGTCGCTGAAGGTTTCTTTTCCACCCATAAGCTGGATTAAGCCTGGGATGTCGTGGAGGACGCCTAAAGTCGCTTGGATGGCAGAGCATTCGGCATAGTCGCGTCCCCAACTATAAGGAGAGAAGTCAGGACGGAAGTTGCCTTGACTATCACGCGCTCGCATGTAACCTGTCTCAGCGTCAAATAGATGGCGGTAATTTTGTGATGCGGCCTTGTAGGTTTCAGCGATTTCTATTTTCTCTAGTTTTTCAGCACAGCTAGCGATACAAAAGTCACTATAGGCATAGTCTAGGGTGTGGCTGACGCTTTCGTGGTGGTCGGTAGAGAGGTAGCCTAGTTCTTGGTATTGGGCTAGTCCGTGACGACCATTGATGCCGAGAGGGTCGGCCTTGCTGGCTGTTTCAAGCATGGCTTGGAGGAGTTCTTCTTCTAGGTCGGGGGCCATGTCCTTGCAGGCGCTATCGGAGATAATACCGTCTAAAAGTGTACCTGGCATCATACCCCGTTCATCTGGAGCCAGCCATTTTGGAAGGAAACCAGTATCGCGGTAGTTATTGAGAAATCCTTCTAAGAAGCGGTGGTAGTGTTCCGGTATGATAAGGGCAAAGAGGGGGAAGGTGGTGCGGAAGGTATCCCAGAAACCATTGTTACTGAAGAGGAAACCAGGCTTGATAGTTCCAGTAGCCAGATCCATGTGGATGGCTTGTCCTGACTCATCAATCTCATAAAAAGTCTGAGGAAATAGGAAGAGTCTGTAAAGGCAGTGATCAAAGAAGGTTCGGTCAGCTTCTCCTGCCTCTATAATGTCAAAATGATGGAGGAGATTTTCCCAATCCGCTTGGGCATTTGCTTTACAGCTATCAAAATCTTCTTGAGGTAGATTAAGCAGTGCTTGAGAAGGAGAGATGAAAGAAGTGGCTAGCTGAATCTCGGTTTGACTACTTGCTAAGTCAATTCGACAGTCTTCGCCTTCTTGGCTGATAGCAAGGATATCCGTATTCATTTGTAGGGCAGTGAACATCGTTAGTGGATTTTTGTTAGTTTCAGTTTTTCCTTCTTGTCGCAGGGCAAGAGTTCGCTTATCTACTTGCTCCACGGTCAGTTCATCTGCTGCGTGAAGATAGAGGGAGAGGGCTTTGCCTTGCTTTTGTTCCAAACGAATAGAAGCACCATAGCAAGTCGGCGTGAGCTGGGTTTCAATCTGATAGCGCAGGGAGAAAATTTTCAGATAATGAGGTTGGAAAGAGGCTTTTTCGATATCATAGGAAGACTGGCGGTGAAAGAGGCTGTCTCCACCCAGTTGACCTGTGACAGGTGTCAGAAGGATCCAAGAGTAGTCCCCAATCCAAGGACTTGGTTGGTGGGTTAGTCGAATCCCCTGAAAGATAGGCAGATGCGGATCGAAAAACCAAGAGCCCTCCTGGTCACTGGTCTGGGGTACAAAGTAATTCATCCCAAAAGGCACGCCTGTGTATGGCAGGGTATTTCCCCGAGAAAAGGCATGCTTGCTGGCAGTTCCAAATCGGGTATCGATAGTTTCAAGTAGTGGTTTCATAGTCTTTCCTTTAGCTGTTTTTCTACATTATATCAGAAAGAGATAACCTTTAGAAAAGGAGTTTCAAAGATAACTATTTTGTAGAAAAATGACTATCATTTGTGTATGTATTTTCTGTCTCAAAAGCTATATACTGAAAATGAAACTTGTTTGAAAGAGGATACTGCACGATGATTTATTCAAAAGAAATTGTTAGAGGATGGCTAGATGAAGTAGCAGAGCGGGCTAAGGACCATCCGGAGTGGGTGGATGTCTTCGAGCGTTGCTATACAGACACCTTGGACAATACGGTTAAAATCCTAGAAGATGGTTCAACTTTTGTATTGACAGGAGATATTCCTGCTATGTGGCTTCGGGATTCGACAGCCCAACTCAGACCCTACCTGCATGTAGCTAAAAGAGATGCTCTCCTGCGTCAGACCATTGCTGGTTTGGTCAAGCGTCAGATGACCTTGATTCTCAAGGATCCTTATGCCAACTCATTTAACATTGAGGACAACTGGAAGGGGCACCACGAGACCGACCATACCGACCTTAATGGTTGGATTTGGGAGCGAAAGTATGAGGTGGACTCGCTTTGCTATCCTTTGCAGTTAGCCTATCTCCTCTGGAAAGAGACTGGCGAGACTAGTCAGTTTGATGAAACTTTTGTCGCAGCGACCAAGGAAATTCTCCATCTCTGGACAGTGGAACAAGACCACAAGAACTCCCCTTATCGTTTTGTCCGCGATACGGACCGTAAGGAAGATACCTTGGTAAATGATGGCTTTGGACCTGATTTTGCAGTGACAGGCATGACCTGGTCAGCTTTTCGTCCAAGTGATGACTGCTGCCAGTATAGCTACTTGATTCCGTCCAATATGTTTGCTGTAGTAGTCTTGGGTTATGTCCAAGAAATCTTTGCAGCATTAAACCTAGCTGATAGCCAGAGTGTTATCACAGACGCTAAGCGTCTTCAGGATGAAATCCAAGAAGGAATTGAAAACTACGCCTACACAAGCAACAGCAAGGGCGAAAAGATTTATGCCTTTGAAGTGGATGGTCTAGGAAATTCCAGCATCATGGATGATCCAAACGTACCAAGTTTGTTGGCTGCGCCTTATCTGGGCTACTGCGATGTCAACGATGAAGTGTATCAAGCAACTCGTCGTACCATTCTGAGCCCTGAAAATCCATACTTCTACCAAGGAGAGTACGCTAGCGGTCTCGGAAGTTCTCATACCTTCTATCGCTATATCTGGCCCATTGCCCTTTCTATCCAAGGCTTGACAACAAGTGATAAGGCAGAGAAGAAATTCTTGCTGGATCAGCTGGTTGCTTGCGATGGTGGGACAGGTGTCATGCATGAAAGCTTCCACGTGGATGACCCAACGCTTTACTCGCGTGAATGGTTCTCTTGGGCCAACATGATGTTCTGTGAATTGGTCTTGGATTACTTGGATATCCGCTAAGGAACACGCTTTAGCGCAACTGATTCTTGGAAAGAATCACAAATTTACATTTAAAACGTTAACAATAAAAATTTAAATTTAGAATGAGGTTTTACTTCATGGAAAATGTTGTCGTACATATTATCTCACATAGTCACTGGGATCGTGAGTGGTACTTGCCTTTTGAAAGCCACCGTATGCAGTTGGTGGAATTATTTGACAATCTCTTCGATCTCTTTGAAAATGACCCTGAGTTCAAGAGCTTTCACTTAGATGGTCAAACCATTGTCCTTGATGACTACTTGGAGATTCGCCCTGAAAATCGCGGCAAAGTCCAACGATACATCGACGAAGGCAAACTTAAAATTGGTCCTTTTTACATCTTGCAAGATGACTACTTGATTTCAAGTGAAGCCAATGTCCGTAATACTATTATCGGTCAGCAGGAGACTGCAAAATGGGGCAAATCAACTCAGGTTGGTTACTTCCCAGATACCTTTGGAAATATGGGGCAAGCTCCTCAAATCCTTCAAAAATCAGGCATTCACGTGGCAGCCTTTGGTCGTGGTGTGAAACCGATTGGATTTGATAACCAAGTCCTTGAAGATGAGCAGTTTACTTCCCAGTTTTCAGAAATGTACTGGCAGGGTGCGGACGGAAGTCGTGTCCTCGGTATCCTCTTTGCCAACTGGTATAGTAATGGGAATGAAATTCCAGTTGATAAAGACGAGGCCTTGACCTTCTGGAAACAAAAACTGGCAGACGTGCGTGACTATGCTTCGACCAACCAGTGGTTGATGATGAACGGCTGTGACCACCAGCCTGTGCAGAAAAATCTGAGTGAAGCCATTCGTGTGGCAAATGAACTCTTCCCAGATGTAACCTTTGTTCATAGTTCTTTTGATGAATATGTCCAAGCCGTGGAAAGTGCCCTACCAGAGCAATTATCAACGGTTACAGGTGAGCTGACCAGTCAGGAAACAGACGGCTGGTACACACTTGCCAACACTTCTTCATCTCGTATTTATCTCAAACAAGCCTTCCAAGAAAATAGCAACCTCCTAGAGCAAGTTGTAGAACCCTTGACTATTATCACTGGGGGGCATAACCACAAGGACCAGTTGACCTATGCTTGGAAAACACTTTTGCAGAATGCGCCACATGATAGCATCTGTGGCTGTAGCGTGGACGAAGTTCACCGCGAGATGGAAACGCGTTTTGCCAAGGTTAATCAAGTTGGAAACTTTGTTAAGAGCAATCTTCTAAACGAATGGAAGGGTAAAATCGCTACAGCTAAGGCTCAAAGTGATTATCTCTTTACTGTTATTAACACAGGCTTGCATGATAAGGTCGATACTGTTAGCACAGTGATTGATGTGGCGACTTGTGATTTCAAGGAATTGCACCCAACAGAAGGCTACAAGAAGATGTCTGCTCTTACCTTGCCAAGCTACCGTGTAGAAGACTTAGATGGTCGTCCTGTAGAGGCTAAAATCGAAGACCTTGGGGCTAATTTTGAGTACGATTTACCAAAAGACAAGTTCCGCCAAGCTCGTATCGCTCGACAAGTGCGCGTGACCATTCCAGTTCACTTAGCACCGCTTTCTTGGACAACCTTCCAATTGCTGGAAGGAGAGCAAGAACACCGTGAGGGTATTTACCAAAATGGGGTGATTGATACGCCATTTGTAACGATGAGTGTGGATGACAACATCACAGTCTATGACAAGACAACTCACGAAGCCTATGAAGATTTTATCCGCTTCGAAGACCGTGGTGACATCGGAAACGAGTATATCTATTTCCAACCAAAAGGAACAGAACCCATCTATGCAGAGCTTAAGGGCTATGAGGTCTTGGAAAACACAGCTCGCTACGCTAAGATTTTGCTCAAACATGAATTGACCGTGCCTGTCAGTGCAGATGAAAAGCTAGAAGAAGAGCAAAAAGGTATCATCGAGTTTATGAAGCGTGAAGCTGGACGCTCTGAAGAGTTGATAACTATTCCTCTTGAAACTGAGATGACTATCTTCGTTGATAATCCACAAATCCGTTGCAAGACTCGCTTTACTAACACTGCTAAAGACCACCGTATCCGTCTCTTGGTCAAGACTCATAACACGCGTCCAAGCAATGATTCTGAAAGCATTTATGAGGTGGTGACACGACCAAACAGACCAGCAGCTTCATGGGAAAATCCTGAAAATCCTCAACACCAACAAGCCTTTGTTAGTCTGTATGACGATGAAAAAGGGGTTACTGTATCCAACAAGGGATTGAATGAATACGAAATCCTTGGAGACGACACTATTGCAGTGACCATTCTGCGTGCGTCAGGTGAGCTAGGTGACTGGGGTTACTTCCCAACACCAGAAGCACAATGCTTGCGTGAGTTTGAAGTCGAGTTTGCGCTTGAATGCCATCAAGCCCAAGAACGCTTCTCAGCCTATCGTCGTGCTAAAGCCTTGCAGACACCGTTTACCAGCCTTCAGCTTGCTAAACAAGAAGGAAGCGTGGCTGCGACTGGTAGCCTCTTGAGCCATTCTGTTCTCAGCATACCGCAAATCTGTCCAACAGCCTTTAAGGTAGCTGAAAATGAAGAAGGCTATGTTCTTCGCTACTACAATATGTGTAGTGAAAATGTGCGTGTACCGGAAAGTCAACATCTCTTCCTTGACCTACTTGAACGACCATACCCAGTTCATAGAGGCCTCATTTCACCACAAGAGATTCGTACAGAATTCATCAAAAAAGAAGAAATTTAATTTCAAAAAGTAAACATAAAGAGAAAGGAGGGGCGAAAAGGTAAGAACTAACTGCTGATTCGCCCCTTTTATGGTAAAAACAATGACCATTGCAACGATTGATATCGGAGGGACTGGGATTAAGTTTGCCAGTCTGACTCCTGATGGAAAAATACTAGATAGGACAAGTATCCCAACACCAGAGAACTTGGAGGCTTTACTAGCGTGGCTAGATCAACGCTTGTCAGAAGAGGATTACAGCGGAATTGCTATGAGCGTTCCAGGCGCGGTCAATCAAGAGACAGGTGTGATTGATGGCTTCAGTGCGGTGCCCTATATTCACGGATTTTCTTGGTATGAGGTGCTTAGCTCTTATCAGATTCCTGTCCATCTGGAAAATGATGCCAACTGCGTTGGACTCAGTGAATTACTGGCTCATCCAGAACTTGAAAATGCAGCCTGTGTCGTGATTGGGACAGGGATTGGCGGAGCCATGATTATCAATGGTAGACTTCATCGAGGTCGCCACGGTCTGGGTGGAGAATTTGGCTACATGACCACCCTTGCCCCTGCTGAAAAGCTCAACAACTGGTCGCAACTAGCGTCAACTGGGAATATGGTACGCTACGTGATTGAAAAATCTGGTCAGACTGACTGGGACGGTCGCAAGATTTACCAAGAAGCTAAAGAAGGTAATATCCTTTGTCAAGAAGCTATTGAGCGCATGAATCGTAATCTGGCGCAAGGCTTGCTCAATATTCAGTATCTGATTGATCCAGATGTCATTAGCCTGGGAGGCTCTATCAGTCAAAATCCAGATTTTATCCAAGGTGTCAAGAAGGCTGTAGATAACTTTGTCGAGACCTACGAAGAATACACGGTCGCACCTGTTATCCAGGCCTGCACCTATCATGCAGATTCCAATCTCTACGGTGCCCTTGTCAACTGGCTACAGGAGGAAAATCAATGGTAAGATTTACAGGACTTAGTCCCAAACAAGCGCAAGCTATTGAGGTTTTAAAAGGTCACATCTCTTTACCAGATGTGGAAGTATCTGTCGCTCAGTCTGATCAAGCATCTATCTCTATCAAGGGTGAGGATGGTCACTATCAATTGACCTACCGCAAACCCCACCAACTTTATCGTGCCTTGTCCCTGTTGGCAACATCTCTAGAAGAAAGTGATAAGGTAGAGATTGAGGAGCAGGCAGCTTATGAAGATTTAGCCTACATGGCAGACTGTTCGAGAAATGCGGTGCTAAATATGGCTTCTGCCAAGCAGATGATTGAGGTCTTGGCTCTCATGGGCTACTCAACCTTTGAGCTTTACATGGAAGACACCTACCAGATTGAGGGGCAGCCTTACTTTGGCTATTTCCGTGGAGCTTATTCGGCTGAGGAGTTGCAGGAAATCGAAGCCTATGCCCAGCAGTTTGACATGACCTTTGTGCCTTGTATCCAGACCTTGGCCCACTTGTCAGCCTTTGTTAAATGGGGTGTCAAGGAAGTGCAGGAGCTCCGTGATGTAGAGGACATTCTCCTTATCGGCGAAGAAAAGGTTTATAATCTGATTGATGGCATGTTTGCTACTCTATCTAAATTGAAGACTCGCAAGGTCAATATCGGGATGGACGAAGCCCACTTGGTTGGTTTGGGACGCTACTTGATTCTGAACGGTGTTGTGGATCGTAGTCTCCTCATGTGCCAACACTTGGAGCGCGTGCTAGATATTGCTGACAAATATGGTTTCCACTGCCAGATGTGGAGCGATATGTTCTTTAAACTTATGTCAGCAGATGGCCAGTACGACCGTGATGTGGAAATTCCAGAAGAAACTCGTGTCTACCTAGACCGTCTCAAAGACCGTGTGACCTTGGTTTACTGGGACTATTATCAGGACAGCGAGGAAAAATACAATCGCAACTTCCGCAACCATCATAAGATTAGCCATGATCTTGCCTTTGCAGGGGGAGCTTGGAAGTGGATTGGTTTCACACCCAATAACCATTTTAGCCGTCTCATCGCTCTTGAAGCTAATAAGGCCTGTCGTGCCAATGACATCAAAGAAGTTATCGTGACAGGTTGGGGAGATAATGGTGGGGAAACAGCCCAATTCTCTGTCCTACCAAGTTTGCAAATCTGGGCAGAACTCAGCTATCGCAATGACCTAGACCGACTGTCTGCTCATTTCCAGACCAATACAGGTCTATCGGTTGAGGATTTTATGCAGATTGACCTTGCCAATCTCTTACCAGATCTACCAGGCAATCTCAGTGGTATCAATCCCAACCGCTATGTCTTTTATCAGGATGTTCTCTGTCCGATCCTTGACCGACACATGACACCTGAACAAGACAAGCCCCACTTCGCTCAGTCTGCTGAGACTCTTGCTGATATTAAAGAAAAAGCTGGCAACTATGCCTATCTCTTTGAAACTCAGGCCCAGTTGAATTCCATTTTAAGTAGCAAAGTCGATGTGGGACGACGCATTCGTCAGGCTTATCAAGCGGATGATAAAGAAAGCCTGCAAGAAATCGCAAGACAAGAATTACCAGAACTCAGAAGCCAAATCGAACACTTCCATGCCCTCTTTAGCCACCAATGGCTGAAAGAAAACAAGGTCTTTGGTTTGGATACGGTCGATATCCGTATGGGCGGACTCTTGCAACGCATCAAACGCGCAGAAAGTCGCATTGAGGCTTATCTGGCAGGTCAGCTGGACCGTATCGATGAGCTAGAAGTGGAAATCTTACCATTTACTGACTTTTACGCAGATAAGGATTTCGCAGCCACAACAGCCAACCAGTGGCATACCATTGCGACAGCTTCAACCATCTACACGACATAAGAAACAAGAACACCGTGCTATTACTCAGAGTGTTTCTCGTGAAACATCCCTTTCTTAAAAAAGTACTCCACATAAAATAATTTGTGGAGTTTTTTCTATAATTAGTAGTTTAACCTAACCTTCAAATAGGAGTATACTAATAATGTAATCGTTATCAAAAGTCTAAAAAGGAATTTTTAGATGGATATCAAAATAAAAAAGGGAGGAAATTATGAATAAGTTTTCAAAAACCTTGAGAGACAACTGGATCTTTCTCTTAATGGTTTTGCCAGGGGCACTCTGGTTGATTCTATTCTTCTACATTCCAGTATTTGGGAACGTGGTTGCCTTTAAAGACTACCACATGACCAGTAATGGATTTATAGATAGTATCGTGAATAGTAAATGGGTCGGACTCGATAATTTCAGATTCTTGTTTAGTTCAAAAGACGCCTTTATTATCACACGAAATACTGTCCTCTACAATCTCGGCTTTATCTTTATCGGTTTGATTGTATCTGTAGGGATTGCTATCATCCTCAGTGAACTCCGTTCTAAGAGAATGGTTAAGATTTTCCAAACTTCTATGTTGTTCCCTTACTTCTTGTCTTGGGTTATCATCAGTTTCTTTACAGATGCCTTCCTAAACATTGATAAAGGGGTATTCAACCATTTCCTAGAATCTATCGGAATGAAGGAAGTCAATTTCTACGCTGACTTGGGCATCTGGCCATATCTCCTACTTTTCCTAGGTATTTGGAAAGGTTTTGGATATAGCAGTGTCATGTACTATGCGACAATCATGGGAATTGATCCAACCTACTACGAAGCAGCGACAGTGGACGGAGCCAGCAAATGGCAACGAATTCGCAATGTAACCATTCCGCAGTTGACACCATTGGTAACTGTATTGACCATCCTTGCAGTCGGAAATATCTTTCGTGCAGACTTCGGTCTTTTCTACCAAATCCCCCACAATGCTGGTCAGCTTTATAACGTAACCAACGTCTTGGACGTATATGTTTATAATGGTTTGACTCAGACAGCAGATATCGGGATGGCTTCAGCAGCAGGTCTCTACCAATCAGTTGTCGGCTTGATTCTGGTTATCCTATCAAACTTACTTGCAAGACGAGTTGATCCAAACTCAGCCTTGTTCTAGAAAGGAGGAGAATATGGCAGAAAAGAAAATTAAAAAAGAAAAAATTGATAATGTCGGCATTCACTCCTTCAGTAAGAAAGCAGATATCTTCTTCAGTACCATTTCTGGTTTGGTTGCCCTCTCTTGTATCCTACCCTTTGTATTCGTTATCGTTATTTCGGTGACAGATGAAAAGAGTATCCTCCAAAATGGATATAGCTTCTTCCCATCCCAATTTGGATTAGACGGTTTTGAGTTTTTGGCACAGTTTAAGGATAAAATTCTCCAAGCCCTCTTCATCTCAGTCTTTGTAACAGTGGTGGGGACTATCACAAACGTTTTTATCACAACAACTTATGCCTACGCTATTTCACGGACAACCTTTAAGTATCGCAGATTCTTTACGATTTTTGCCCTTCTTAGTATGTTGTTCAACGCTGGTTTGGTACCGGGCTATATCGTGGTAACTCGTTTACTTCAACTTGGTGATACAGTTTGGGCCTTGATTGTTCCAATGCTTCTCTCACCATTTAACATCATCTTGATGCGTTCCTTCTTCAAGAAGACCATTCCAGAAGCTATTCTAGAATCCGCTCGTATCGATGGTGCTAGTGAGGCCCGGATCTTCTTCCAAATCTGTTTGCCATTGTCATTACCAGGTATCGCAACCATCACGCTTTTGACAGCTCTTGGTTTCTGGAATGACTGGTTCAACGCCCTTCTTTACATCAAGAGTGACAACTTGTATCCATTGCAATATTTGCTCATGCAAATCCAGCAAAATATGGACTACATCGCCAAAGCAGTCGGCCTATCTGGTCAACTGGGAGTTGCTCTTCCAAAAGAAACAGGTCGTATGGCCATGGTTGTGGTCGCAACCCTTCCAATCGCGATTTTGTATCCATTCTTCCAACGCTACTTTGTAAAAGGTTTGACTATCGGTGGTGTGAAAGAATAGTACTTGTCGAGAAAAATCATTTCTCATTTCCAAACTTCCCTTGCGTGAAGTTAAAATCATTATATTGTTTATAAGTTTAAAAATAAAAAAAGGAGTTTTTGTCATGAAAAACTGGAAAAAATATGCTTTTGCATCTGCTAGCGTAGTCGCTTTGGCTGCTGGTCTCGCTGCTTGTGGAAACCTTTCAGGTAACAGTAAAAAAGCTGCTGACTCAGCTTCAGGTGAAAAAACTGTTATCAAAATGTACCAAATCGGTGACAAACCAGATAACTTAGATGAATTGCTAGAAAATGCTAACAAAATCATCGGTGAAAAAGTTGGTGCTAAATTGGATATCCAATATCTTGGATGGGGTGACTATGATAAGAAAATGTCAGTTATCACATCATCTGGTGAAAACTACGATATCGCCTTTGCATCTAACTATGTTGTAAATGCTCAAAAAGGTGCCTATGCTGACTTGACTGACTTGTATAAGAAAGAAGGGGCAGAGCTTTATAAAGCACTTGACCCAGCTTACATCAAAGGTAACAGCATTAACGGTAAAATTTACGCAGTTCCAGTTGCAGCCAACGTTGCATCATCTCAAAACTTCGCTTTCAACGGAACTCTTCTTGCTAAATACGGTATCGATATTTCAGGTGTCACTTCATATGAAACACTTGAACCAGTCTTGAAACAAATCAAAGAAAAAGCTCCAGATGTAGTGCCATTTGCGGTTACTAAGAACTTCATCCCATCTGATAACTTTGACTACCCAGTTCCAAATGGACTTCCATTCGTTATCGACCTTGAAGGGGACACTACTAAGATCGTAAACCGTTACGAAGTGCCTCGCTTTAAAGAACACTTGAAGACTCTTCACAAATTCTATGAAGCTGGATACATTCCAAAAGACGTAGCAACAAGCGATACTTCATTTGACCTTCAACAAGATACTTGGTTCGTTCGTGAAGAAACAGTAGGACCAGCTGACTATGGTAACAGCTTGCTTTCACGTGTTGCGAACAAAGATATCCAAATCAAACCAATCACTAACTTCATCAAGAAAAACCAAACAACACAAGTTGCTAACTTTGTTATCTCAAACAACTCTAAGAACAAAGAAAAATCAATGGAAGTGTTGAACCTCTTGAACACTAACCCAGAACTCTTGAATGGTCTTGTTTATGGTCCAGAAGGCAAGAACTGGGAAAAAATTGCAGGTAAAGAAAACCGTGTTAAAGTCCTTGATGGCTACAAAGGAAACACTCACATGGGTGGATGGAACACTGGTAACAACTGGATTCTTTACATCAACGAAAACGTTACAGACCAACAAATCGAAGATTCTAAGAAACAATTGGCTGAAGCTAAAGAATCTCCAGCACTTGGATTCATCTTTAACACTGACAATGTGAAATCTGAAATCTCAGCTATCTCTAATACAATGCAACAATTCGATACAGCTATCAACACTGGTACTGTAGACCCAGACAAAGCTATTCCAGAATTGATGGAAAAATTGAAATCTGAAGGTGCTTACGATAAAGTATTGAACGAAATGCAAAAACAATACGATGAATTCTTGAAAAACAAAAAATCATAAGATCAATTGATTTCGTGTATTCATTCCTAATTCCTAAAAATTGAATCACTGTTTTCCTCAGGCTTATCTGGGGGAGGCAGTGATTTTTTGAAACGAGAGCATAGATATCTATGTTATTTTATCACTATCTAACCATTCAGGAAATCTCAAGTACCATTTAGGATTTGGAGTAAGGATTTAGGAAAATATAGCTTATATTAGAGATGTATCGAGTTTACAAAGGAGAGTTCATATGAAGAAGTATCAACTTTTATTCAAAATAAGTGCAGTTTTCTCTTACCTATTTTTCGTATTTGGTCTTTCTCAGCTGACGCTTATTGTTCAAAATTATTGGCAATTTTCTTCCCAGATTGGCAATTTCGTCTGGATTCAAAATCTCTTGAGTTTGCTATTTAGCGGAGTCATGATTTGGATTCTGGTTAAGACAGGTCATGGTTATCTCTTTCACATTCCAAGAAAAAAATGGCTTTGGTATTCGATTTTGACAGTATTAGTGGTAGTGCTCCAGATCTCTTTTAACGTTCAGACAGCTAAACATGTTCAGTCAACTGCTGAAGGTTGGGCTGTATTGATCGGTTATAGTGGGACGAACTTTGCTGAGCTAGGTATCTATATAACTTTGTTCTTTCTGACTCCACTTATGGAAGAGCTAATCTATAGAGGATTACTGCAACACGCCTTTTTTAAGCATTCGAGATTTGGCCTTGATTTGCTTCTTCCGTCAATTTTATTTGCTCTTCCTCATTTTTCAAGCCTGCCTAGTTTGTTAGATATCTTCGTCTTTGCAACATCTGGCATCATCTTTGCTAGTTTGACCCGCTATACCAAGAGCATTTATCCATCCTATGCGGTGCATGTGATTAATAATATTTTCGCAACATTACCATTTTTGCTGACTTTTTTACAGAGGGTGTTTGGGTAAATACTGGCGCGAGAGTTAGGAATGATAGCTTTTCAACTTAAGGAGGAAAATAAGTATGACACCATTAAAATGGTTTGCTGGAGGAAGCGAAAGACGTTGTGAAGCCATGACTATCATAAATCATCTATTGGAAGATATAAAGGATACGCCTCAACTGACTCCCTTGAAAAATCAGTTAGTGAGTTATAAAAGACGATTAAAGGACGATGGGACCTCTACCCCATTTATTTTGAGTCAAATAAATGTTGACATCTCACGTGTGTTGATTGATAATAAGTTGATGTTATCAGAAAATCAAGCCGATCGGATCAAAAAATTGAGAGAATTATCAGCTATTCGCTATGGCTACTGATGAAGTACAGGGATAGGACTCTTTCTATAAATTTTCAGTCAAATAAATTGCATTCGTTTTCTTAAGCAGGTATACTAGTATAGTTAGATGAAAAATTCTGAAAATTTAAGAATAGAAAAGAGAACAAATCTTATGGCAAAAGATATTCGTGTCTTACTTTACTACCTTTATACTCCAATTGAAAATGCAGAGCAATTTGCTGCAGACCACTTGGCTTTCTGTAAATCAATCGGCCTTAAAGGCCGTATCCTAGTCGCTGACGAGGGGATTAACGGAACAGTTTCAGGTGACTACGAAACAACTCAAAAATACATGGACTACGTTCACAGCCTCCCAGGAATGGAAGACCTCTGGTTCAAGATTGACGAAGAAAATGAACAAGCCTTCAAGAAGATGTTTGTTCGCTACAAGAAAGAAATTGTTCACCTTGGTTTGGAAGACAACGACTTTGACAACGACATCAACCCACTTGAAACAACAGGTGCTTACTTGTCTCCAAAAGAGTTCAAAGAAGCCCTTCTTGACGAAGATACAGTTGTCCTTGACACACGTAACGACTATGAGTACGACCTAGGACATTTCCGTGGGGCTATCCGCCCAGATATCCGCAACTTCCGTGAGTTGCCACAGTGGGTTCGTGATAACAAAGAAAAATTCATGGACAAGCGTGTCGTAGTTTACTGTACAGGTGGCGTTCGCTGTGAGAAATTCTCAGGTTGGATGGTCCGTGAAGGCTACAAAGATGTTGGTCAATTGCACGGAGGAATTGCAACTTACGGTAAAGACCCAGAAGTCCAAGGTGAGCTTTGGGATGGGAAAATGTACGTCTTTGACGAGCGTATCGCCGTAGATGTCAACCATGTCAACCCAACCATCGTAGGGAAAGACTGGTTTGATGGAACACCATGTGAACGTTATGTCAACTGTGGAAATCCATTCTGTAACCGTCGTATCTTGACATCAGAAGAAAATGAAGACAAGTACCTTCGTGGATGTTCACACGAGTGCCGTGTTCACCCACGTAACCGCTATGTTTCAGAAAATGAATTGACACAAGCTGAAGTTGTCGAGCGCCTAGCCGCTATCGGTGAAAGTTTGGATCAAGCAGCTACAGTATAAGATTAAACAGTCCTTAGGGGCTGTTTTTCTATGCTTTTTACTCAAAAATCTAAAGTTTGTTTCTGTATCTTTCAGGAAAATAAGGTATACTATATGTAAACGATTTCAAAGGAGTTCAGTTATGGTGAAAACATTTTTTATTCCAAATAAACAGAGCATTTTAGGAGAACAGGAAATTTTGACTGCCAAGTCTATCTTGGCCTTGGTAAATGGTTTGGAGTCGCATAGTTATGATGCGGTTTATCTCCGTCAGCCTCTTAGCCGTCTTGAGTATATTGAGTGTGCGATAGTGGGGCAATCACAATTTCTCTTTAAGGTCAGTTATGCTGACGGTCAAAAGGCTTACCGTGTCGATCTTCCTGACCTACTCACGAAGACAGACTGGGAGATCATCAAGTCATTTTTAGAAGCCCTGCTTACTTACACAGGAACTGAGATTGAAGGACTAGATGGTTTTGATTTTGAAGCTTATTTCCAAGCAAGTATTCAAGCCCATCTGGCTGATAGTGCAGCCCGCTTTACGATTTGCCAAGGAATTTTTAATCCTGTTTTCTTTAGTCATGAGGACTTGAAAAGCTTTTTAGGGGAAGATGGCTTGGCTCAGTTTGAAGCGCGTGTACGTGCAGTTCAAGAGACAGATGCTTACTTTGCAAGAGTTTCCTTCTATCAGGATGGAGAAGGCCAAGTTCACGGTGTTTACCATCTGGCTCAAGGGGTCAAGACCGTTTTACCGAGAGAACCATTTGTTCCTGCTGCCTATATTGAGCAATTGGTGGATAAGGAAGTGCAGTGGGAGATTGACTTGGTTCAAATCACAGGAGACGGCTCTAAACCAGAAGACTATGAAGCCATTGCCCGCTTGGACTATGCAAAATTCTTAGAGTCACTACCATCAGCATCTTACCACCAACTAGACGCCAATCAATTAGAAATACAACCCATCTTAGACAAAGATTTTAAAACATTAGCACAAGAAGAGTAAAGCAGAAGCAGGTCAACTGCTATTTAGCGTGCGAAAGATGGTTTAGTCTTGTTAAGTTTTGTAATATAAAATTTTAAGAAGTGCTTAGTTCAATAAAAAACAGTATAATATAAAAAATATAATATTGTTCGGTAACTAATTATCAGGAGATTTTAAGATGGATATCAAGAAGGAAGTAGGTAAAAGAATCCGAATGTTGCGAGAGATGAAACATATCACTCGTGAAACTCTTTGTGATGATGAAACTGAGATAACGGTGCGCCAATTAGCACGGATTGAATCAGGCCAGTCTTCCCCGAGTTTATCCAAGGTAGAGTATATAGCTTACAAACTAGGCTGTTCAATTTCACATATAGTAGATATGGATCATATGATTTTACCCTCCGAGTACTTGATATTAAAGGATAAACTCATTAAGTTTCAAACTTATGGAGATGATGATAGAATCCAAGTTAAGGAAGAGTTGTTTGAAAGAGTTTACGAACACTATTATGACAGTCTACCTGAGGATGAGCAGATTGCAGTTAGTGCCTTACAAGCTAGTTTTGATGTCTTTGTAAGTGAAGATGCAGGTTTTGGAGATGCTTTGCTGGATGAATATTTTGAACAAGTAAAGATAAGGAAAAACTATTCGGTGAATGATTTGCTTCTTATAAAATTGTACTTTGTTTCGTGTTTAGCAAGACCGATTGGGTATAATCATGAACTGTTTTGGATGCTTTCTAAAAAACTTATAAGAGAAACAAATTCATCAGATTTAGAGACAGCTTATATGTTAAAGAGAACAGTGCTTGATTCTTTAGCTGTTCAATGGATGGAAAAATCTTACTCCACTTTTGAGCCTTATGTTAAGGCGATGAACACGCTGATGATTTTATCGCAGGATTTTCAAAACAAGCCAATTGTTGATATGCTTGAAGCTATGTGTACCTTATTTCATAAACGGGATAAGGAAAAAGCCATCCGCTTATACGATAGAGCCGTTATTTGCGCTCAAGCATTTGGGGACTCAGTATTAGAAGCGCGTATATTGGGAGAAAAAGAAAAAGATATAAAAACTTTTGAGGAAATGGAGAGCTAACATGACATTTTTGTCATGTTTTTTTATTTTTGAAAGCGTTAAACTAGAGATGCAATGAAAAGTCAAGAGAGTTATTTGGGTTAGGAGGGAAGAGATGGGGAATCTTAGTATCTTACTAGAGACTTTTACACAAACTCGCCACAGTCTGATAGTTCGAAATAACACGACTTCGCAAAAGTTGGTAGAGATAGCATTAAATAACGAAATCTTTCGCCTAGCAATTTTAGATGCAGGTGAAGAGCGAATTGTAATTCTGCCTGAGGAAATTACAGATGTTAAGAATTTTGGGATTTCAGAGGTGGAGGATAATTCATGAAAGCAAAGGATATAATGAACGGAGAGAAACTATGAATCGTGTGATTTTAAGTCTTAAAAATATTGATAAAACATATGGGAAAGAACAGGTTTTACATAATATTTCCTTTGATATTGAGCAAGGGGAAATATGTGGTCTTATCGGTGAAAATGGTGCAGGAAAGACAACCTTAATGAGAATTCTTCTAGGACTAATTCAAGCTGATAAGGGAGAAATTGAGAGTGTTTCGCAGCATAAGATTGGTAGTATTATCGAATCACCTGCCCTCTATCCAAACTTGACTGGACGTCAACACCTGCAATATTATAAAACAAGATTTGGTTTAAAGACAGATATCACAAAAATGTTGGAATTGGTTCACTTGCCTGAACCGTCATGGGATCGAAAAGTAAAAAACTATTCCCTTGGAATGAAGCAAAGACTATCGATAGCAATTGCGCTTTTGGATAATCCAGAGCTTATTATCTTAGATGAACCAGTGAATGGTTTAGATCCTCAAGGGATTTCAGATTTAAGAAAAATGATTTTGAATTTACGGGATCAGTTAGGAGTTACTTTTTTAATCTCGAGCCATATTCTGTCAGAATTGGAATTTATAACAGATAAGTATATCATCATGAAAAAAGGAAAGAATCTAAATGTGATGAGTTCAAAAGAGCTAGCAAATGATTTGTCAGAAAAGCTCTTCCTTAAGACGAGTAATAATCAGATTCTAAAAACATTTTTAAAAGAAGAGGGCATTGTTCATTTTGAGCAGAATGACTATCTGGTTGTGCCAGAAAAGGAAAAATTAATGGCTATCTTGGAATATAGTGTCGCGTCAAATCTAGTGATACAGGATATTTATATTAAGAAGGAACGCTTTGAGGACTACTATTTGCGTAATATTATCTGATGATTTAAGAAAGGAGGAGAGTCATGAATTCTCTTAAAGCAGATATGTATAAATTTTACTGGGAAAAAAGAGGAGTACTTCCTAGTTTGTTGATAGGATTATTGATTTTGTTATTCTCCTTATTTTTTAAGTCATCGAATGAAGATGAACCAGCATTTCGAGTATTGATTTCAAATGTGAGTGGTTTTATTCCTTTGCTTTTTATCTCTACTAATTTATTTTTTTGGGGGGAAGATTATAGTTTCCGTACGATTAACATTCTCCTCACAAAAGAAAAACAACGTTGGAAGTTATTTTTATATAAAACTTTGGGAGCCTTTTGTTTGTCTTTCCTATATGTAACTATTTTTTATAGTTTAACAGCTCTTGTCTATTTGGAGGGAGACTTGGTGTTGATTGTTTCGACATTTTTACACCAGCTACCATACTATTTGGTTATTATCAGTATCTCGTTATTGATTTTTCAAATATTTGATAAGGTTTATGAATCATGTATGATTTATATACTCTATATTTTACTGTTTGATAACCTATTGGTTTATGTCCTTCCAAACTCTGGTGAGAGTGTGAGAGACTATTTACTAATGACTTTAAATTTGAAAACTTCCCCTGAGATAAGTCAATTTACCCTTACGAATGTAGGCTATCCTATATTGGTAAGTATAGCAGTGATTGTACTTGCGTTTGTTGTATTCAGTAAAAAAGAATTTAAGTAGGAGTACTAATGATGAAAAAAATAGGAATTGTAATTGGGCTGTTGTTACTGTTTGTAGTGGCTGGAATTTTATTAACCTTAAAACGAGGAGAGACGACAATCAGTGTAAAACAATCATGGGCTCTTTCTTCTAAAAGTATTAAAACGTTAGAGTTTTATGGTTCAAAGCAAGCAATTGATGTTAAAGTTGTCAAGAGTGAATCAGATGAAACAAGTGTTCAAATAGAAGGAAAAGTTTCCGAAGAATCAGTGAATAACATAACTAAAAACGTTAAAATGAGTTCAGATAGTCTATATATTCCATTTTCACAACATGGCTTTAATTTGGCTTTGAGTTCACAAGGGAAAGATAAGTTATATGTAACCATTTCCTTAGGGAAAAATGCGACTTTCGAAAAAATTTTTGTAGATACTCTTGTTGGCGATGTATCTATTACAGTTCCTAAAGATTTTGATGGAATCTATACTTTGCATACAAATAATACAGGAGAAGTTTTAAGAGTTCCTACGACAAATCAAACTTCGAATAGCGTAATTGAAGTTGATGGTTATAGTAAGATAAGTGTTGAAAAAGGAGAAAATAATGGTTAGTCACTATAAACAAGCAACTTTGCTGGATTGTGGAATGGCTTGTATAAAGACAATCATTTCTTACTATTTCCCAAAATTAGAACATTTAGATAGTCTACAATTTGATAACAATAACCACCAAGGACTGTCTTTGTTTGATATAGAAGATATACTAAAAAGCTATGGTATTGATGCGGATTCTTATCAAGTTGAGACTCCTAGTTTGCATAATATTTGGAATAACGAACTTCATAGCAACGTTATCATACTACTGAACTCTAGGAATAAAACCCATCCTAGGACAAAGATTTTAAAACATTAGCACAAGAAGAGTAAATCAGAAGCAGGTCAATTGACTTTCTTTTTGGCATAGAAAAATCCTGCCATGGAAGACAGGATTGCTACTCAATGAAAATCAAAGAGCAAACTAGGAAGCTAGCCGCAGGCAGTACTTGAGTACGGTAAGGCGAAGCTGACGTGGTTTGAAGAGATTTTCGAAGAGTATGAAGTTTAAAGAAAGGCCAAGATACGAAGGTAATCTCCAATCAGTGCCACTTCAGCTACAAAGAAGAGGAGGATAATAACTCCGTTCACAAGGACAGATAAGAATAACTGATAGAAGGAGTCGGTTTCACTTGATTGACTAGGTCTTGTAATGATATGGAGACTAGCGAGCAGAATGATCCCAATGCTAATCACACACAATAGAGCCGTAAATCGCAGGCTGTCAAAGAAGGCAAAGAAACTAGCAATAGCAGTGAGGAAGATTGGAATTGCTAAGAGTTGACTATATTGTTGGAGAACCTTTTCTAGCGTCCAGTCCTTTTCTTGGTAGATAAATCGTCTCACGACGAAACTACCCAAGAGGAATGAAAAGAAGAAGAGTGTTGTTGCTACTAGGATAGAGATAATCGAAAAGAGATTTAAGGAAGCAAATTGTTCAGGGAAGTGATTATGCATAGTTGCTATATGTCCATAGTAAGCATGTTTGATGTGGTAGATACTAAAGAAAAAGGAAGATGCAGAAAACAGAATGAGCAAGAGAAAGGCTGTGTAACTGTGTGTGCTACTTGTTTCAAGATTGCTCGTAGGAGATTTGATTGCTTCCACTAGCCAAGACCAAAAATCAAGCGCTTGCTCTTTCCATCTATCCGTAGATTTTGGAGCTTGGTCGGGGATATAGGGACTTTCTAAGGATTGACTGATAAGAAGGGGCTCTTTCGTGGTTGGTTTTTGCTGAGGAAGTGCTTCTTGACTCTCTTCAGCTATAGTGACTTTTTCTGTTTCTTTAGAAAGGTCTTGCTCTTCTTCAGTAGAATATAATGCTTTCTTTTCTTCTATTTCTGTTCTCGCTTCACTGTCTTCAGGCGTTTCAATTGTCTCTTCTTGCTGGTTTTCAAGTTCGACTTCAGCTTGAGAGACTTCCTCCTCTACTTGAGTATTTTTTTCAATTGGTGTATCAAGATCGACTATCGTTTCTTCAGCCTTGTCTGCAACCTCTTGAGCTTGCTCTTCAGGTTTGTTCTTGCTTGTTGTTTTTACAAAATCATTACTTTCAAACCATTCTTGTTTCATGGTAGAACCTCCTTTTTAGTTAGATAAATATGCTTCCATAGTAGCAGATGTAAGCGCTTTTGTCAACGATTTCTAGAAGAAGACTCGTGTTCCTCTGATTTGAGTAGATAGATATCCTGGTCTGCCCTTGCGATGAGTTGATCTTTTGCATCTGCTTTTTCTGTTTTATAAGGATTGCTTAATCGTTCATCTTTGTTTTCTTCGTTTTTAAACGAACGCCTTCCTTCTCTTAAAAAGTGAAGAATAGAGCCATGTTTTGTTGAAAGATCTAAGTTGATTCTTTGTTTTTCTTCTTCGGAAAGTAGCAGTTGTAGGTCTGTTTTCGCCATCAATTCCACCTTACCGTGTACTTGGATTTTTTCAGCGTGGAAGTGATTTTCTGTTGACTCTAGCTGACTATCTGTCAGTTCTGTGCTAAAGATATTGATGATATTTGGTGTTGTGAGTTTACTGTTTTTGATACGACTTCCTTCAATTCGGAGGAGATAGCTGTTTGTATTGAGGGTTGCATTTTCAAGACTAGCATTTATGATGGTGGTTTGTCCACGATTGGCTGACACGTTGATTCCTTTTAGACTTCTTCCTTTTGGCAATTGGAGAATAACTTCATTAAAACGACTAGAGTAGCTACTTGCGATATGGAGAATCCCGCCAATTCCAGAAGAGAGAAATGGAGTTTCAGACAGTTTCTTATCAGTGAGGCTTAGAGTTTTGTCGTTTTGATTTGTGACAAGATCATGGTTAGCAGAAATAGATGGATGATAAGAAATGTGGATTTGATCATCGAAAGAGTCTGTGATGGTCAGCGCGTGTTGGTGGAGAGTAATCTCTAGGTTTTCGACTTCCTTGCCAAAGGTCAACTCTTCCATCCGACTATCATAGACAGGCTCCTTGGACATGGCAAGCAGACTCTTAATTCCGTCAGATTGGATACCTACAAAAAGCAGGATAAAGCCGATAATGGTAGTCACCACACCAAAAATGAGAAATCCTTTTGTCCATTTACGCATGCTGGTCACCTCTCTTTCCTTTTTTGAGAACAAATTGCACCAGGCGAACAATGAGTAGGCCGAAGAAGCGGGCTACATAGGAAATACCTAGTAAGACTAGCGAAGAAGCACCGATAGCCAGTAAACCAGAACCAAAAATCAAGATAAAGGCTGATTTAGCTTGGGCTAAGACAGTGAAACTTTCAACTAAAAATAGGAATCCGCCGATGATACCAAGTATGGAAACCGCAAAGAAAGCTAGAATGACAGTCAAGGCTGCCACAAGGATTGCGAACAGGGACACGAGGATGGCGATTCCCAGAGGAATACCGATGGGTGCTGCAAGGAGAGCTAACAAGGCGATATGCAAAATTTGTCGGTTATTCTTTTGAGCGGGTGCCTCATTGATTTTTTTATCGAGAAGATTAGAGAGAACTTCGTGGGCCGCTTCTTTGGGAGTTCCCAAACTAGCGATGAGTTCTTCTTCTCCTTCGACTCCAGCATCGTCAAAGAGTTCCCTGAAATAGTCCATGGCTTCAATTTGGTCAGCCTGAGGCAGTTTTTTGAGATAGAGTTCTAGCTGAGTCAGGTATTCAGTTCTTGTCATGGCGGATACTCCCTTCTATGATGCCATTAATGGTGTCTGTATAGAGTGCCCATTCATCTTTTAGGGTCACGAGCTGTTCTATACCACCATTTGTCAAGGAGTAGTATTTGCGCATGCGACCTTGGAACTCTCTAGAATAGGTTGTCAGAAAGCTATTGCCTTCCAATTTTTTGAGAATGGGATAGAGCGTAGATTCTTTGATGTTAGCGATAAGCTTAATGGTCTGGCTAATCTCATAACCATAAGAATCATCCTGCTCCAGTACGGCCAAGATGAGAAATTCAATCAAGGCAGAGGATGTTGGAAAGTACATGGGGAACCTCCTTTTCTAATGTGTAAGATTTTTATATATAATTTTTCTACACATACATTGTACATCTAAAAGAAAGCCCTGTCAAGATAAATGTGTAAAATTTTTATATATAAAAAACTTCTAGCTAAAACTAGAAGTTTAGAGGATTTTATCGGCTCTGTCCACTGTAAAGAGGGCCACAGTCATCAGGATATCGACGAGTAAGAGGGCAGCTACAGCTGGTACCCAAGAGTGGAAAAGGTCAAAACTGTAACCAAAGAGGGTTGGTCCAAAGGCTGCTAGGATATAGCCTCCTGTTTGAGATAGACCTGACAATTGGGCTGTCTTTTCAGGAGCGCTTGTCTTGAGTGAAAAGTTGACCATGAGATAAGGGAAGAGGGCGCTTGTTGCGGTTCCGATGAGGAGATGGCTGGCAAGCCAGTAAAAGAAATTACCGATTGGGAAAAAGAGCATGGAAATGCCGACAACACCAGCTAGTGAAACCAGAGTGAGCATGAGCTGACGGTTGCGAGTTGACAAGCTGGTTGTCAGGCTTGGGATGGTCATTGAAAAAGGAATGCTAATCAGAGAGAAGATAGAAGTGAGCAAGCCAGCTTCGTGACTGGATAGGCCTGCATGGATGGCCATGGTAGGTAGCCAGGTCATAGCGGTGTAAAAGAGCAAGGATTGAAAACCTGCAAAGACAATCACTGCCCAGACCTGTTTATTATGCATGACCTTTGCTTTGCTTTTTTGTTTGGTTTGTGGAGCCAGTCTGTGATTATAGCGGTGATTAGGTAGCCAGACTAAAAAAGTAGCCAGGCAGAGCAGGGTGAGGAGGATGATAAGTCCTTTCCAAGAACTGGCTTGTGTAATGGGCACAGCTAGATAGGAAGCCAGAGCCGTCGCAACCCCCATAGAGGTTACATATAAGGTAGTCAGAAAACCAATTTTCTTTGGTTGATTGGCTTGGATAAGACTAGGAAGCAGAACATTGATGACTGCGATACTTGCCCCAACCATCAAGGTTCCTAGATAGAGCAGAGGCAGATTGATTAGTCTAATGAGAGAACCGATGGTCAAGAAGAAAAGGCTGTAGGTGAAGAGATGCTCCAAGCCAATTTTCTGAGCAAGTCGGGTAGAAAAGAGCGAGAAGAGGGTAAACATGAGGAGAGGAAGGCTGGTCAAGACACCAAGCGAACTAACTTCTACTCCCAACCCTTGCGAAATATCTCCCAATATAATGGGTAAAACAGTAAAAGGAGTCCGCAAGGAAACACCAATCAGGATAATACCTGGAACAAAAAAGAGTGATTGCTTTTTCATATAATACCTCTTCTAGCTGATTTTAATAACAGCTTATTTTAAGGTTTTTTCCTTATAATGTCAAGTAAGGTTTTGGGCTTTCAAGATAAAAATGGGAAAGTCTTGAAAATTATGATAAAATAGTGGAAGGAAATCTATACATTGGAGAAAAACTGTGTCTGAAAAGCAAAAAATCAGCGTATTGATGTCGGTCTATATCAAGGAAAATCCGACATTTTTAAAGGATGCTATTGAGAGTGTTCAAAATCAGACCCTGAAACCGAGCGAGTTGGTTTTGGTTGAGGATGGGCCTTTGACACCAGAACTCTATCAGGTATTAGACCAGCTTGAAGCTGAGTCTGATATTCCAGTGAAACGCTATCCTCTTGAGCATAACCAAGGTTTGGGTCTGGCTCTTCGACAGGGTGTTTTGCAGTGTCAGTACGATATCATCGCTCGTATGGATACGGATGATATAGCTGTTCCAGACCGTTTTGAGAAACAGGTTCAGCTAATGGAGAAGGACAACCTCGACCTATTAGGTGGACATATTGCAGAGTTTATTGACAATCCTGATGAGATTGTTTCTTACCGTCGTGTTCCGACTCAGCATGCAGACATTGTGGCTTATCAAAGGATGAGAAGTGCCTTTAACCACATGACTGTCATGTTCAAGAAGGACATGGTTCTCAAGGCAGGCAACTATGAGGATGGCCTTTATATGGAGGATGACCTCCTCTGGCTCAATATGATTGCTGCAGGAGCCAAGACTGGAAATCTGGATCAAATCTTGTGTAAGGTTCGTGTCGGAGCAGGGATGTTTGAGCGTCGTGGGGGACTGCGTTACCTCAAACTCTATCGTCAAGCTCGTCAGCGCATGCTGAAGCGAGGGCAAATTTCTTATATGGAGTATGCCAAGAGTGTTGCCATTCAGATGGTTGTTGCTCTTTGTCCAGGATTTGTCAGACAGTTTATTTTTATGAAACTGTTAAGAAAAAGCAATTAAAAGATTGTAGCAAATCGTAAACTAGAGAAAAAGTGTTATAATAACAATATAACTATTCGGCTCTTTTAAGGAGGAGTAAATTTCTATGAATAAAAAACTCACAGATTATGTGATTGATCTGGTGGAAATTTTAAATAAACAACAAAAACAGGTTTTCTGGGGAATATTTGATATTTTGAGTATGGTGGTTTCCATCATTGTATCTTATATCTTATTCTACGGATTGATTAATCCAGCACCTGTTGACTACATTATCTATACGAGTTTGGCCTTCCTGTTCTATCAATTGATGATTGGATTTTGGGGGTTGAACGCTAGTATTAGTCGTTACAGCAAGATTACGGATTTCATGAAAATCTTTTTTGGTGTGACTGCTAGCAGTATCTTGTCATATAGTATCTGCTATGCCTTCTTGCCCCTCTTCTCCATCCGTTTTATCGTCCTCTTTATCTTGTTGAGTACTTTCTTGATTTTATTGCCACGGATTACTTGGCAGTTAATCTACTCTAAACGCAAAAAGGGAAGTGGTGATGGAGAACATCGTCGGACCTTCTTGATTGGTGCCGGTGATGGTGGAGCTCTCTTTATGGATAGTTACCAACATCCAACTAGTGAATTAGAACTTGTCGGTATTTTGGATAAGGATGCGAAGAAAAAGGGACAAAAACTTGGTGGGATTCCTGTTTTGGGTTCATATGATGAATTGCCTGAATTAGCTAAACGCCATCAAATTGAGCGTGTTATCGTTGCGATTCCGTCGCTTGACCCGTCAGAATATGAACGTATCTTGCAGATGTGTAATAAGCTGGGTGTCAAATGTTACAAGATGCCTAAGGTTGAAACAGTTGTTCAGGGACTTCACCAAGCAGGTGGAGGATTCCAGAAGATTGATATCACGGACCTTTTGGGACGTCAGGAAATTCGTCTTGATGAATCGCGTCTGGGCGCAGAACTGACAGGTAAGACAATCTTAGTCACAGGTGCTGGTGGTTCAATCGGTTCTGAAATCTGTCGCCAAGTTAGCCGCTTCAATCCTGAACGTATCGTCTTACTCGGTCATGGGGAAAACTCAATCTACCTTGTTTATCATGAATTGATTCGCAAGTTCCAAGGGATTGATTATGTGCCAGTTATTGCAGATATTCAAGACTATGATCGTCTCTTGCAAGTTTTTGAGCAGTACAAGCCAGCTATTGTTTACCATGCTGCTGCCCACAAGCACGTTCCGATGATGGAGCGCAATCCAAAAGAAGCCTTCAAAAATAACATTCGTGGAACTTACAATGTTGCTAAGGCTGTTGATGAAGCTAAAGTACCTAAGATGGTTATGATTTCGACAGATAAGGCGGTTAATCCACCAAATGTTATGGGAGCAACCAAGCGCGTGGCGGAGTTGATTGTCACTGGCTTTAACCAACGTAGCCAATCGACCTACTGTGCGGTTCGTTTTGGGAATGTTCTTGGTAGCCGAGGTAGTGTGATTCCTGTCTTTGAACGTCAGATTGCTGAAGGCGGTCCTGTAACGGTGACAGACTTCCGCATGACCCGTTACTTTATGACTATTCCAGAAGCTAGCCGTTTGGTTATTCATGCTGGTGCCTATGCCAAGGATGGAGAAGTCTTTATCCTTGATATGGGTAAACCAGTCAAGATTTATGACTTGGCCAAGAAAATGGTCCTTCTAAGTGGACACACCGAAAGCGAAATTCCAATCGTTGAAGTTGGAATCCGCCCAGGCGAAAAACTCTACGAAGAACTCTTGGTATCAACCGAACTTGTTGATAATCAGGTTATGGATAAGATTTTCGTTGGTAAAGTTAATGTCATGCCTCTAGAAGCAATCGATCAAAAGATTGAAGAGTTCCGCACTCTTAGTGGAGATGAGTTGAAGCAAGCTATTATCGCCTTTGCCAATCAAACTACCCACGTTGAATAAAAAAGAAAAACGCATATTATCAGGTCTTGAAAAACCTTGGTAATATGCGTTTTGTTATGTAGAGACTTGCTTTATTTTCTTCTGAAATGGGGTTGTCGTCCAGTCTATGTTATTGAAAATACTCCAAAACTTCTATGGGTTTGTGAGCGATATAATCAGGCTGATAGTTTAGTAGATCTGCTTGTTCTCCAAATCCCCAAGTGACGGCCAATTTCTGAATGCCTGTTTCTTGAGCTCCCATCATATCAAACTTGGTATCTCCGATGATGATGGTTTGTTCTGGTACTAGTTGATGTGTCTGTAAGGCTTGGCGAATGACATCTGCCTTATGAGGTGCTTCAGGGCTGGAGCCATAAATGCTATCAAAGAAATGATGGATTCCCAAGTTTTTAGTCATATCCTGAGCGGTTGGAGTATTCTTTGTAGTGGTGATATAAAGAGGGTAATTGCTCGATAACTTCTCAAGCAAGTCTACAATCTGAGGAAAGAGTTGAGCTTCATGGATGCCTTTTGCCTTGTAGTAAGAACGGTATATCTGGACAGCCTTAGAAATTTGGTCTTTGGGAAGGCAGGTCGCAAAACTACTTTCAAGAGGCGGTCCCATAAAACCACGAATAGTTTTGACATCAGGACTAGGCACCCCCAGCTCCTTAAAAGTATGGGTAAAGGCATTGTGAATCCCGATAGAACTGTCAACGAGGGTCCCATCTAGGTCAAAAAAGATAGCTGTGATAGAGGTCATGGTTTCTCCTATTTGATAAGCTTATTCTCCGAAAATTTCTTTTTGGAGGCGACGACCAGTAGGGGTGGCAGCGAGTCCACCTTCAGCTGTTTCACGAAAGGCAGTTGGCATGCTTGACCCCACTTGGTACATGGCATCGATAACTTCATCCACAGGGATTTTAGATTCGATACCTGCCAGGGCCATGTCTGCTGCGATGAAGGCAAAGCTAGCTCCCATGGCATTGCGTTTGACACAGGGAACTTCGACCAAGCCGGCAACAGGGTCACAGATGAGGCCTAGCATATTTTTAATGACAAAGGCAATGGCCTGACTGGCCTGATAAGGTGTTCCACCGGCAGCTAGAGTTAAGGCGGCAGCACTCATAGCAGAGGCCGAACCAACCTCGGCTTGACAGCCACCCTCAGCGCCTGAGATAGAGGCATTATTTGCGATGACTAGTCCAAAGGCACCGGCAGCAAAGAGGAAATCCAGCTGTTGCTCGTGGCTGAGGTCTAATTTTTCAATAGCGGCTGTTAGAACTGAGGGCAGACAGCCAGCACTTCCTGCGGTCGGAGTGGCACAAACCAAGCCCATTTTAGCATTGTGTTCATTGACTGCAATGGCATTTCGGGCAGCAGAGAGAATCGTGTAATCTGACAGAGTTTTTCCGTTTTTGATGTAGTGATCCAACTTGGCAGCATCTCCACCTGTCAGGCCACTACGAGATTTATTTTCATTGAGGCCAAGTTGGACAGAGGCTTTCATGACTTCCAGATTGCGTTCCATGAGAAGGAAGACTTCTTCACGTTCGCGACCGGTCAATTCAAACTCTGTTGTAATCATGAGTTCTGCGACATTTCCTTGAAAGTCCAGATCTGCTTGCTCGACCAATTCTTTGATAGAATAAAACATGCTTCCTCCTATTTAAAGAAATTGACATTGTGGAGATGAGGGATTTTTCGAATTTCTTCTATGGCCTCATCACAGTTGCGACTGTCAACTTCGATAATCATAATGGCTTTTTCACCAGCTTTTTCACGAGTAACATTCATCTGGGCGATATTGATATCATAGCGGGAAAGTGCCTCCGTTACGAGGGCAATCATACCTGGAATATCTTGATGAACGATGATGATAGTCGGTGTATTCATGTTGAGAGAAACGGCAAAGCCATTGAGTTCGGTTACCTGAATATTTCCGCCACCGATTGAAATACCAGTCACGCTGATGGTCTTGTGCGCATTTTTAACGGTAATTTTAGTAGTGTTTGGGTGAGGAGCATTGCTGTCTTTCTGAATGGTCCAGACAATCTTGATACCACGCTTGTGGGCAATTTCCAGACTGTTTGGGATTTCAGGATCATCTGTATCCATGCCTAAAATACCTGCAACAAGGGCTAGGTCTGTCCCGTGACCACGATAGGTCTTGGCAAATGAGTTAAAAAGTTGGAATTCGACTTCTGTCGGAGTATCATCAAAAATGGAAGAGACAATCTTCCCAATACGAACAGCACCAGCTGTATGGCTACTAGATGGGCCGATCATAACTGGTCCGATGATATCAAAGACAGATTGAAAACGAAGTGATTTCATCAGTTTCCCCTTATAAAAATTCTTATCTCTATTATATCAAAGAATGAAGGTCTTGGCTTTAATTGTGGATGAAAACCTTTTTACACTACAAATAGCATAAAAATAGTATCTTTTATGACAAAAATAGCTTATTTAGGGAAATAAAAAATAATTTTGTAATATTTCTACATAAAAGTGTTAAGAAATAGTAATATTTAAAGGGTATGATAGAAGTATAGAAAGAAGGAGAATTTTCAAATATGAAATCAACAACTAAAAAGATTAAAACAACTCTTGCAGGAGTAGCTGCCTTGTTTGCAGTATTTGCTCCATCATTTGTATCTGCTCAAGAATCATCAACTTACACTGTTAAAGAAGGTGATACACTTTCAGAAATCGCTGAAACTCACAACACAACTGTTGAGAAATTGGCAGAAAACAACCACATCGACAATATTCATTTGATTTATGTTGGTCAAGAGTTGGTTATCGATGGTCCTGTAGCGCCTGTTGCAACACCAGCGCCAACTACTTATGCAGCACCAGCTGCTCAAGATGAAACTGTTTCAGCTCCAGTAGCAGAAACTACAGAAGTAGTAGAAGAAGCAGCACCATCTGCAAGCGCTCCAGTAGCAGAAGAAACTGTTGCTGCAGCAGAAACTTCAGCACCAGTTACAACTGTAAGCGGATCTGAAGCAGAAGCTAAAGAATGGATCGCTCAAAAAGAATCAGGCGGTAGCTACACAGCTACAAATGGACGTTACATTGGACGTTACCAATTGACAGATTCATACTTGAACGGTGACTACTCAGCTGAAAACCAAGAACGTGTAGCAGATGCCTACGTTGCAGGACGTTACGGTTCATGGTCAGCCGCTAAAGACTTCTGGCTTAACAACGGCTGGTATTAAGAAATAACGAACAGAATAATTTGAAAAAGTCGAGGAAATCCCTCGACTTTTTTATATTTCTTTCGGTTGATAATAGATCTCCACTTCTTTTTTGAGAAAGGCTAGAATGGAAGTTTCATCGGTCAGCTCTAGAAGGGAGAACCCTTTTTGGATAAGTTTAGCATCATCCCTACAAATCCCAATACGGACATAGCAGATAGCAAGCATATCGTAGCTTTTCTTGTTCTTGGCATCCTCTAGTAAAGTATAGCAGATTTGTTGACACATGTTTTTGTCTTGATGGTATAAGTAAATGGTGGAAAGGTTGAGTAGGATTGCCATTCGCAAGTCATATAAATGTTGGTAGTTTTTATAGACTTCCAAGCGTTGCAAGATTTTTTCAGTGATGAGATGGAGGTGTTCAATAGGAAAGCTGAAAAGGATGGTATTGAGGATTTTTAGGTCACTTTCATACCATGTATCTTGTTTTTCAATTTTTTCCCAAAGTTTTTTGACAGTTTGTTTCACTTGGTCTGACAGTTTCTCTGTACCATGTTGACGAATATGAATGACAACTTCAAGCATATCTCTGATTTCTTCTATAGGCAGGTCGTGATGGGTCTTGAGATAGTTTTGGCATGTTTCAAAAAAATCAACTAGACCACTGCCACCAATGATGGAATTCATATTGAGATAAGTTTGCATGATTTCTGTCCGTTGGCTCGGTTGATAGAGATGGCAGATGTAGTCAAACTCTTCAAAACTCATATTGATTTGCCGGAGAAGAAATTCCATGTTTTCATATTTGGGAGTTACCTTACCGCTTTCAATCTTTGATAGGCTGGTTCTTGAGAGGACATTCCCACAGACCTCTTCTTGGGTCAATCCTTTTGACTCACGTATTTCTTTATAGACCTTTCCAAAATCATAACGCATGATTTTCTCCTTTTCGTGAAAAAAGTTAACAAACAATAAAATCCTATTAAAAATATTGTATCATAGTAATATAAAAAGTAAAGATGCAGAAGGATCTAATCTTAGATTGGGTGGATGGACAGGGTTCGCAACATATGTTAAAGTTCAAACCAGCGGTTCATGGAGTCCTGATGAGTATTAAGAGCTAGAATATAGGTTTGTATATTTGGGGGTGAGAATGTTCGCTCATCCCATTTGTTTTATAGGAGAGAAGTATGGATTACAAGGTCAGTATGTTTTTAAAAGGGATGAAAAATAAGCAATTCTTTTTAGCAATATTAATTATTTTAACTTCTATGATATTTTCTGTAAGTGCATTTATTGAAGAGGGGATGGAGTATTTTTTTAATCATGATTATATTGTGGCATTTTTACAAGGTTATAATGGTGATAGGTCGTTGTTAATAGTTTTGGCACCTCTTATTGCAACAATTCCTTTTGCGTCACAGCATATCGAAAATAGAAAAAGTGGGACAATGAAATATATTGTATCAAGGATGGGATATAAACAGTATTTTAATTCTATTTTTATAATCAATGGATTCATATCATTTACAACATTTATTTTTGGAATGTTATTATTCTTGATAATGTCAATTTTATTTTTTAATAGAAGTATAAATATGGATGCTTATTATGCAATAACAAAAGTTTCTATTTATGAATCAGCAGTGAGGACATCTCCGTTATTTTATGTAGTAATAATCATTTTACATTGTTCCTTTGTTGGCGTTGCATATAGTAGTGTTGGATTGGCGATGTCATATTTTATTAAGAGCAAATTTGTTGCATGGTTATCCCCATTTATTTTAACGACAATAGGATCATTGTTTGCGATGTTTTTAGGTCTTACTAAAATTGAACCAATGGCAATTTTTGATGTTTCAAGAGTAAAAGGAATAAGCGTAATATTTGTTTTTGTATACTTAATCCTTATAGTAGTAATATCATATTGGATATCGTATAAAAAATTTAAAAGGGATATAGAAACTGATGAAGAAATTTAAAGAATTAAACAATAAAGAAGATTTTTATATAGGTTTTATATATTTATTAGTTGCTTTTGCTATATTAGCAAATTTTAGTCAGCTGATAGTATTGAAATATAAATTTGGGAATTTTCATTTTGGTGAGCTGATTCTTATCATGTTTAATGATTCCTATACTGGATATTTCACATTTCCGTTTTTATTAGCTTTCATAATGATGCTACAAAGCCCAGTTGAACAAAATATATTTTTTGTACTAAGTAGGTATTCAAGTAGAAATGATTTTTATAGAAATAAGCATTTTAAAATTTTGAAAAGTGTGATTTATTATGTGGTTAGTATTTGTATATTTTCCACTATAGTAGGAATAGGAGATTCTAACTTTGGCATTGGCATTTCAACAGCCACAAAAAAATTTTCAGAAACGTATTTATTTGGAAATTTTGAAACGAATATAGTAATTTATGAGATAGTAAAGATAATAATTTTACAAGGATTATTGCTATATTTCTTTTCCCTGCTCCATGCACTTTTAACACAGTTTAGAATATCACAATCGTTAGTATTTGTTATCTATACGGGCATTTTGATTATAATGGCGGGTTCAACATTGGGCTTTTTAGGAGAACATCTGAGAGCATTTTCATTGTTTTCCATTTCTGGTTCAGTGTATGGTTACGGCATAAATTTCATTGGTAGATGTGGGATATTGATATTTGTTGATGCAATGTTGCTTCTATTAAATTTTAAAATATTTGAAAATAAAGATATTGCATTACCTAAAGGAAGTAAGCAGTATCAAAATGAGTAAGGAGTTGAAACGTATGAATTGTATAAAAGTAGATCATCTTTCAAAAATATTTGGGAAAAAGTATGTTATAGATGATGTTAGTTATGTTTTTGAATCAGGTAAAATATATGGAATTGTAGGAACCAATGGATGCGGTAAAAGTGTATTATTTAAAATGCTTTCAGGATTAATGAAACCTACTACTGGTAAGATTACAGTTGGGAGTGTAATTGTTGGGGAAAATGGTTCTATGCCACTTGATGTAGGGTTACTTATTGAACATCCGGGATTTTTGCCTAGTCTAACTGCATTAGAGAATTTAGAGCAATTAGCTGCAATCAAAAATAAAATTACTAAGAAAGAGATTGAGGAAGTATTGAATAAGGTAGGTTTATATCAGGATAAAGATGTAAAAGTAAAAAATTATTCATTAGGCATGCTACAAAGATTAGGGATTGCCCAAGCATTGATGGAAAATCCTAAGATTTTACTCCTAGATGAACCATTTAATAGTATGGACTATGAAGGTGTAGAAGAACTTAGAAAAATAATTAAGAGTTATGCTCGAAAGAATAATATTACTATGTTGGTCACATCTCACAATAAAGAGGATATTGAAGTATTATCTGATATTGTTCTTGAATTGAAAAACGGTAAATTAGTTAAGACATCTAACTTTTAGTAATGGTAGCTGGCTAACTTTATTATAGTTTTTTCAATATACTTTTCCGAAATCATAACGCATGGGCTTTCTCCTTTTTGTGAAAAAAGTTAACAAATAATAAAATCCTATTAAAAATATTGTATCATAGTAATATAAAAAGTAGAAAATAAAACTAAAATAAGTTTGGTGTAATTTTAAAATGGGGTTAATGAGTACTATGATGTAGCTAGAAAAGGGATGGAAAAATGTTTAAAAATAAGGAGCTTTTTCGAGTAGTCATGATATTTGTGATAGGAACTATCCTAATTTTAATGACACCAGTCTTATTTAAAGTTATTATGGAACTATTTTCAAAATAAATAGGACTCTGCTCTAGGCGGAGTAGTGAATCAGGAGGTTAAGTGATGAACTACAATGTAAAATATCTCTTATCAGGAATATTTATTATAGTCTTTATAGGTTTTCTAGTCTGGATGCGTTATTTTAATCAGAAGAAGGAAGAAGAGCATTCGGATGTGTCTTTTGAAGCGAGATTAGACAGTGAGGTTAAGACATTATATAAACAACTAGGATTGGGTGAGGAGCCTCATTATTTCTTAGCCTATCGCTACCTACATCCCTGGTTTAATTTGGCGATTTTACCACCAACAGTTGAAATTTTCTTAACTAAAATAGCGCTGGTGATGGTGACTCCAGATGAACTACTGATAAGAAATCTTGGGAATGGGATGACTTTCACAAGTGAGCACCATCGTGATTTGCGACAAGGACTTATCCGCATTCCAAAATCAGAGATGAAAGAATTTGAGATTCGCAACTGGAAAAGAGTTTTTATATTTGGCGATTTTTTGACAATTAAAACAAGCCAACATAGCTATTATTTGCAGGTTAGAGATGATGGACTTCAAAAAGGAAGTCTTTCTACCAAACACTTCTCCGACTTGAAACGACAAGATTTTCTCGGATTATTGACAGATAAACGGACATTTTGATAGACGATTGCTCAAAAAACTAACCTCTAAACATTCAAAAACCACACAGTGTTTTCAGCCTTGAACACAATTAAGCTGAGAGAATCACTGTGTGGCTTTATTGGAAAGTTAGTTTTTCCCAGTTTCGTCTCTTCACGGGAGGTATCTCTATGAAAAAAATCAGTCATCTTTGTATGTTACTCCTGCTTCTGTGTACCACTTTTTTTGTTTTTAATGTAAACTATACACGAGAAGTGGTTCGGATTCAAGAAATGGGAAAGACTGTAGATTCTTTGGATTTGTATTTGAAAGATATTAACGAACCTGCAGCGTCTGTTCTTCGATTTTTTGAGGATGTATCAAAGGAGTATAAAGTCTCCATCATCAAAACAGACAGTGGTGATGAGGTGGTCAAGTCTGGTGTTTTTGATAAAGATACCTTCCCCTACCAAGAGTTTGGGATTTCTTCTCTTGATTTTACCACAGATGGTGAAGGAGTCTATAGTAATAAAGAAATTTCCAATAAACTTGGTACGATTCCGACCTTTCTAAAAGCCAAACCTATTCAGCTTATGACTTTTCAAACCTATATCAAGGATACATCTCGTAGTTTAAATGGTCGCTATACGATAACTTCTACACAAGAGATGGACAAGGATAGGATTGTACAGAAATGGAGCGATTTTTTCAAGATAGACCAGGCTACCTTGCTAGAGCCGACCTACAAAAGTGCAGTGGAAGTCATAAATCGAGATTTGCTTTTATCTGCCATTGTTTTTGTCTTGGCTATTTTGCTTCTTGTGTTAGTGACAGTGTATCAACCGATGATGGAGATGAAACGAGTTGGGGTACAAAAATTACTTGGTTTTCAAGATAGGGCTGTTTTAGCTGATGTTGTAAAAGGCAACCTTTACCTCCTCCTAGGTGGGGCTCTTGTGATCAATCTAGGCGTGTTTTTCTTGCTTGATTATAAGCCAAAAGATTTGTTTCCTATGCTGTGGTTGTCTCATTTTTTGCTGTTGCAGCTTTATCTCTTTATCAGTTGGTTGACTTACCTCTTAATCCAAAAAATGACAATCAGCTCTCTGCTGAAAGGTTTTTCATCTTTCAAATTTGGTCTACTCTTTAATTATTTGATGAAAATTGGAACTACCATTTTACTGACAGTCTTGCTAGTTGGGGTAGGAAAAAGTTTGGAGCAAGAAAACAAAGAGTTGGATTACCAGAAACAGTGGATCAGCCAAGGAAATTATCTGACCTTAGAAACTTTCCAACTCAATGATAACTTGTGGCAAGAGCAGTTGGCAGGCTCAGGGAAGGCATTGGATTATTTCTATCGATTTTATCAGGATTTGGTAGAAAAAACGCAGGCGGGCTATGTGCAGAGTAGCAGTCTTCCTGTAAAAAATTTTGTCCAATCAGAACAGATTCAGCAATATCAGTTAACAGATACGGTGGATGTTTACTATGCCAATCGCAATTTTCTAAAGAGCAAGGGATTCAAGCTACCAGATACCGGTATTAAAAAAGTTATTTTGATGCCAGCAAGTACGAAAGGTGAAGAAGATAAAAATCAGCTCTTGGGGAAGTTAATTGCCTTTCATTCGATGAAGTATGAAGAGCAGCAAAAGCAAACAATAGAAGATATGGATGTCGAGATTGCCTATTATGAAGGAGATTGGTCATTTTTCCCATATAGTGATAAGCGAAAGGAAAATCTCTCCAATCCAATTATTAGCTTGGTCAATGATTCTGATATGATGTGGGATGAGAAAGCCTCCCTGTCAACAACTGGCTTAAATAATCCGATGAAAATTGAAAATACGGTTCAACATCAAAAAGAGATTACAGAGTTAGTTGAGAAATTGTCAGATGGAAATTATTTAAAATTTTCATCTATTCAAGCCATTCAACAAGAGAAAGTGGATTCTTATCGAGATGCTGTTCGGAATTTTAACCTACTCTTTGCTTTGTTTGGTCTCCTTAGCATGATGATTTCCTACTTCTTACTAGTAACAACTTTCTTATTGAAGCGAACAGATATTATTACCAAGAAGTTTATGGGGTGGAAACTGGTCGATCGCTACCGTCCTCTCCTCGTTCTACTCTTGCTGGGCTATAGTCTGCCTCTTCTAGTCTTGATTTTCTTTGCCCATGCGCTCTTGCCACTCCTACTTTTTGCAGGTTTTACATGTTTGGATATACTATTTGTGCTAGCCTTGGCTTCTAGGATGGAGAAAAGAAGTCTAGTAGAGTTATTGAAAGGGGGCATCTTATGATTGAGTTGAAAAATATTACGAAAACCATTGGGGGAAAAGTGATTTTGGATAACTTATCTCTCAGGATTGATCAGGGGGATTTGGTAGCCATTGTTGGAAAAAGTGGTAGTGGTAAGTCGACCTTGTTAAATTTATTAGGTTTGATAGATGGTGATTATAGCGGACGGTATGAGATTTTTGGTCAGACAAATCTAGCGGTTAATTCTGCTAAGTCGCAAACAATAATCCGTGAACATATCTCTTATCTGTTTCAAAATTTTGCCTTGATTGATGATGAAACGGTCGAGTACAATCTTATGCTGGCACTGAAATATGTGAAATTGTCTAAGAAAGACAAGCTCAAAAAGGTGGAAGAGATTTTAGAGAGAGTAGGTTTGTCAGCTACTTTGCATCAAAAGGTTTCCGAGTTATCTGGTGGGGAGCAACAACGAATTGCAGTTGCTAGAGCTATCTTAAAACCCAGCCAGCTGATTTTAGCCGATGAACCTACAGGTTCGCTGGATCCTGAAAATAGAGATTTGGTCTTGAAGTTTCTCTTAGAGATGAATCGCGAGGGGAAAACAGTTATTATTGTGACCCACGATGCTTATGTAGCCCAACAATGTCATCGGATCATTGAATTGGGCGAGGGGAAATGAGTTAGCTCTGCTTATTTTGACTGACTGAATACTTATGTTTCCCCACAGATAAATAGCATCAATAAGCCTAGGAATGAAATTTTTATGTAGTTTTCCTAGGTTTTTAAGGAACAACTTGGCCATGTCCTAGATAAACTGGCTCATCTCAAAGGTGTTTTATTAGACTTGGCGGAAAATCATGTGGAGACGATCATGCCGGGCTATACCCATCTGCAACATGCTCAGCCTATTAGTTTTGCCCACCACCTGATGGTTTACTACAATATGTTTCAAAGAGATAGTAAACGTTTTGAATTTAACCAGAAGCATACAGACCTATGCCCTCTAGGTGCGGCAGCTTTGGCAGGAACGACTTTCCCCATTGATCGCCAATTGTTTAGCAATTTGCTGGAGTTTAAGCAACCTTATACAAATTCTTTGGATGCTGTTAGTGACCGCGATTTTATCTTAGAATTTCTATCCAACGCCAGCATACTCATGATGCATATGAGCCGTTTTTGCGAAGAAATAATAAATTGTTGTAGTTTTGAGTACCAATTCATTACCTTGTCAGATACGTTTACAACAGGTTCCTCTATTATGCCCCAAAAGAAAAATCCAGATATGGCTGAGTTGATTCGAGGAAAGACTGGTAGAGTTTATGGGAATCTGTTTGGACTATTGACAGTCATGAAGTCCTTGCCTTTAGCTTATAATAAGGATTTGCAAGAGGATAAGGAAGGGATGTTTGATACGGTCGAAACGATTTTAAATTCCCTTGATGTATTGGCAGGTATGTTATCCAGCTTGCAGGTAAACAAGGAAAAAATGCAAGAATCTACAGAGAGGGACTTTTCAAATGCAACTGAGTTAGCAGATTATTTGGCAGGGAAAGGTTTGCCATTTAGAGAAGCTCATGAGGTTGTAGGAAGATTAGTGCTAGACTCTATCAAGTCTGCTAAAAATATTCAAGATTGGAGTCTGGAGGAATTGCAAACCTATCATTCCCTCATTGCTGAGGATATTTATGTCTACTTGCAACCTAAAACTGCTGTTCAAAGACGAAATTCACAGGATTTGACCAAGTGAAATACCAAATTGCAGTCGCTAAGAAAGCGAATAAAGATTTAAAAAGTTGATAAGCAGTAAAAATAAAGGCGCAAGCTTATTTTCATAATAAGGCAGTGTGAGACTTTATTTTGTGATTTTTATCCGTTTTGTAATGATTTTTTGTCTACTATGTAGGATGGATATAAACTCAATTTCAGAAGAAATGAAGTAAATCTTTCCACAATAAAACGCATATTATCAAGGTTTTTGTGTACTGACCCCCAAAAGTTAGATTTTTTCTGTCTAACTTTTGGGGTGCAGTTCATTGTCTACCTGATACTATGCGTTTTTATGATTTCAAAGCTTTTTTGGCCAGTCTTTTTCTTAAGGATTAACGCTGACCGAATGATGTAACTCCACCACCTAAACTAGCGAGATCATCACTGTTTGTTGTGGGAACTTCAGCATTGTTACTATTGGTATTAGTCTCTGCTTGAGCTTCTGAAGTATTAGCTGCTTGATTTTGTGTACTCGCCACATCATTTCCGCTGCTGCCAGCACTATCAGATGAAGGTTGTTCGCTTGCAGGCGCCTGTGAACTGTATCTGCTCCCATTTGACTCAGTATAGGTTGGAGTAGTGTAGCTCCCTCCTCCTGAAGAATAGGTTTCTCTTTCCCCCGCGCTACTAGTCGTTCCTGTTTCTTTTTTGTCAGTCTTTTGTCCTTCTTTTTTGGTCAAGACTTCAACTTGCTTTTGGAATTTAGAAATTAGTTCTTGGATGGGTTTTATTTTTTCATCAATAGTGGCTTGTTCGCTTGTGGAGTTGACACTTTTAATGATTTCTAGTATTTTTTGTAAGGAAGTGATGGCTGTTTCAAGTTTTTGTTTATCTTCAAACTGACTATCGGATTCCTTTATATCCATTTTTAAAGCTTTTTCGCTATAATGATTGGTGATTTTATCGGACGTAGTAGTAAGAAAGTCTGCTAATGTTTGCTTGCCTTCGTCAGTGTTTGGCTTCAATTCTTGAATTTTTTTCCAATCCTCTATAATCGTTTCAGAATCGATATTAAAATCTTTGATGGCTTTTTTTACTTGTTCGACATCTTGTTCATTTTTTTGCCGTTTGAAGAAAGCAATATTGCCTCTTTCTGTTAAAATGTTTTCTTGATGAATGACTAAGCCTATTAAAAGTCCAAGACTTGCGACAATGATAATAGTAAAAATGGTGTTTTTTGATTTTAGAATATCTTTGTAGTTTTTCACAATCGTTCTACATACATGGATGGTAGTATCTTTAAGGGATCATGTACGTATTCCTCCTCATTACAGTATATCATTTTTAGCTTATTTTATAAATAAGATAATAAGCAGTAGAGGGATTAAGGTATAAATTACCCTCTTTTTAAACAATTATATATGTATTTACAGAGAGGCTTGTAGATTATCAGCCTCTTTCTTGTCTTCTCCAACCAAGCATGTTATAATGAATACTGCTCAAGCGACCTTCAATCGTTAAGCACACACGACCTTCAATCGTGAACTAGTCATTTCGCTTATCTTTTATTACGTCGTTAACTCGAAATGAGATGCAAGCTTAGCTTGTCTGATTTATAACCTCAATCAGTCTCCCAGACTGATTGAGCGAACTCAAGTTATGCCTACGACTCGTTGCCTAGTACTAAAAGCAAACGAAATGACTATACTCAAATAAATTCTATTGAAAGTCATAGTAAATAGAATTTTGAGGGTATAAATAAACGAATAGATGGGAGACTTACCATGAGTGATAACTCTAAAACACGTGTTGTTGTGGGGATGAGTGGTGGTGTTGATTCGTCGGTGACGGCTCTTCTTCTCAAGGAGCAGGGCTACGATGTGATCGGTATCTTCATGAAGAACTGGGATGACACAGATGAAAACGGCGTCTGTACGGCGACCGAAGATTACAAGGATGTGGCTGCGGTGGCAGACCAGATCGGCATTCCTTACTACTCTGTCAATTTTGAAAAAGAGTACTGGGACCGCGTTTTCGAGTATTTCCTAGCGGAATACCGTGCAGGGCGCACGCCAAATCCAGATGTTATGTGCAACAAGGAAATCAAATTTAAGGCCTTTTTGGACTATGCCATGACCTTGGGGGCAGACTATGTAGCTACTGGGCATTATGCCCGAGTGGCGCGTGATGAGGCTGGCATCGTTCACATGCTTCGTGGCGTGGACAATGGCAAGGATCAGACCTATTTCCTCAGCCAGCTTTCGCAAGAACAACTTCAAAAAACCATGTTCCCACTGGGACATTTGGAAAAGCCTGAAGTTCGCAGACTAGCAGAAGAAGCAGGCCTTGCGACTGCTAAGAAGAAAGACTCGACAGGGATTTGCTTTATCGGAGAAAAGAACTTTAAAAACTTCCTCAGTAACTACTTGCCAGCTCAGCCTGGTCGCATGATGACTGTGGATGGTCGCGATATGGGCGAGCATGCAGGTCTGATGTACTATACGATTGGTCAGCGTGGAGGTCTAGGTATCGGTGGGCAACACGGTGGAGACAATGCCCCTTGGTTCGTTGTCGGAAAAGACCTCAGCAAGAATATCCTCTATGTAGGGCAAGGATTCTACCATGATTCGCTCATGTCAACCAGCCTAGAGGCTAGTCAAGTCCACTTTACTCGTGACATGCCAGAGGAATTTACGCTAGAATGCACAGCAAAATTCCGCTACCGTCAGCCTGATTCTAAGGTGACCGTCCATGTCAAAGGAGACAAGGCAGAGGTTATCTTTGCAGAACCGCAACGCGCGATTACACCAGGACAGGCAGTTGTCTTTTACGATGGCGAAGAGTGTCTAGGTGGTGGTTTGATTGACAATGCTTACCGCGACGGACAAGTTTGTCAGTACATTTAGATTGACAAATTTTCTCAATTTGCTACAATAATAAAAGCAATAGAAATGATGGTCAAAGCTCATGGATGTTGCAGGCTTTTTTGTCCTGCACTTCTTTGGAGTTTTGACTGTTTTTGTGTCGTTTAAGGGAAAGGATAAGAATGACTCAGCAAGACTTTCGGACAAAAGTAGACAATACGGTTTTTGGTGTTCGGGCGACAGCCTTGATTCTTCAAAATCGCAAGCTTCTAGTCACCAAAGATAAGGGCAAGTATTACACAATTGGTGGTGCGATTCAAGTCAATGAAAGCACGGAAGACGCGGTAGTCCGTGAAGTGAGGGAAGAACTGGGTGTCAAAGCTCAAGCTGGCCAGCTAGCTTTTGTGGTTGAAAATCGTTTTGAACAGGACGGTGTTTCCTATCACAATATCGAGTTTCATTATCTGGTGGACTTGCTTGAAGATGCCCCATTGACCATGCAGGAAGATGGGAAAAGGCAGCCCTGTGAGTGGATTGACTTGGATAAACTTGAGGATTTCCAGTTAGTTCCAGCCTTTCTAAAAACAGCCCTACCAGATTGGGACGGCCAACTAAGACACATCCATCTTGAGGAATAGGAGAGAAACATGACTTATAATTTTACTGAAGAATACGATATTATTGTAATTGGTGCGGGACACGCTGGGGTAGAAGCATCCCTAGCAGCTAGCCGTATGGGTTGTAAGGTCTTACTTGCGACCATCAACATTGAAATGCTGGCTTTCATGCCTTGTAACCCCTCTATCGGTGGTTCTGCCAAGGGAATTGTCGTGCGTGAAGTCGATGCCCTCGGTGGCGAGATGGCTAAGACCATTGACAAGACTTACATCCAGATGAAGATGCTCAACACAGGGAAGGGTCCTGCCGTTCGTGCCCTTCGTGCGCAGGCTGACAAGGAGCTTTACTCTAAGGAGATGCGCAAGACAGTTGAAAATCAAGAAAATCTGACCCTTCGTCAGACCATGATTGATGAGATTTTGGTGGAAGACGGCAAAGTTGTCGGTGTTCGTACAGCGACCCATCAAGAGTATGCTGCAAAGGCCGTTATCGTGACGACAGGGACCGCCCTCCGTGGGGAAATTATTATCGGAGACCTCAAGTACTCATCAGGTCCTAACCACAGCCTAGCTTCTATTAACCTTGCTGATAACCTTAAGGAATTGGGACTCGAAATTGGTCGTTTCAAGACAGGGACACCTCCACGTGTCAAGGCTTCTTCTATCAATTACGATGTGACAGAGATTCAGCCAGGGGACGAAGCGCCTAATCACTTCTCTTATACTTCACGTGATGAAGACTATGTCAAGGATCAGGTGCCATGCTGGTTGACCTATACCAATGGTACCAGTCATGAAATTATCCAAAATAACCTCCACCGTGCGCCTATGTTTACAGGTGTAGTCAAGGGAGTTGGGCCTCGTTACTGTCCGTCGATTGAGGACAAGATTGTGCGCTTTGCGGACAAGGAACGCCACCAACTCTTCCTTGAGCCAGAAGGTCGCAATACAGAGGAAGTCTATGTTCAAGGCCTATCAACCAGTCTGCCAGAGGATGTACAGCGTGAGCTGGTTCATTCTATAAAAGGTTTGGAAAATGCAGAGATGATGCGAACAGGTTATGCCATTGAATACGACATGGTCTTGCCTCACCAGTTGCGTGCGACTCTGGAAACCAAGAAAATCTCAGGACTTTTCACTGCTGGTCAGACAAATGGAACGTCAGGTTACGAAGAAGCAGCAGGCCAAGGGATTATCGCGGGTATCAATGCGGCTCTGAAAATCCAAGGCAAGCCTGAGTTGATTTTGAAGCGCAGTGACGGTTATATTGGGGTCATGATTGATGACTTGGTGACCAAGGGAACGATTGAGCCTTATCGCCTTTTGACCAGTCGTGCTGAATACCGCCTCATTCTCCGCCATGACAATGCTGATATGCGTTTGACTGAGATGGGACGTGAGATTGGTCTTGTGGATGATGAACGCTGGGCTCGCTTTGAAATTAAGAAAAATCAATTTGAAAATGAGATGAAACGCCTAGACAGTATCAAACTCAAGCCAGTCAAGGAAACAAATGCCAAGGTTGAGGAGATGGGCTTCAAGCCATTGACAGATGCCGTGACAGCTAAGGAATTCCTTCGCCGTCCAGAAGTTTCTTACCAAGATGTGGTGGCCTTCATCGGACCAGCTGCAGAGGACTTGGATGACAAGATTATCGAATTGATTGAAACAGAAATCAAGTACGAAGGCTATATTTCCAAAGCCATGGACCAGGTTGCCAAGATGAAACGCATGGAAGAAAAACGCATTCCAGCCAATATCGATTGGGATGACATTGATTCTATCGCGACAGAAGCCCGTCAGAAGTTCAAACTCATCAATCCAGAAACCATCGGCCAAGCCAGCCGTATTTCGGGAGTAAACCCGGCAGATATTTCTATTTTGATGGTGTATCTGGAAGGTAAAAATCGTAGTATTTATAAGAATCAAGAAAAGAAAGCATAGAAAAAACAGCTCCGTCGGGGCTGTTTTTTTGATTTATTCTTCATCTGGTGTGAGGATCATCGGGATGATAATCGGCTCACGTTCTGTATTTTCATAGAGGAAGGGGCGAATAGCGTTGACAATGGCACCATTGACTGATTGCACGCTAGCATCCTTATTTTTCAGTGCGATACGAATTGCATTGAAGAGAATGCGCTGGCTTTGGCGAATCAAGTCGCCAGACTCTCTCATGTAGACAAAGCCTCGACTGAGGATGTCTGGACCAGATAGAATCATCTGCGATTTGAAGTCAACAGTTGCGACTGCCAGAACGACACCGTCTTCAGATAGATCACGACGATCTTTGAGGACAGCTGCGCCGATTTCACCGATACGATTTCCATCGACATAGATGTCTTGGGCGTTGAAATGGCCTGCGATACGAGCTGAGTCAGCAGTAAGGGCAAGCACATCACCATTGCTCATGATAAAGATATTGTCCTTCTCAACACCAGTATCCACCGCTAGTCCAGCGTGGACTTTTTGCATGCGGTATTCACCGTGGACAGGCATGAAGTATTTTGGCTTAATCAAGCGGAGCATGAGTTTTTGCTCTTGCTGGCCACCGTGTCCAGAGGTATGGATATTGTTAACCTTACCGTGGATAACTTCGACACCAGCTTCTGAAATGATGTTAATCAGCTTGTTGACGCTAGTAGTGTTTCCAGGGATTGGACTAGAAGAGAAGATAACTGTATCGCCGGGTTGGAGTTGCACCTGACGGTGGGTTCCGTTGGCGATACGAGAAAGGGCTGCCATAGGTTCACCCTGACTACCTGTACAGAGGATGAGAACCTCGCCTGCAGGGTAGTCTTTGATTTCATTTGGCTCGATAAAGGTTCCCTTAGGAGCTTTGATGTAGCCAAGCTCGATTCCGTTGACAATGGCCTTTTCCATCGAACGACCAAAGACCGCAATCTTACGTCCAGTCTTAACAGCAGCTTCTGTTGCTTGTTGGAGACGGAAGATATTTGAGGCAAAGGATGCAAAGATGATACGTCCTTCGATGCCTTGGATAATCTTCATGATGGACTGACCAACGACTTTTTCAGAGTTGGTAAAGGTTGGCACTTCCGCATTTGTCGAGTCAGACAGGAGACAGAGTACGCCTTCTTCGCCAAGGGCTGCCATACGGTGCAAGTCCGCAGGTTCTCCAACTGGAGTGAAGTCGAACTTAAAGTCACCCGTACAGACGATTTTTCCTTGAGGAGTATGAATGACAATTCCCAAAGGCTCTGGAATAGAGTGAGTCGTTCTAAAGAAAGTTGCCTTGAGATTTTTAAAGGTCAACTCAGTGTTGTGGTTGATTTCGTAAAGTTTGGCGTTGCGCAAGAGGCCGTGTTCTTCGAGTTTCCCACGGATCAAAGCCAAGGCAAGTGGTCCAGCATAGATAGGGACATTTGCTTGCTTGAGCAGGAAAGGAATCCCACCGATGTGGTCCTCGTGTCCGTGTGTGATTAAGACAGCCTTGACGCGGTCGATATTGTCCACGATGTATGAGTAGTCAGGAATGACATAGTCGATACCCAGCAAATCATCTTCTGGGAATTTAATCCCAGCATCGACGATAATAATCTCGTCTTGGTATTCAATCCCGTAAGTGTTTTTCCCGATTTCTCCCAGACCACCGATGGCAAAAACGCCGACTTCTTCAGGTTTAAGAGTGTAGGCCATATTAGAACTCCGTAATTTCGAAGGCGCCAGTTTCTTTTTCGTAATCTAGCAATTTGTCAGACAAGAGTTCGATATACTCGATATTGTACTCTGGGCGATTTTCTTCGACAAGTTGGCGAGCAGCGATACGGCCCTCAAGTTCTGAGCTGGCATCGATGTCTAGGTAAAGTGCGCGTGTAGTTTCACGGCGTGGGCTACGTTCTTTTGTTTCTTGATAAAAAACTTTGTAAATCATATAGTTCCTTTCTATTTTACAGGTCAGCTTATTCCAAACTTTTAGCATAGATTTGCTTGATTTCATTCCATTTTGTGTCTAGATTGACCTTGATTCGTTACAATTATTTCAATTATACCACAAAATGAAAAATTAGTAAAAGACGGAAACGAGAAAGTCATGGGTCGATTCGCCGAGTAAGCGCTTGCAAAAATAAAGAAAATGTGTTATGTTGATAATGGAAGTGAAATTTATTGCTTGTCATAATTCCATATAGTTTTTAAGTCAAGGAGGTTGCCCTATGTATAACTTATTTGCTTTTGCTATCGGAGCTCGCTTGGTAGCTTTTATTGTTTTTGTTGCTTGCGTTTATGCGGGGAATCTTCTATTTGCCAAACTGGAACGACGACAAACCAAGTTCTTGTGGAAAATTACCTTTGTGACTCTCTACTCGCTTTTTCTCCTCCTCGTAACCTATGTCGTTTGGTTTGTATTTTATTTTGGATTAAATGCTTAGATGCCCTGCTTATGCTGGGGCATTTTTGTTTGGGGGCAAAGAAAATTCCCATGTGCCAGCTTTTGTAGTATAATAGTAAGCAGACAAAAAGATAGGAATGTGTTATGAAAGTATTAGCTTTTGATACGTCCAGCAAGGCTCTTTCTCTCGCTATTTTGGAGGACAAGCAGGTTCTTGCCGAGACGACGATTAATATTAAGAAAAATCACAGTATTACCCTCATGCCTGCCATCGATTTTTTGATGGCAAGTTTGGATTGGACGCCCAAGGATTTGGACCGAATCGTGGTGGCGGAAGGACCGGGTAGCTACACGGGCTTGCGAATTGCGGTAGCCACTGCCAAGACTTTGGCTCATACCCTGAACATCGAGTTGGTTGGTATGTCGAGTCTCTTGGCTCTGGTGCCCTACCAACAAGAAGGCTTGTTCGTCCCCTTGATGGATGCGCGTCGCAACAATGTTTATGCAGGATTTTATGAAAATGCCAAACCTGTCATGCCAGAAGCACACTTGCCTTTTGAGCGAGTCATCGAGCTAATCAAGGGTGCTAGTCAGGTAACCTTTGTCGGAGAAGTTGGCCTCTTTGTGGAGCAGATTCAAGAACACTTGCCAAGGACTAATCTCAAAGAAACCTTGCCAAATGCAGCTAATCTAGCTCTCTGGGCCTGGGATAAGGAAGCAGACTCCTTACATGACTTTGTGCCGAATTACCTCAAACGAGTCGAGGCTGAGGAAAACTGGCTTAAGAACCACACCGAGTCTGGTGAGTCTTACATTAAACGCCTATGATAGAGATCAAACGAATCCAACAGCAGCCTGACTTGGCTCAAGACATCTACGCTGTCATGGCAGCTGTTTACCCAGTCAGTCCTTGGACGCTGGAACAAATCCAAGCAGACCTGGCTCAAGACCAGACTTGGTATGCTTTGGCTTATGATGGGGCCGAAGTGATTGGCTTTCTAGCTGTTCAGGAGAATCTTTTTGAGGCAGAAGTCCTGCAAATCGCTGTCAAAGGAGCCTATCAGGGTCAGGGAATTGCGTCAGCCTTGTTTGCTCAATTGCCGACAGACAAGGAGATTTTCCTCGAAGTCAGAAAGTCAAATCAAAGAGCGCAAGCATTTTACAAGAAAGAAAAGATGGCAGTCATCGCTGAGCGAAAGGCCTACTACCATGACCCAGTCGAGGACGCCATTATCATGAAGAGAGAAATAGATGAAGGATAGATATATTTTAGCATTTGAGACATCCTGTGATGAGACTAGTGTTGCCGTCTTGAAAAACGACGATGAGCTCTTGTCCAATGTCATTGCTAGTCAAATTGAGAGTCACAAACGTTTTGGGGGCGTAGTGCCGGAAGTAGCCAGTCGTCACCATGTCGAGGTCATTACAGCCTGTATCGAGGAGGCACTGGCAGAAGCAGGGATTACCGAAGAGGACGTGACAGCTGTGGCTGTTACCTATGGACCAGGCTTGGTCGGAGCCTTGCTAGTTGGTTTGTCAGCTGCCAAGGCTTTTGCTTGGGCGCATGGACTTCCGCTGATTCCCGTTAACCACATGGCTGGCCACCTCATGGCAGCTCAGAGTGTGGAGCCTTTGGAGTTTCCCTTGCTAGCCCTCTTGGTTAGCGGTGGACATACGGAGTTGGTCTATGTTTCCGAGGCTGGTGACTACAAGATTGTTGGAGAAACGCGAGATGACGCGGTTGGTGAGGCCTATGATAAGGTTGGCCGTGTCATGGGCTTGACCTATCCTGCCGGTCGTGAGATTGACGAGCTAGCTCATCAGGGGCAGGATATTTATGATTTTCCTCGTGCCATGATTAAGGAAGATAATCTGGAGTTTTCATTCTCAGGTTTGAAATCTGCCTTTATCAATCTTCATCACAATGCAGAGCAAAAGGGAGAAAGCTTGTCCACAGAGGACTTGTGTGCTTCCTTCCAAGCAGCTGTCTTGGATATTCTCATGGCAAAAACTAAGAAGGCTTTGGAGAAATACCCTGTTAAAACCCTTGTCGTGGCAGGTGGTGTGGCAGCCAATAAAGGTCTCAGAGAACGCCTAGCGGCCGAAATCACAGATGTTAAGGTTATCATCCCACCTCTGCGCCTCTGCGGAGACAATGCAGGTATGATTGCCTATGCCAGCGTTAGCGAGTGGAACAAAGAAAACTTTGCAAGCTTGGACCTCAATGCCAAACCAAGCCTCGCTTTTGATACTATGGAATAAGGAGTCAGCTTAGGGCTGGCTTTTTCACTTACCAAAATGTCAGAATATTTTGACAAATCTATAAAAATAATGATATAATATATAAAAAATAGGAGGTGGTCAGATGATTGAGAGAATGGAATTGGGAGAACTTTACAAGGAATTGCGCTTGGCTAGAAAGCTAAAACAGTCAGATGTGGCTTGTGCTGGACTAACAGCCTCTCAGTTGTCCAAGTTTGAACTAGGACAGTCTATGCTATCTGCTGACAAGTTGATCCTAGCCATCCAAGGAATCAATATGAATTTTGATGAGTTTGGGCACAAGCTTAACAACTATCAAGAATCCCCACATATGCGAATTGGTAGAAGGGTTGTAGATCGCTTTGCCCATCAAGATATTGCTGGCTTAGAGCAACTGTTGGAGGAAGTCGAGCAAGAACAGATGGCGCAGACCTATCGTCGTTTGAATGCTATTGTGATTAAAAATGCCATCCATTCCTTAAATAAGAGCTATCCGCTAACAAATGAGGATAGGGAGTTTCTGACCATCTATCTCTATGCTATTGAGTCTTGGACCTGGTTTGAACTCTATCTTTTTTGCAATACAATGCCCTTCTTAAGTAATCAAGATTTGATATTTTTATCAACTGCTTTAATTGAGAAATCTAAAGAATTTAAAGAGTTAGTACACAATCGATTGTATATGAAGCAAGGGCTCTTAAATATCTTATCAGAACTCATGGAGCGCAAGCTTTTCCCCTATATCCCAATTTTTGAAGCTGAGCTGGAGAGCATGTTGCGTCCATATGATGTTTTTGAAAAAGTATCGTGGCAATTTTTAAAGAAAATGAGTGTTTTCCTTCAAACCAAAGGAAGCAATCAAAAAGAGATTGAACACTTTATCCAATCTCTGCAAGTACTAGAAAATCCACAATTAACAGCCCTCTTCGAATTGCGTTTTCAGCAATACAAAGAACTTATTGAGTAGTCCACAATCGCAAATCTGAAATTTCTATAAGAAAAAATGTCAAATATGCGATTTTCTAAAATAAGCCAATTTTCGTGTTATACTGTCCTTGTAAAGTACTTAAAGCAAATCCTAGGTCGCAGAAGTGGGTTACAACTAGAGACTCGTACAGTTTATTTTTAATGTTGAAATACTGTAAATGGCTGGACTAAAAGTGAAACTTGGAGTCCTAGATAAAATGAGGTAAACGATGGAAAAACAGAGTCAGTTACAAATTTTAATTCATTCCCTGTACAATAATAAAGAAATTCGCTTGACGGAAGAATTTAGGAAGCAATTGCTGGAAACAGCGAAACAGTTCTCTAGTACTAGTGAAGATTTGTTAGCTGTACGTCTCTCATTTGCCGTCTCTAAAGAATTATTGAGCTTTAAAGGTGAACCACCGACAGAGTTGTTGGACTTAGCAAAATTTGTCCAAAAGAAAGAAGCTAAATATAAGCAGGGAATAGTGTGGTCTGGTATTTTAAAAATATGATTTATTATAAAGTACGGTATTAACATCGCATAATGGATGAATCTAAATATAAGTAAGACTTGGATCTCAATGCCAAACCAAGCCTCGCTTTTGATACACTGGAATAAAATGGAGTCTGTCTGATTACAATCAGCAGACTTTTTTCTCTTTCCTGAATGTGTTATAATAGTCCATGCTATGGCTGGAGCATTTTCAGCCTACTTATACTCTTCGAAAATCTCTTCAAACCGCGTCAGCTTCGCCTTGCCGTACTCAAGTACAGCCTGCGGCTAGCTTCCTAGTTTGCTCTTTGACTTTCATTGAGTATTATTAAGACAATATGAGGAGAAAGATGAAAGAAAAAGGATTTTGGGAGGGGGCGCAGGCAGCGATGCCAACGGCCCTTGGTTATGTCAGTATCGGACTGGCCTGTGGGATTATCGGTGCGCCCTATGTGACACCTGTTGAGATGGGCTTGATGAGCCTCTTTGTTTATGCTGGGAGTGCCCAGTTTGCCATGCTGGCCCTGATTGCGGTTCAAGCACCTGTGGCGGCCATTGCCATGACGGTTTTTCTAATCAATTTGCGTCTCTTTTTGTTGAGTTTGCATGCGTCGACCTATTTCCGTCATACCAGTCTTTGGCAAAATATCGGTATGTCTAGTCTCTTGACGGATGAGACCTATGGCGTTTTGATGGGCGAATTGGCCCATACAGACAAGGTCAATCCTATGTGGATGCACGGAAACAATCTCAACAGCTATGTGGCTTGGTTTGTGGGAACAGTTGTCGGAACGGCTCTGGGTGGCCTGCTGCCAAATCCAGAAATCTTTGGCTTGGATTTTGCCCTGGTTGGGATGTTCATCGGAATTTTTGCTTCGCAATTCCAGATTATGCAAAGACGGATTCCTGTCCGCAATCTGCTCATTATCCTAGCAGTTGTTGCGGTGTCCTTCTTTTTACTCTTGACAGTGGTGTCTCAGTCGCTAGCTGTTCTGTTTGCGACGCTACTTGGTTGTACAATGGGGGTGGTTTTAGATGGTCAGTAAGTATCTTTTATTAGCAGTTATTTTCTCTGGTCTTGTGACCTGGATTCCCCGTATGATTCCCTTCATCTTGGTCAAGTATAAGGGCTTGCCTGCTATCGTTGAGCGTTTTTTGAAGTTCTTGCCCGTTTCTATTATCTTTGCCTTGATTCTTTCAAGTGTAGTGACTGGTAAGGTTGGTAGCTTTCCTCAAATCAAATGGCTGGACTTCTTAGCAGTCTTTCCAACGGCTTGGGTGGCCTTTCGCTACCGCAATCTAGTCGGAACAGTTCTCTTTGGAGTGGTCTTGATTGCCGTCTTGCGTTGGGTCTTTTAAATCAGCCATAAAGAAAACCTATCACAGAGATAGATATCATATAATGGCGTAAATGGTCTTTTTCTGTTAAGATTATAAGGTATTCTATTTTGGAGGAAATGACATGAAAAAAATCGTTAAATACTCATCTCTTGCTGCCTTAGGACTTGTTGCTGCAGGTGTGCTAGCAGCTTGCTCAGGTGGTGCTAAGAAAGAAGGAGAAGCAGCTAGCAAGAAAGAAATTATCGTTGCAACCAATGCTTCACCAAAACCATTCAACTACGAAGAAAATGGCGAATTGACTGGTTATGAAATTGAAGTGGTTCGCGCTATCTTTAAAGACTCTGACAAGTATGATATCAAGTTTGAGAAGACAGAGTGGTCAGGAATCTTTGCAGGACTTGATGCTGACCGTTACCAAATGGCCGTTAACAACATCAGCTACACTAAAGAACGTGCAGAAAAATATCTTTACGCAGCGCCAACTGCTAAAAACCCTAACGTTCTTGTCGTGAAGAAAGACGACTCTAGTATCAAATCGCTTGATGATATCGGTGGAAAATCAACAGAAGTTGTTCAAGGGACAACATCAGCTAAACAGTTAGAAGACTACAACAAGCAACACTCAGATAATCCAACTGTCCTTAACTATACTAGAGCAGACTTCCAACAAATCATGGGACGCTTGAGCGATGGTCAGTTTGACTACAAGATTTTTGATAAAATCGGTGTTGAAACAGTTATCAAGAACCAAGGTTTGGACAACTTGAAAGTTATTGAACTTCCAAGCGACCAACAACCTTACGTTTACCCACTTCTTGCCAAAGGTCAAGATGAGTTGAAAACATTTGTAGACAAACGTATCCAAGAACTCTACAAAGATGGAACTCTTGAAAAATTGTCTAAACAATTCTTCGGAGACACTTATCTACCAGCAGAAGCTGATATTAAATAATTTCTTGAAATCATCCATTCTGAGTAAGGTGGGTGATTTCTCAATTTTTAGGGTTATAGTTTTAAACTATATATCTGGCTATCTAATAACAATTTGTGAAATCAAACAAATTGTGAGATACTAGTACGGTATTATTTTTAAGGAGAAAGAATCATGAAAATCAAAAAATGGCTTGGTGTAGCAGCCCTTGCTACAGTCGCAGGTTTGGCTCTTGCAGCTTGCGGAAACTCAGAAAAGAAAGCAGACAATGCAACAACTATCAAAATCGCAACTGTTAACCGTAGCGGTTCTGAAGAAGCTCGTTGGGATAAAGTCCAAGAATTAGTTAAAAAAGACGGTATTACTTTGGAATTTACAGAGTTCACAGACTACTCACAACCAAACAAGGCAACTGCTGATGGCGAAGTAGACTTGAACGCTTTCCAACACTATAATTTCTTGAACAACTGGAACAAAGAAAACGGAAAAGACCTTGTAGCGATTGCTGATACTTACATCTCTCCAATTCGCCTTTACTCAGGTTTGAATGGAAGTGACAACAAGTACACTAAAGTAGAAGACATCCCAGCAAACGGAGAAATCGCTGTACCGAATGACGCTACAAACGAAAGCCGTGCGCTTTACTTGCTTCAATCAGCTGGCTTGATTAAATTGGATGTTTCAGGAACTGCTCTTGCAACAGTTGCTAACATCAAAGAGAATCCAAAGAACTTGAAAATTACTGAATTGGACGCTAGCCAAACAGCTCGTTCATTGTCATCAGTTGATGCTGCCGTTGTAAACAATACCTTCGTTACAGAAGCAAAATTGGACTACAAGAAAGCACTTTTCAAAGAACAAGCTGATGAAAATTCAAAACAATGGTACAACATCATCGTTGCGAAAAAAGATTGGGAAACATCACCAAAAGCTGATGCTATCAAGAAAGTGATCGCAGCTTACCACACAGATGAGGTGAAAAAAGTTATCGAAGAAACATCAGACGGTTTGGATCAACCAGTTTGGTAATAAGAAACAGGGAGGTGGGAGAGAAAATTCCACCTCTTGCTTTTGTATAGAGCATGGATTGTCAGGAAGAGTAGTTCATAGAAAGGTAGAGAGAATATGGTTTTTCCTAGCGAACAAGAACAGATTGAAAAATTTGAAAAGGATCAGGTAGCCCAGCATTATTTTGAGGTTTTGCGTACCTTGATTTCTAAGAAGTCGGTCTTTGCCCAACAGGTTGGACTTAAGGAAGTCGCAAACTATCTGGGTGAGATTTTTAAGCGTGTTGGGGCTGAAGTGGAGATTGATGAGACTTATACGGCGCCTTTTGTCATGGCACATTTCAAGAGTTCGCGTCCAGATGCCAAGACCCTGATTTTCTATAACCACTATGACACTGTGCCAGCGGACGGGGATCAGGTCTGGACAGAGGATCCCTTTACGCTTTCGGTCCGCAATGGCTTCATGTATGGGCGTGGGGTTGATGATGATAAGGGTCATATCACGGCTCGTTTGAGTGCTTTGAGAAAATACATGCAGCACCATGATGATCTGCCTGTCAATATCAGTTTTATCATGGAGGGAGCGGAGGAATCAGCTTCGACAGACCTAGATAAGTATCTGGAAAAACATGCGGACAAACTCCGTGGTGCAGATTTGTTGGTCTGGGAACAAGGGACCAAAAATGCCTTGGAACAGTTAGAAATTTCTGGTGGAAATAAGGGGATTGTGACCTTTGATGCCAAGGTTAAAAGTGCTGATGTAGATATCCACTCTAGTTATGGTGGGGTTGTGGAGTCAGCTCCCTGGTACCTCCTTCAAGCTCTACAGTCTCTTCGTGCCGCAGATGGTCGTATCTTGGTTGAAGGTTTGTACGAAGAAGTGCAAGAGCCAAATGAACGTGAATTGGCCTTGGTGGATACCTACGCTCAACGAAATCCAGGGGAAATCAGCCAGATTTATGGTTTGGAATTGCCTCTCTTACAAGAGGACCGCGTGGCCTTTCTAAAACGTTTCTTTTTTGAACCAGCTCTTAATATCGAAGGGATTCAGTCAGGTTATCAAGGACAAGGAGTCAAAACGATTTTACCTGCAGAAGCCAGTGCCAAGCTAGAGGTTCGTTTGGTTCCTGGTCTAGAACCGCATGATGTTCTGGAAAAAATTCGGAAACAGCTAGACAAAAATGGCTTTGATAAGGTAGAATTATACTATACCTTGGGAGAGATGAGCTATCGAAGCGATATGAGCGCGCCAGCCATTCTCAATGTAATCGAGTTGGCCAAGAAATTCTATCCACAGGGCGTTTCAGTCTTGCCGACAACAGCGGGGACAGGGCCTATGCATACGGTTTTTGATGCCCTAGAGGTGCCAATGGTGGCCTTCGGTCTAGGAAATGCCAATAGTCGAGACCACGGTGGAGATGAAAATGTGCGAATCGCCGATTATTACACCCATATTGAATTAGTAGAGGAGCTGATTAGAAGCTATGAGTAGAGATATTATCAAGTTAGATCAGATCGATGTGACTTTTCATCAAAAGAAGAGAACCATCACAGCGGTCAAGGATGTGACCATTCACATTCAAGAAGGGGATATCTACGGAATCGTTGGATATTCTGGAGCAGGGAAATCAACCCTTGTACGGGTGATTAATCTCTTGCAAAAACCATCTGCAGGGAAAATTACCATTGACGACGATGTGATTTTTGATGGCAAGGTGACCTTGACGGCTGAGCAGTTGCGTCGTAAACGTCAAGATATCGGAATGATTTTCCAGCATTTTAACCTGATGAGCCAAAAGACAGCAGAGGAGAATGTAGCCTTTGCCCTTAAACATTCTGGACTTAGCAAGGAAGAAAAGAAGGCTAAAGTAGCTAAGTTGTTGGACTTGGTTGGCTTGGCAGACCGTGCTGAAAACTACCCTTCACAATTATCTGGAGGGCAAAAACAACGTGTGGCCATTGCGCGTGCTTTGGCAAATGATCCAAAAATCTTGATTTCAGATGAGTCAACTTCTGCCCTTGACCCTAAGACAACCAAGCAGATTTTGGCCTTGTTGCAAGATTTGAACCAAAAATTAGGCTTGACTGTTGTCTTGATTACGCATGAAATGCAGATTGTCAAAGATATTGCCAATCGTGTGGCAGTTATGCAGGATGGGCATTTGATTGAAGAGGGTAGTGTTCTTGAAATCTTCTCAGACCCTAAACAACCCTTGACCCAGGACTTTATCTCAACAGCTACAGGTATTGACGAAGCCATGGTCAAGATTGAGAAGCAAGAAATCGTGGAACATCTGTCTGAAAACAGTCTTTTAGTGCAACTCAAGTATGCAGGTGCTTCGACAGACGAGCCACTTTTGAATGAATTGTACAAGCATTACCAAGTAACAGCTAATATCCTCTATGGAAATATCGAAATTCTCGATGGTACTCCTGTTGGAGAATTGGTTGTGGTCTTGTCAGGTGAAAAAGCAGCGTTGGCAGGTGCTCAAGATGCCATTCGTCAAGCAGGCGTACAACTAAAAGTATTGAAGGGAGGACAGTAAGATGGAATCATTGATTCAAACCTATTTGCCAAATGTCTATAAGATGGGCTGGGCTGGTCAGGCAGGCTGGGGAACAGCCATCTACCTAACCCTCTATATGACAGTTCTTTCCTTCATCATCGGAGGGTTCTTGGGTCTAGTGGCGGGTCTTTTCCTTGTCTTGACTGCGCCAGGTGGTGTCTTGGAAAATAAAGTCGTTTTCTGGATTTTGGATAAAATCACCTCTATTTTCCGTGCGGTTCCATTTATCATTCTCTTGGCAGTCTTGTCACCCTTCTCTCATCTAATCGTAGGGACAAGTATCGGGCCAAATGCGGCTATCGTACCGCTATCTTTTGCAGTCTTTGCCTTCTTTGCCCGTCAGGTGCAGGTGGTATTGGCTGAACTGGATGGTGGTGTCATTGAGGCGGCTCAAGCGAGCGGAGCAACATTCTGGGATATCGTGGGTGTCTACCTATCAGAAGGTCTTTCAGATTTGATTCGTGTGACGACTGTGACCTTGATTTCACTTGTTGGTGAAACAGCCATGGCCGGTGCGGTTGGAGCTGGTGGTATCGGTAACGTAGCCATTGCTTATGGATTTAACCGCTACAATCACGATGTAACTATCTTGGCAACCATCATTATCATTTTGATTATCTTTGCAATCCAATTCTTGGGAGACTTCTTGACTAAAAAATTGAGTCATAAATAAAAAAGAGCCGTGTGGCTCTTTTTTAGTAATCAGATTTTCTGTGCCAATTTTTTACTCAAGGCTTGTCCAATCAAGGCACCCACTAGGGCTCCGATGACAATACTTGCGATAAATAGAAGGATGGTTCCAGGGTTTGGCGCAACCATGATACGGTCGATATATTCTTGTGATTTTCCTCTTGCTAGAAGGGTTGCCATATAGGCTTTGGGCGCAATCCACATGATTAGAATTGGTCCTGATGTGCTAAAGGCAAAGAGTATGAAAGAAAGGAAATTCTTAGTTTGGTCCTTGTATTTTCCGAGGTTAGCTACTGCATCTGCTAGCAGGCCACAGATAATTCCAGGAAGGAAGGCACCGGCACCGTGTTTAGTCCCCAAGAAAAAGAGGGAGATGACAAGGCCGATAGTGGTAATGGCTCCAAAACGCGGAACTTTTGCGACTAGGATCATATAGACGCTACCGCCGACAAGGGCAGTAAAGGCAGGCGCATAAAACATGTTTCCAGTTTGGTCAAAGAGATTGCCCAAAAGGACACCAATCCCCATGCAGAGGAAGTAAAGAACTGCAAAAAGCAGTGTAGTTAAGATAGATTTCTTCATGAATTGTCTCCTGATAATTTTTTCACAATTCTCATTTTACCATGGTTTGGTGGGATTGTAAATGGATACTAGAAGTTTTTGAAAACGCTTGAAATATGATATAATAGTTTCATAGTTATTTTTAGGAGGATATCATGGGGAGATTTTTAGACTTTGTCTTTAATCGTTTCTTTTTAGGGATGATTGCGACAGCCTTCTTTTGGCTATTAACCTTGGTGGGAGGGATTATCCTTGGTCTAGCGCCGGCTAGTGCCACCTTGATGAGCCTATATGCTGAACATGGTTATAGCTTTCGGGAATATAGTTTGAAGGAGGCGTGGTCTCTTTATAAGCAAAATTTCGTCTCAAGCAACCTGATTTTCTATAGCTTTTTAGGGGTGGATCTAGTTTTGGTCTATGGCCTGTATCTCTTGGTGCAATTGCCTCATCAGACTATTATTCATTTGATTGCGACCTTTTTGAATGTCCTAGTAGTTGCCCTGATCTTTTTGGCCTATACAGTGTCTTTGAAATTACAAGTTTATTTTGATTTGTCCTATCGAAATAGTCTCAAACTATCCTTGATTGGCATCTTTATGAGTCTAGCAGCTGTGGCCAAGGTTCTCCTTGGGACAGTGCTACTTGTGGCAATTGGTTACTATATGCCTGCCCTACTTTTCTTTGTAGGAATTGGGATGTGGCATTTCTTTATCAGTGATATGTTGGAACCGGTCTATGAAAGTATCCATGAAAAATTGGCGACAAAATAGAATGAAGCAGTTTTGGCTACATACGCTTCTAAGAACCTACAGTTCAGTTATGATGATTATTATTGCGAGTTTTGCAATCTTACTCTCTTACGCTGACTGGGATTCACGGGAAAAGGAAGCTCAAAGAGTAGCCCAACGTGTAACCACTCGAACAGTCGATGAGGTGGAGTATTATTATCGGGAGTCAGCCCAACTGGCGCAAGATTTAGTAGCCAATCAAGACCGGATACAAGGGGTTTATAAGTACTTTAGCTTGTCAACTTCTGAGTATTTTTATTGGCTGTTGGAGCATCAAGCAGCTTCGTCAACTTCTATTTCTCTGTATGAAAACATTGATGATCTTTATGTTCAAAATGACTCTATAACGGGTGTGGCAATCGTCTTGCAGGATTTTAAAGAAGTTTATGTTTCAACAAGGGATAAAAGAAGTGGTCATATCTTGCCTGCTGAGGCCTTTAAACCAGAGGCCAATAGTTTTGGTATTCCAGTTCTGGACCCAGCAACGGATCAATCTATAGGAGTGATTTACATCTCCTTGGATCCAGAAGTTTTATATCATGCCATTGACAATACCCGAGGTCATATTCCGATGGCTGTTACTGTGACGTCGCCATTTGATACGGAGATTTTTCATATTGGTGAGAGGGTTAATAGGGAACATGAGAACTGGTTTGTCGGTTTTACCTCTCATGGCTATCAGGTTCAGGTGGCAGTTCCTAAAAACTTTGTTTTACAAGAAACAGTGGCTAGTTCTGCTTTGATTGTGGGCTTGAGCCTTCTCTTTATTGTCATTCTCTATCTGACTTTGAGGCAGACCTTTGCTAATTATCAAAAGCAGGTAGTGGATCTGGTGGATTCCATCCATGCTATTGCCCAAGGGCAAGAAGGTCTTCGCATTGATACGCTTGAAAAGGATCAGGAATTGCTCCTAATCGCAGAGACGACCAATGATATGTTGGATCGTTTGGAAAAGAATATCCATGATATTTATCAGCTAGAGCTTAGTCAAAAAGATGCCAATATGCGAGCCCTGCAGGCGCAAATCAACCCTCACTTCATGTACAATACTCTGGAGTTCTTGCGTATGTATGCAGTCATGCAAAGTCAAGATGAGTTGGCAGATATCATTTATGAATTCAGTAGTCTCTTGCGTAACAATATTTCCGACGAAAGAGAGACTCTTCTCAAACAGGAATTAGAATTTTGCCGTAAATACAGCTATCTCTGCATGGTTCGCTATCCCAAGTCCATTGCCTATGGTTTCAAGATAGACCCAGAGCTAGAGAATATGAAGATTCCTAAGTTTACCTTGCAACCGCTGGTAGAAAATTATTTCGCGCATGGTGTTGACCACAGACGGACAGATAATGTGATTAGCATCAAGGCGCTTAAACAGGATGGTTTTGTAGAAATTTTGGTGGTCGATAATGGCCGTGGAATGTCGGTTGAAAAACTGACAAGTATTCGAGAAAAATTAAGTCAGAGACATTTTGAACACCAAGTCAGCTACAGTGCCCAAAGGCAGTCTATCGGGATTGTCAATGTACATGAGCGTTTTGTACTTTATTTTGGGGACCGCTATGCCATTAGTGTAGAGTCTGCAGAACAAGCAGGTGTTCAGTATCGTATTACAATTCAAGATGAGTAGAAAGGGAGAAAATGTATAAAGTATTATTAGTAGATGATGAGTACATGGTGACAGAAGGTCTGAAGCGTTTGATTCCCTTTGATAAGTGGGATATGGAGGTCGTCGCAACAGCCAGTCATGCCGATGAAGCTCTAGAATATGTGCAGGAAAATCCTGTTGATGTGGTCATTTCCGATGTCAATATGCCAGATAAGACAGGGCTTGAGATGATTAAGGAAATGAAAGAGATATTACCAGATGCTGCCTATATCTTGCTCTCAGGTTATCAGGAGTTTGATTACGTAAAAAAAGCCATGAACCTTAGTGTTGTGGACTATCTGGTCAAGCCTGTTGATAAGGTAGAGTTGGGTAATCTGCTAGAGAAGATTGCGGGTCAGCTCGGCGAGAGAGGAAAGAAAAGTCAGACCCTCAGTCAAGATTTAGACGAGGCTGGATTTGTCAGTTATTTAGGTGGTAAGGAGAATTGGTGGATAGGCCTATCTAAGGAAAAGCAAGGTTCCTTCACCATTCCCTACTATGTCTTGGGTCAAGACTGGCAGATTTTCATTTCTGACCAACCCCTAGATGGTTTAGTCGTTACTCCCTTTGAAGCCCCTTATCAAGAACATTTTGAACGTTGGAAGCTGAATGCTGAGAAAGCCCTCTTTTACGGCTCTGTAAATCTGCAGCAGTCGGAGAGCCTCTTCGCCTATTACGAACCGATTTATAGGGTTATCATTCAGGGAAATCTCAATCAAATCGTGGAAGAGTTGAATCTCTTGGAGAAGGTAGTTCTTGAAAATACACCCCGTGTTCCGATTACCAAACAGCTTTTTATCCAGTTTGTCATGGATGTCTTCCACTTGTTTGAACACCTCAAAGCTGATGATATGACGGATATCGTTAAAACCATTCATGCTATTCAATCCTTCGATGAACTGGTTCCTTATATCAAGGAAACTCTGACTCGATTCTTTGGACAATATCGGATGAATGAAAATGTGGTTAGTGTGCTAGAAGTCATTGGGCGTGATTATCAGAAAGAACTTTCCCTCAAGGATATCAGTAAGGATCTCTTTATCAATCCTGTCTATCTAGGACAGTTGATCAAGCGTGAAACCAATTCGACCTTCGCAGAATTACTAAACAAACAACGCATTAAGGCCGCTCAGCAGCTCTTACTTTCAACTAGTGACAGTATCGAAGATATTTGTTATGCTGTTGGCTACAGTAACGTTGGATATTTTTATAAAGTTTTCCGAAAATTGTGCGGAAAATCGCCAAAAGCCTACCGAAAACAGGTAGAAACTACACTATAATATTTGTATCCCTTTACAAAAAGTGCTATAATATCGATAATAATATCAGGAGGTTCTATTATGAAAAAGAAACCGATTTATCTATGGGTCTTGCTAATCTTGTCTGCTCTTATTTCAGCTATGTCTCTGTTTGGAATGTTGAGTCCCTTGCCTAGCAAAGAAGCCCTTCGTGCCGCTCAGAAACAAGTTGCAGGGGTCAGTGCTCAGCAATTAGAAGACCAGCTTAATTACACCTATAGAGTAGCAGAATCAACTCATTCTATTTTTAATATGGCCTTGATTGTGCTATCTGCTATTTTAGTGGTAGTAGCGATTGTCTTCCTTATTCGTAAGAATTTGCAATATGCAAACTATACTTATGTCGGCTATGTTTTGCTAGCCATTATTGGTTCGATTTATGGCTATGTTGGTTTACAGGATGCTGTGCAGTTAGTTCACGATGAAACCATGCGTTTAGGGATAAGTGTTATTTCACAAGCCGTTAGCATTCTCTCTATCGTCATCAATGTTCTTTTCCTAGCCCTTGTTTTCTATAAGATTTGGCGTCAACAGAAAGCCTTGGCTGAAGAAGAGGAAACAGAAGATCTTGCCTAAGTATTGACAAAAAAGAACTATCAAGATACAATCTTGGTAGTTCTTTTTCGATTAAAAATAAAATCATGGAGGTACATATGAAGACAATTTCTTTAGTTTATATCAGTCTGAGTGGGAATACTGAGAGTTTTGTGACCCGCCTGAAAGACTATCTCTTGTCCCAGTACGAGGGAATTGAGGTTCAAAAGATTCATATCAAGGATTTGGTCAAGGAAGGCCAAGATTTTTATGAAATGGACCATCCCTATGTCACTTTTTTGCCGACCTACCTCGAAGGTGGGAATGGCGTGGATAACGGAGATGTTGAGATTTTGACGACACCTGTTGGGGATTTTATCGCCTATGGCGACAATGCTAGTAAGTGTTTTGGCGTGGTTGGTTCAGGAAATCGTAACTTTAATAACCAATACTGCCTGACAGCCAAGCAATACAGTCAACGTTTTGGTTTTCCTGTATTGGCTGACTTTGAAATGCGAGGCATGCTGGGAGATATCAAACGTTTGGCTGCAATTATTGCGGATTTGTATGAGTTGGAAAGTTGAGCTTAGGCTTGGCTTTTTTATTATTCCAAGCAGTTTTATCAGAACTTTTACTTTCTATGCTCCAAGAGTTGATTGATGTGGTCTACTTTTCTAGCTTCTCTTTTATAGAGAATAGCCCAAATGATGAGGTAGACAATCGCAAACTCGATAATGAGTTGGAGATAAAAGATCCAGTGGAAGGGGAACCAACCAGCCAGAGTTGCTAGTGGGACAAAGCCAGCCAGCATAAGGAAGAAATGAGTCAGAGTGGCACGGAGCATGCTCCAGTCACGGCTGAATAAGCGGTTGCCAAAGTTGAAGAGCATACCGATAGCTGCCCAGATAAGTGTGCAGTAGAGCAAGACCAGGGCACCGTGAACCTGATGTTGAATCATCGCTTGGCCAATGAGAGAGTAGGGATTTAGTGGGGCATAAGTACTCGGTGCATAAATGAGTGAAAAGATGATAGAGAGGATGAGGCCGATGAGAACACCAGTCGCTGCGTCGTGAAAGATTTGTTTTTTCATAGTTCTAATTTCTCCTTGATGGTTTTTAGGTAACGGCGTGAAGAGTAGGTGAAGCTTTCGTTTTTTAGAAAGATTTCTACCAGACCGTTGGGTGTGAGCTTGAGATGAGAGATGGAGTCGATATTGATGATTTCTGATTGGGAAATTTGGATAAAATTGCTTGGCAAGAGTTCAAGAACCTGATAGAGTCGTAAATCAATGGTGTAGGTCTGACTTGCCGTTTCTGCCAGAACCTTCCGATTCTCGATATAGAAGCGCTGAATCTTGCCAATCTCAACTAGATAGACCTGATCATCGATCTTCCCTTTGATTTTTTCTCTTTGGTCCAGATTTTCTGCAAATTCGATAACTTTTTGGACTTTTTCGGTTTTTTGAGGTGCTTGGACAATCAATTTTTCCTCCTCGTAAGTTTCACTAATTTGTAGTTCTACTTTCATAAATTTCTCTCCTTGTTTTTCATACAAAATTGTGATCACTTCTTGTACACCTTTATTAAACACTATTTTACGACACCTGGCAAGGGACTTTGTCTATGTGGAGGGATTTGGCTTCTATATGGCGCTTGCTTTTCTGTCCTTTCTGAAATATGGTATAATAGCACTAATCAATTTCTAGGAAAACAGATACAGAAAGGGGCTGAAAGATGTCTCATATTATTGAATTACCAGAGATTCTGGCAAACCAAATTGCTGCTGGAGAGGTTATCGAGCGTCCAGCTAGCGTTGTTAAGGAGCTGGTAGAAAATGCTATTGATGCTGGCTCTAGTCAGATTATCATTGAGATTGAGGAAGCTGGTCTCAAGAAGATTCAAATCACAGATAATGGTCATGGAATTGCCCACGATGAAGTGGATCTGGCCCTGCGTCGCCATGCAACCAGTAAGATAAAAAATCAAGCAGATCTCTTTCGGATTCGGACGCTTGGTTTTCGTGGTGAAGCCTTGCCTTCTATCGCTTCTGTTAGTGTTTTGACCCTTTTGACGGCGATGGATGGTGCAAGTCATGGAACCAAGCTCGTCGCGCGTGGGGGTGAAGTTGAGGAAGTCATCCCAGCGACTAGTCCTGTGGGAACCAAGGTTTGTGTGGAGGACCTCTTTTTCAACACGCCTGCCCGTCTCAAGTATATGAAGAGCCAGCAAGCGGAGTTGTCTCATATTATTGATATTGTTAACCGTTTGGGCTTGGCCCATCCTGAGATTTCTTTTAGCTTGATTAGCGATGGCAAGGAAATGACGCGTACAGCAGGGACTGGTCAACTGCGCCAAGCTATCGCAGGGATTTACGGTTTGGCGAGTGCCAAGAAGATGATTGAAATTGAGAACTCTGACCTAGATTTCGAAATTTCAGGTTTTGTATCCTTGCCTGAGTTAACTCGGGCTAATCGCAACTATATCAGCCTCTTCATCAATGGCCGTTATATCAAGAACTTCCTACTCAATCGTGCTATTTTGGATGGTTACGGTAGCAAGCTTATGGTGGGACGTTTTCCACTGGCTGTCATTCACATCCATATCGACCCTTATCTAGCAGATGTCAATGTGCATCCGACCAAGCAAGAGGTGCGGATTTCCAAGGAAAAAGAACTGATGACGCTGGTTTCAGAAGCTATTGCAAACAGTCTCAAGGAACAAACCTTGATACCAGATGCCTTGGAAAATCTTGCCAAATCGACCGTGCGCAATCGTGAGAAGGTGGAGCAGACCATTCTCCCACTCAAAGAAAATACGCTCTACTATGAGAAAACTGAGTCGTCAAGACCCAGTCGAGCTGAGGTGGCTGATTATCAGGTAGAATTGACTGATGAAGGACAGGATTTGACTTTATTTGCCAAGGAAACCTTGGATCAATTGGCCAAGCCAGCAAAATTGCATTTTGCAGAGAGAAAGCCTGCTAACTATGACCAACTAGACCATCCAGAGTTAGATCTAGCTAGTCTTGATAAGGCTTATGATAAGCTGGAGCGAGAAGAATCATCCAGCTTCCCAGAGTTGGAATTTTTCGGCCAGATGCACGGGACTTATCTCTTTGCCCAGGGGCGAGATGGGCTCTACATCATAGACCAGCACGCGGCTCAGGAACGGGTCAAGTACGAGGAGTATCGTGAAAGCATTGGCGATGTTGATCAGAGCCAGCAGCAATTGCTAGTGCCCTACATCTTTGAATTTCCTGCGGATGATGCTCTTCGTCTCAAGGAAAGAATGCCTCTTTTGGAGGAAGTGGGTGTCTTTCTAGCAGAGTACGGAGAAAATCAATTTATTCTGCGTGAACATCCTATTTGGATGGCAGAGGAGGAGATTGAGTCAGGTATCTATGAAATGTGCGACATGCTCCTTTTGACCAAGGAAGTTTCTATCAAGAAATACCGAGCAGAGCTGGCTATCATGATGTCCTGCAAACGGTCTATCAAGGCCAACCATCGTATCGATGATCATTCGGCCAGACAGCTCCTCTATCAGCTTTCTCAATGTGACAATCCCTATAACTGTCCCCACGGACGTCCTGTTTTGGTGCATTTCACCAAGTCGGATATGGAAAAGATGTTCCGACGCATTCAGGAAAACCATACCAGTCTCCGTGAGTTGGGGAAATATTAAACTAAAAGGAAAACTATGTACGAATATTTAAAAGGAATCATTACCAAAATCACTGCTAAATACATTGTTCTTGAAGTCAACGGTATCGGTTATATCCTGCATGTAGCCAATCCCTATGCCTATTCAGGTCAGGTTAATCAGGAAGCTCAAACTTATGTGCATCAGGTTGTGCGTGAGGACGCCCATTTGCTTTATGGATTTCGCTCAGAGGATGAGAAAAAGCTCTTTCTTAGTCTGATTTCGGTCTCTGGGATTGGTCCTGTATCAGCTCTTGCTATTATCGCTGCCGATGACAATGCTGGCCTGGTTCAAGCCATCGAAACCAAGAACATCACCTACTTGACTAAATTCCCTAAAATTGGCAAGAAAACAGCCCAACAGATGGTGTTGGACTTGGAAGGTAAGGTAGTAGTTGCAGGAGATGATCTTCTTGCCAAGGTGGCAGTCCAAGCCAGTGCTGAAAATCAAGAACTGGAAGAAGCTATGGAAGCCATGTTGGCACTGGGCTACAAGGCAACTGAGCTCAAGAAAATCAAGAAATTCTTTGAAGGAACGACAGATACAGCTGAGAACTATATCAAGTCGGCCCTTAAAATGTTGGTCAAATAGGAGCAGAACATGACAAAACGTTGTTCGTGGGTCAAGATGACCAATCCTCTCTATATCTCCTATCATGATGAGGAGTGGGGCCAGCCCCTCTATGATGACCAAGCATTGTTTGAGTTGTTGTGCATGGAAACCTATCAGGCAGGCCTGTCTTGGGAAACGGTGCTCAACAAACGCCAAGCTTTCCGAGAAGCCTTTCATGGCTATCAAATTCAAGCGGTGGCAGACATGACCGACACCGAGTTGGAAGCCTTGTTGGAGAATCCAGCCATCATTCGCAATAGAGCCAAGATTTTTGCTACACGCGTTAACGCCCAAGCCTTTTTACGACTACAGGAAGAGTACGGCTCTTTGGATGCCTATCTTTGGTCTTTTGTTGAGGGGAAAACGATTGTGAACGATGTTCCCGATTACCGCCAAGCCCCAGCTAAAACACCCTTGTCTGAGAAATTAGCCAAAGATCTCAAAAAAAGAGGTTTCAAGTTCACAGGCCCAGTCGCTGTCTTGTCTTTTCTACAAGCAGCGGGCCTGATTGACGACCACGAGAATGATTGTGCGTGGAAAAGCGGTTATTAGTGAGTACAGGTAACTAGAATATTTGAGAATATAGAAAAAAGCTGAGAAATTCTTCCCAGCTTTATTTGTTATAGTCAAAGCGAATGACTTGCTCCTCTGCATTTACATAGGCGTGAACGCCAAAGGGAACAATAGCTCTTGGAGTTGCGTGGCCGACATTCAAATTATAGACAATCGGGATGTTGCTATCAATGATATCCAATAGTGCGTCTTTATAGTCGTCATAGAAAGTTTCATCCATAGGTTTCCCGATCAAGAGTCCACTGATAACCTCGAATATGCCAGTGTCCTTTAAAGTCTGCAACATCTTTTTGAAGTCGTCTGGCTCAGGCTTTTCTTCGCTTGTTTCTAGCAAGAGGATTTTTCCTTCCCAGTCTGACAAGTCAGGGAAAAGTTTGTATTCTTGGCAGAGCTCCGTGCTGTCTGCGTATCGAGAGTTGTCAAAGATATCGTAGAGAGATTCGAGACAACCACCGAGGATTTCCCCTTCGAACTGGGCATTTCCTTGCAACAACTCAAAACCAGTATTTTTCTGACTGACACGAGGTGACCCCAGAACCTTGGGACTAAAATCAGTTCGTTCCTCATACCAAACGTCACTGGGGCGGATTTCTGAGATTCTTCCCGTCTCAATCAATTCTTTAAAGTAGTGAAAGCTATAGGGCAACATCTCCTTGTCCAATTCACAAATGTCTGCTAAAAAGGATTGACCATAAAAAGTTTTAACACCTAGTTTATGCAACATGAGATGGTTCATGGTTGTATCTGAGAAGCCAAGAAAAATCTTTTGTTTGATAGCTTTTTCTAGTTGGTCATTTTCAAAAAGGTAGGGCAACAAACGATAGGTATCATCCCCACCGATGGCACATAGGATCATGTCGATGCTATCGTCCGAAAAGGCCTGCATCAAATCCTCCGCACGGGCTTCAGGATGATTCTTGATAAAGTCTAAGCCTTTTAACGAATGGGGCAAAAAGATAGGATTGAGTCCCAGATCCTTGAGACGTTGGACACCCAAATCCACTTCGTGTTTGACAAAGTCTTCTCCGATAATGCCACTAGATAAACTAACAATACCAATAGTAGAAACCATATCTCATCCTCCTAGAAATAGATTGAGCCTATTTTATCACAAAAGATAAGAGAAAGCTATGTGGGATGTCAGAAGAATGCTTTTAAATCAAGAAAGTAGTAAAAAGCAACCGCATCTGCAGTTGCTTTTATCATTCTCTTAATAACGTGTTGGTCCTGCACTTGCGCTGCGGATGTTCAAGCGTTTTTTGAGATAGAAGCGAAGGGCTAGGAGAATTGCTCCGATAATAGCTAGTGGCAATGGAGCAAGTACTGGGTTAAGGTTAGCTGGTAGGAAGCTTGTTGCAAAGAAGACAAGCAACCAAAGGAACATAGAAGCTAGGATAACTAGTACAGATTTCCAGAAAGGTGGACGTTGACTGCGGTCCATATCTGGTCCATAGTATTGGTAAACAAAGTAGTACATCAAGTAGAAGGCAAATCCACCAACCAGTCCAACTAAGAGGAGGGTAATCAATCCATAGCCGAAAGCTTGATCTGCTGAGAAGAAGGTTGTGAGGGCGCTGACGAGGGCAAAGAGGCTAGTGATGAAAAGGGCTGAATCCATAATCATGAGTTTTGGATCATCATTTTCCTTTGGATGCTCTTTGTCATATTGTTCCTTGACAGTGAAACTATGAGCCCAGTGGGTCGGTGCGCCATAGAGGGAACGAGCAGTCGTACCCTTGGCTTGCTTCTCAAGGATTTGGGGAATAACTTCCTCAAAAATAGCCTTGATTTCAGCGTCTGTTTTCCCATCTTTGATGAATTGTTGGGTAGCGATGTGGACAAACTCTTGGTTTTTCTTTGTTAATTTTTGTAGATCAATCTGAGACATAGGAACTCCTCTTAGAACCATTTTTTATGGATGAGATAGAGAGTGAGCGAGACACTCATAGCAAAAGCGATAAAGACGATTAACCAGAAGGCATTCGGCTCGCCGTTTAGGGGGATTTCATTATCCTTAAAGTTCATCCCGTAGGCAGAAAAGACCATGGTTGGGATGGACATGACGATGGTCACAAGGGCCAAGGTTTTCATGATGTTGTTCTGGTTGTTGGAAATGATAGAGGCAAAGGTCTCCGTCATAGAATGCAAGACGTTTCCATAAATGTCTGCCATCTCGATGGCCTGTTGGGTTTCAATCAGGGTGTCTTCAAGCAGGTCTTCGTCTTCAAGGTATTTCTTGATATTGCTGGTTGAGCTGGTTAATTTCTTAATCACGCGCTCATTTGTTTTGAGGGAGGCCTTGAAATAGACGATGGTTTTTTCCAATTCCATGAGCTCAATCAATTCTTCATTACGAGTTGATTGATGCAGTTGACTTTCGATTTGTTCACTCTTACGGTCAATCGAACGAAGGGCTGTTAGGTAAAGTTCTGCATTGCGATAGAGAATCTGGAAGATAAAACGCGAACGCATGAAGGTGTAGAAATTACGCAATCGACGGTTGATAAAGACATCGAGGACCGGTAATGGTTCCAAACAAGTAGTGATAATGGTCTCCTCGGTGATGATAATACCAAGCGGGATGGTTACGTAGTAGGTGCGATTATTTCTTTCTTCTGTGACCGGCACGTCAACGATAATCAGGGTGTACTCGTCTTCAATGGTAATACGAGACATTTCTTCCGCATCGAGCGGTGCTCGGAGGTCGGCAATATCAATATCGAAGGCGTTAGCGATTTCGAGAGATTCATTTTGAGTCGGATTGACGAGATTGATCCAAGTACCCGGTTCAAGCGTATCGATCTCTTTAAATTCAGTTGTTGTAGAGAGAAAAACTTGTTTCATATCCCTTATCCTTTCTCATTTTTCAGATTTTTTCACACCGTACTATTATACTACAAAATCGGCCTTTTTCAAAATAAATCTAACAAAAATCCTGTTGCTATTGGATTTTTACTTTGTCTTGAAATGTTGATTTTTAAATTTGCTCCCCTTTTTGCTCCCCCTATAGTGCTTTTAGTGCAGTTTCGTAGAATGATACTGCTTTTTTTGCGTTCTCTTTTGATAGGTGGCTGTATATATCCATGGTCATTGATAAGGTGGAATGACCTAGGCGGTACTGGAGTTCTTTGTAAGGAATACCAGAGTTAAGCAATAAACTAGCGTGAGTGTGACGGAATCCATGAAAGCCAATGCTAGGAACATCAGCACGCTTAAAATGTGTTTGCAATCTTCTTTTAAGTCTTGAACTGCTAGGATACTCATGAATGAAATCAGAAAATACTACACTTTCACGTTGCCCTATCTTCCAAGCCTCTTTAGTTTGGCGTAGTTTGTACTGCTTTAGCATGCTAACAGTAGCTTGATCTATATCTATATCCCGATAACTAGCCTTAGATTTTGGGCTATTGATTTCTAAATCCCGATTTAGTGTTTTGGTAATATGCACAACGGCATTATCTAAGTCAATATCAGACCAGCTAAGTGCTAGAGCCTCATTGATACGGCAACCAGTAGCCAATAGGAACTTATAGAGTGTCGTCTCATAGTAATAACGGTATCTATGAGTATCTAAATTATCGAGATAACCAAGAAATTTTTTTAGTTCTTGATTTTCAAAGTGCTTTACTTTTTTCCGCTTTGCTTTCTGAGTGTTACGAGGTAAAACCACATCACGCGCAGGATTGGACGGTATAGCTTGCATGGTTACGCCATACTGTAAGATACGTTTGTTTAAAGCGTGTATCTTGTCATAATGTAGAAAAGCCCCTTTTTCCCCTCTATTAGTCTTGTCAGCAAGTTTGTTGATAATGGACTGGATAAGTGGAGTAGTGAGCTTATCGAGCTTGTAAGCCCCAAAAATAGGCAATATATGATTATCAATTAACTTTCTAACATTGCCTTGAGTGTTTGGCTTAACCGTATTCTTATAACTTTCTAACCAGAGATTGGCTAATTCTTGATAGTTTTTTATGGTGCTAGCCTTTTGTCTAGTAGATCCTGCTTTTTGAAAAGCTATTTTTTCTTGATTGGCTTTCTGTTTTAATTCCTTTTGTGTCCGACCTGTTACCTTGGTTTTGACTTTCTTTCCTGTTACCTGGTCAACTCCTAGATATACATTAGCACGGTAAACTTTACTACCGTCTTTTTTTATAACTTCAGTTATTTTCATGATGATAAACCTTTCTAAAATACATCAGCAGGCAAGCTATTATCAAAAAGGTTTTATATCATGCTAGGGGCTACGAGAACCCCCTTATTTTCGATTTTAGAGAGTCAGTCGGTAAATAATACCAGAGTTGGAAGCAAGGCGGATATGGGGTTAATATGGGCTTGTTTATAGTAAACAGGCTTGTATTTAAAGTTTTTTATCGTCAGTTAGCTGTTTTAAAGTTTTTTCAAAGTCCGAGTTTATCTTTTGAGTTTTGTTGAATAGTTGGTATTCTGCTTTTGCTTTATCTTTCGCAACCTTGGAAGTGATTTTTCCATGACCTTCTAAAATATCGTATTCTTGGAAAGTCAAAAAGCGGTCAATGCTTTGGGCTAGTTGTTGCATTGTCTGAGCTTTTCGCTGTTCTATCTGTCTTTCCAGGTAATCAAAATAGCTAGATATTCCTCTTTCAAGGGAACGGATTTCTGTTTCTGAAAGGTAATTCTTTGCTATTTGGGTATCTGCTTGCAGTATGCGACCGTTAGGGGAGTTTTTCCACGTTGTAAGTCCCATGTTGTCTTTTGTGTGGTCAGCTTTCGTGTAGATGATTTCCGCAGCAGTTTGGCCAGTGATTGCATAATGAAACTTATTCTGTACATCAGCATAGAATTGCTTAGTCAACGTACTTTGTGGGTCATAGTCGATAGAGATTTCAGCAAAAATATCTGTAATCTGTAACCATATACGACGCTCACTAGCTCGGATAGAGCGCACGCGCTCCAAGAGCTCACGGAAATAGTCTTTTTCCAGCAAGTTTTCGCCTTGTTTCAGACGGTTGTCATCCATGGCGAACCCTTTTATCATGTACTCACGAAGTACCGAAGTAGCCCACTGTCTAAATCTCGTAGCTTTTTGGGAATTGACACGGTAACCAACTGAAATGATGGCGTCAAGGTTATAGAAATCAACTTGGCGGACAACTTCACGACTACCCTCTATTTGAACTGTTTCCATTTTGGAAATAGTTGCTTTTTCTTCTAATTCGCCCTCTTCAAAGATATTTTTTAGGTGTTTACTGATTGCAGGAACACCGACGTCAAAAAGTCTAGCCATTTCTTTCTGACTAGCCCAAATCGTTTCGCCTTTGATGATGACACTAGCTGTCTCGCTATCGTTGTCAGCGGTATAGATTAAGAATTGTAATTCGTTCATGAGATCCTTTCTAAAATATTGTAAGTGGTTGACATTTGTTGACATCAACAAAATTAGTAGATATGGGGCTTATATAGGCTTGAAGCTTGAGCGAAGCCCGAGAATCCACGCGCTTCAGGATTGTTGAACGTTGTGGCGCGTGGGTATGCTATAGATCGCATAATCGACTTTTTCGGCCATCCTGTTTTGCTATGGTTGCTTTTTTTTATTAAGTAATTCTTCAACTTTAATAATATCTTCTTCTGAATGACTATTTCTAAAATCCTTAATAGCTTCAGTATCTTTAGGGTCTATTAAGGTGTATTCATTAGAAATTTTTAAAATTCTAATTTCTTCCTCAAGCATTTTATTTTCTTTTTCAAGCATTTCTCGCTCTTTCTTCGCTCTCAGTAGTTCATCTAACTGCGAACCTAAATGAGTAACGAGGTCAGAGGGTTCTTTTAAAAAATCATGAGGTAAATTATCATGCTCTAAATCTTTTATAACACCTTTAAATAATTTCTTTTGTTTTCTTTCTGATAAAGACTCAAACATTGTAACAAAATCAATAACAGGCTGCTCACTCTTTAAAATAACCTCTGAATCATGAACAAAAAAACGGGGGTCAATATCTGAGACCTCTACTTTAAAATAGTCAGCAATTTTTTGGAGGTTTTCAGTATTTGGCATTGATCTACCTTTGACATAACCTGTTAGCGTACTTTTTGGAATACCTAAATCATTATGTAAGTCAATTTGTCTTTTACCTTGTTCTTTCATAAGTCTATTTAATCTAGCAGAGAAATAGAGTCTATTTTTAATATCTTGAGGGCTATTTTTTGCCATGTATATTTACCTCCTCCTAAATTTCCTAACTTCATTGTAACACAATAAAATAGAAAAAAGTACGAAAATAATAATATTTTTTAATTTAATTATTGACAAAGTACGAAAATAATAGTACAATTCAATTAGAATTTTAGAAAGGATTTTTTTAATGAAACAGATTACTTTAAAAGGAGCGCGAGTTTCTGCTGGTTATACGTTACGTGAAGTTGGTTCAAAAATCAATAGAAGTTTTCAAACTATCGCAAAGTACGAAAAAGATAGTACTAAAATTCCTGTTGATTTACTAAGAGAATTAACTTCACTTTATAATATTTCCCCTGATCTTATTTTTTTAGGAAAAAGTACGAAAAAAAACGAACTTATTTAGAAAGGAGCAAACCGATGGAACTAGTCTATATGGACGGTAAAAAAGAGCCGTATACTACGAGTGCAATCATAGCTGAATGCGCTGGAATAAAACACCACGCAATACAGGAACACATTAGAAAACAAATTGGACGACTGGAGCAATTTGGAAAGGTGTCATTTAAAATGCGACCTTTACAAAGTGGACAACAGGCAAAAGATTATATTTTGAATGAGCAACAAGCAACATTGCTGATCACATTCTTGAAGAACACCGAGCAAGTGGCCAACTTCAAAACCAACCTAGTCAAAGCATTCTTTGAAATGCGTGATGAACTTTCTAAGTTCCGTATGCAGAGGGCGCTAGAAAAGCCAAAAAGAAAAACCTTGCATGACAGCATTGAGAACTGGGAACAAGCACCAAAGCACGCGCATAGCACCATGAACAACCTGCTACTAAAAGCAGTAACCGACAGGAACGCTAAGCAGTTAAGGGAAGAACGTGGGGGCTACAATGGCATTGATAGCTTGACAAGTGACGAGCTGGAGCAATACCAAGCATTTGAGGATATGGTAATAGCCATGATTGGCTTGAATATGAGTTATCAGGAAATCAAAGCCATGGCATTTAGAAATAAAAAAACACGCCAAAGAAGCGCGTGATTGCAACAAAAAAGGCTTAGCAATAACCACACCGCAAAGCCTTTCACACTAACACTAAAACGAATTTAACAAAGCAGGCAAGCTATTATCAAAGAGGTTTTAGTAAGATTTATACCTAGATTATAGCATATTTAGGGCAATTTGACCATACGGAGAGCGCCAACTCTTTAAACTGGTACTTTTTCACGCTCTCAAACTTTGGCGAGTCTGAGCGTGAGGATATCGTCTATAAGAAACAACTCAAAAAGCCCCACGCTCAGAAATTTGGCGACCGAGAGCATGAGGCTGTAGGCAAGAAAAACTGTATAAGAAACAACCATTCAAAATCCCCACATTCTCCGACGGCAATCTTGAGTGTGAGGATATCCAGTATAGTAAAAAAGCATTAAAAAGCCCTTAGGGCAATTACACAACATAGAAACATAGGTAAAAAACATGACAACAAAAAAAGCAACATCAAGCCAACAAGTTCTATTATCAGCTAAGAAACTAGCAGAATTAGGGAACGAATTAACCGACATCATGAATGTTTTAGAAATGAATAACCTAGCTCTTGAAGGGCTTGAGTTTGCACTACAGAAAGATACAACCACGTTCTTATGGCTTGCTAAAAAATACACTGATACAGCATACGCCCAGAATGAAAAGCTATACGATCGTCTAAATGAAATAGCCTTTTTGCTTTTGAACAATGACGACGCTAAAGAGCTGGAGGCATACCATGACTAAAGATATTAAAGAAATGGCACAAGCCGAAGACGACTTGCTGAATATGGAACAACCTAAACAAGCGGAATTTATCAAGAACTATAAGGCGAGGGCATAACATGAATGAATTAGATTTGACCAATACACAGTCGGTAATCTGTATGGTGGTATTGATTGGCTTATTGCTTTATTTAAACCACCGAGACCGTAAAAAAAGCGCCAAAATTGAGCGAGAAAACCAACAGACGATAGAAACACCTAGCGAGGATTTAAACCCTGATTATGGGCGATATATCCAGCTTGCAGGGGTAAGAGTTTACGGAGGGATGAAATGAGTTACACAATGAATTTATACCCCGATATTGAAAAAATACCAGACGAAACCTATTTTACCAGAGAGATTTTTCTAGCAACGTGCTTGAATAACACAATCAGAATAGCAGTAGCCAGAGGAGTGCTAACATCTCAACTTTTAGACAAAGAAACTAAAGAAGTTGTTTGTAAAACCTTGGATACAATCATAGAAAATCAAAAAGCTATTTTGCAAGGGGTAGCAAGCGGACAAATAACCTTTTTGAATAAAAGCAAAGGAGAGGAGGAACTGAATGAGTCTATCAGAGAATGATAAACGAGTATTAAGACTAATCAAGGTAGGGGCTGAGAACTCCATAACAGGGGCAGAAATCAGCCTGATCACTAAGCTAGCAGAAAGAACCGTGCAAGATATTATCAGCCGTTTAATCACGCGCCATAGCGTTCCTATTGTTGGGGTTCGCCATGGGACATTTAGAGGATATTTTATCCCTGCTAACAAAGAGGAGTTACTGGACGGAGCAAAGGCATTCTATAACCAAGTACAGGAAGAACAGAAACGCCTAACTGTCCTTTTAAATGCTGATTTAGAGAGTTACAAAGAAACCTTGAAGGAGGTGGGTGGATATGTTTAGCCTAAGCCGAGAAAGTGAGCATGACCTGACTCATGGCATTCTGGAGGTAGTGGAAAGATACCTTGAAGCGCGTGATACAGTCAAACCACGACTGACAGGTTTAATCTCAGCCCAGGAAGTCATGGACGAGTTAGATATAAAATATATGACACTCCAAAAATGGGAAAAAGCAGGGCTAAGGCGATACCAGCCCCCACTAGAAGATACTAGGAAAATCTATTATAGAATTTCTGACTTGATGAAGTTTCTGGGGGTGGAGCATGGCAATTTACGAGGCTAAAGGATTTCAAAATAATCTTGTCCATCCATTTGATAAGATTGAGCCGTTCCAGTACATTGAACGCTTTAAACCTTTGGTAGTCCCTGAAGGGGCAAACATTGAAGAATTTAAACGTACACAAGCGCCTTACTGTATCAGTGGGAAAGTGACACCAGAAAAGAATGGCAGTTACAAGCGAAACAACTCCAGTCTAATCTATCGGGATTTGATTTTCCTTGATTATGACGATATACAGGGGACGTCTGAGAGCTTTATAAAAGCCATTTCTAGCGCTTTATTTGGCTACTCCTATATCTTATACCCGACTATTAAACATAGCTTAGAAAAGCCCCGTTTTCGCCTTGTAGTGAAGCCTGACAACGTGATGAACGAGGTAATCTATAAGCAGGTAGTGAAAGAGATTGCTGATAAGATTGGGCTACCCTTTGACATGGCCAGTCTAACCTGGTCACAACTCCAAGGGCTACCAGTAACAACAGGCGACCCAGCAAGTTATCAAAAGATTGTAGAGCATGGCCTAGATTATCCAGTCCCCAAGGTTGAACCAAGAGCGAAGCAAAGAACTACTGAGCTTTACAAGCCTAGAGCAAGCGGCCAGAGGTCAATGACTATGAGGGTCATTGACACACTTTTTAATGGCTTTGGAGACGAGGGAGGACGAAACGTGGCACTGACACGCTTTGTAGGTTTACTCTTTAATAAGTGGGTTGATTGTGACCTAGAGACCGCCTACGAGCTGACAAAGATAGCTAATAGCGTGACAGTTGAACCATTGCCTATTGAAGAGCTAGACCGCACTTTTAGCAGTATAGCACGGGCTGAATATAGAAAGAGAGGATAGAACCATAGAACTAGAAGAATTAGGAAACCTAGAAAGTGAAATCTTAGAGGCGCGTGAAAGCGAGGATAAGCACTTTAAGACTTTCAAAGGTGTTAGGGGACAGCTTATCAAAGAGTGTCAAGAAATCAAGGACAAGGCTTATCAGCAAGCTTATGAAGAAGTTATGGCAGACAGCAAACACCTTGAAAATGTAAAGGCAGGCAGGTTGACCGAGGCCCAGCATGAAGAACTAGCCCAGCAGAAAGGCGAGGAAAAGAGCAGTAAGGCCTTACCAACTAATCCGCTGGGAGTTGCTATTATGTTAAAAAAGTACGTCCGATTTATTAGAATTAAGCCAGAGGCACAAGGGCAAAAAGCCCCATTATATTTCTATAATCCTGATTTTGGTATCTGGTTAGAGGATAATGAATTTTTGCAAGATCTTATTTCTGTCATTTATCCAAACACAACAGAAAAACAGGCATTTGATACGCTTTATAAAATAGCAAGACAAAGCCAAATGAGGGAAATCCAAGGCAATTATACTGTAATTGGGAAACAGCTATACAATGCTAAGACAGGCATTTTTGAAGAAACGACACCAGAGATTACAGCAACAAGAAAGATAAAAACAGGTTATAGCCCTGGAGCAGAAGAGCCTATAATTAACGGCTGGAAGCCGACAGCTTGGCTTTTAGAGTTGTTTGACGGTGACGAGGAACTTTATAACCTTGCTATCCAAATTATAAAAGCAAGCATAACAGGGCAGTCATTGCAAAAAATCTTTTGGTTTTTCGGTGAAGGCGGAACAGGAAAAGGAACTTTTCAGCAGTTACTTATAAACCTAGTTGGTATGGAAAATGTGGCAAGTTTGAAGATCACTGGTTTAACAAAAAGTCAATTTTCAACGTCTATATTATTGGGAAAGTCGCTTGTAATCGGTGATGATGTACAAAAGGACGCAGTAATTAGAGACACTTCAGATATGTTTAGCTTAGCAACAGGCGACATAATGACCATAGAGGACAAAGGGAAACGCCCTTATAGCATACGCCTTAATATGACGGTAGTACAATCTTCTAATGGTTTACCAAGAATGAACGGGGATAAATCAGCTATTGATAGGCGATTTAGAATTTTACCTTTTACCAAAATATTCAAAGGTAATCCTAACAAGGCTATCAAAGACGATTACATTAACCGCAAAGAAGTGCTGGAGTACCTGGTTAAGTTGGCTATTGAAACACCAATCGCTGACATTAACCCTACGAAGTCTATTGAAATACTTGAAGAACACCATAAGGACATGAACCCCGTTATTGATTTTGTTTCTAAGTTTTTTACTGATGAATTGACAAGTGAGTTTATTCCTAATAGTTTTGTCTATCACGTTTGGAAAGGTTTCCTAGAATACTATGGTATTAAAGAAAACAGGTCAGAAATGGGCTTACATCGAGAAATCAAAAGCAACCTGCCTGAAGGTTTCGCAGTTGGCCAGAAGGTTATCCCTGCAGGGCAACAGATCCATAAAGGTTTTTATCCTAAAGAAGACCTACCGCCGTTTGCAAGCGTAGCCTATGCTAATGGTAGGGCAACACCCGAAAAGCAGAAAAAGCCAAAGAATGAACGCGGGTATTACAACCATTGGCCAGAGTACAAAAAGAGAAGGAAAAGAAAATAAGAATTTTATACACTTTACACAGTAGGGCAAAAATTTTATACACTTAAAAACGTTGTCATATCAAGGGTTTTATACACTTTATACGAAAAACACGGAAATAAAAAAATTTCCTTATATTATGTTTTAAAAATGGGGTCCCTATTATCCCTATATATGTTTTTATTTTAATGTATAAAGCGTATAAAGTGTATAAAACAATAGCAAAACCCTTGGCATTACTGACTTTATTTTTTATACACTTTTAAAAACAAGTGTATAAAATTTGTAAGAAGCGTATAAAAAAGGGGACAGAAAAATCAATTAAGTACAAAAGGAGTAAAAAACATGAAAATTAAACTATTTTTTTATTACGAATGGCAACAATCACTAGAAAATTTTGAACAGGAAGTAAATGATTTTATGGCGACCGTGCAGGTAATTGATGTAAAACATTCAACCGCAACCGTAGGAGATAGTGATGGTATGGGTGCGATTGCTGGTTTGCTAGTATTATACAGATAACAAAATGGGGTAGATAGTACCGACCCCCTTGCAATGGTGTAACTACTAGTGACACCCTTAAAACAGAAAGAGGAAAAACAACATGACATTAAAAACATTTTCAGATAAAGCAAAAACATTCACTTTCACTTACTATTTTTGTGATCAGGCGACCGCTCTGGTAGCAGGTCACGCGCTACTGGGATATATGACTGGAACATATTGCCAGCCTACAATCTCATTGACTTACAAAGATAAGGGAACGCTTGTCGCTGAGTATGTGGAGGATAACAAACAAAACAAGACCTTTAAGCGTATTTGTGACAGTTTCAAAGACTATTACAACCAACCAGTTAACGATGAAGCATTTGAAGAACGTTACAAACAGGAGCGCGTGCTTCAACTCAAAGAGTCAGAGGACTTTGAGAGTTTGCTGAATAAGGTCACAGACTACGAGCTAGAACTATTAGACTACGCTGATCGCTTGCTTTCTGATAAGCCTATCCCTATGGACTCAATGACCGCTTTTGGAACGTTGGAAATGCTGGGCGATGAAAGTATTAACCTACTCCAAAAGTTGGACGTAGAGGGCGAATATAAAGGCCTTGCTGGTTATTCTGGCCAATAAAACACAGGAAGGGGAGCAATCCCTTTTTGACATTTAGGCAATAGATTTGGGTTTTTCCATATAGGGGGAAATAATGAGGCGGTTAGCAATAGAAACAATCACTAAACCAATGAAGATGAAAGGAATAACTAAGGGTATAGCCGAGTTGGACGGTCAACGTTTGGAGATTGATTTGGATAATTTAGAGATTGATTTTGGTGGAGAGTCATTTGAATTAGACAGAATAGCAGGAACTAAGGGAGGTAATCGATATTTCTTTCTTTGCCCTGATTGTGGTAGACGGTGCAGGTTGCTTTATAAACGGTATTTGTATTTTAGTTGCGGTACTTGTCTAGATATCCACAAGAGCACTCTGAACCGTAGTAAAACGGATTGCCAATACTACTGGGAGCTTGCACTAAAAGAAGCCAGAAAGGTAGAACCAGGGTGGAGTCCTAGACGTGGTAGATATATGTTTGATGGTTTCCCTGAAAGACCAAGGTATATGAAGCGTGACAGGTATCATAAGCACTATAAGAAGTTTTTGAAGTATATTGAAAAAGGGGATAGATTTTGGCTGAATGGTTCGAGATTGTGAGACAATATGAAGTAGTGTGTAATTTACAAAACGAACAAATATTACATATTAGACGGTTTGAATGTTAAAAAAGCTAGATATATCAAGGGTTTAAGTAAGCAGAGCGTTCCAAAAAAAGGGTGAGGTAAGGGTGAGGTTACATATATAAAAAGTACAAGGTTAGTACAAGGTTGTGTATTTAAAAATATTAAAAATAGGCTAAGATTAGGCTAAGGTCACATACTTCAAAATAGCAAGGTTTTAGCAAGGTACAGGGCTTTTTTCCAGTGATAGAACCCTAAGATTACCCTAAGGTATAGCTACTTTTTTAGAACCATAGAACGGTAAGGTTTTGGTAAGGTATCGAAGTTTTTCAATGGTGAGGTTTTGGTGAGGTAGTGGCAGTAAATATGCCTGACAAATGGTAGGGTTATGTGTGTTGAACTCCGAGCGAACGCCGAGAAAGTGGCTATATTCCCCTATCATTTATCAAGCAGATAAGAGCAATACCCCCCCTTAACTCCCTGAGAAATGACAAGCAGATAAGCGGAGTTTTTAGCCCTCTTATTTCGGATTTACTCCTTGCAGAATGACAAGGAGATAAGAGAGATAAAAACGTCCCTTAATTGCCTATCAAATGGAATGGAGAATAGGCTTGAACTAAGAGCGAACATAGAGAAAACGAAAAAAGCCAAGGCGCTCCGCCTCAGCTATAATCTCAATAATATTATATCACACAGGAGACCAAGGCATGACACCAGAGCAGGTAAAAGAAAAACTAGAGGGCGTTAAGTGGATCAATAAAGAAATAGAAGGCTTATATTTGGAGCTTGCAGCTTTAGAAAGTGGTATTATCAAAAAGCAAGAACTGTGCACTACTAGAGTACAAACAAGCAGGGTAAATACAGCAGAGAATAACCTTATAAGCGTTCTAAAACTAAAAGAGGACACTTTACAGAGAATTGAGCGACTTACTGAAGAGAGAATGGAAATATCTAGGCTGATCGATAAGCTGGCCAATCCGCTTGAGCGTTCTGTTCTCAGGCTGTTCTACTTGAATATTCTTGACGCTTGGCAAGTTGCTGAGGAAATAGGTGTATCTCCAGCCTCGGTATATCGAGTAAGGCAAAAAGCCATAGAACACTTAGCAAATGTGGGGTAATAGGTGAGCGCAAAAAAACGCCTAGAACAATCTAAGCGCTAAAGAGTAGTGGACGGTGTGCCTGTCCCGTCATCTCATACTATGAAGTTGCGTAGCGACACTATCATCTCTACCTCACTTCTCTTTAGACTAATTATACCACAAAGGAGCGAACTAATGGAGCTGGATAAGTTTAAAACGATGATGAACGTCAGAGAGCGGATGACTTACTTTCTACGTTTCCAGAGGATGGCAGGAAGTGAAAACCAAGTTACGATAGATGAAGAGGCTTGGAAACTTATCTTACCTGATCAGTGGAATTTGACTAGCAAGCATGAAAAGGCAATCCGTGAGGGGTTGGAAATATTCGCCCACGACATCAATAGCATAGAGAACAAGCGAGCCAGAAAATACTTTATTATCCATTATTGCTACATGAGGAAGAAAACAGTAAGCGAATGTTTAGAAATTGCTGGGACAAAATCCACTAGTTATCACCGATACAAACAGATAGCCGTCTTAAACTTTGCGAGAATCCACCAGAACGGAGAGCTAGAAGCATATAAGTAGGCGTTTGTGGTGTTTTGTTGAGAAATGTTGAGATTTAAGTGAGGGGGGAATGACATGATTGAAGATTTTTTGATTGATTTGGAGAATATCCAATTAGAGGATATGGAGATAGATTTAAACATGGATATAGACATCGATTTAAACATAGATTTTGAAATAGATGTTGACCTTGATGATTTATATTTAACCTTAATACAAGAATTAGAAGCATAAATGTTGGCAAATGTAGGCTGAGGCTTCATATTCGCCCCTTATTTTGCTTTGTTTCGTACTGGACAACTAAAACACCATGGATAAACTACAAGCCCTCAGAAACGAATCTGGGGGCTTTTGTGAGGTCATAATCTTATAAACCACGCGCTTCATGGTATAATATACCTATCAGCAACCAGCAATAAAAAAAGCACGTTTGACCGTGCTAGTTTCTTGCCTGCTGAACTCGTTAAATCTTAGCCCTTGTGTGGGGCTTTTTTGCTCCCCTTTTTGCGTACTTTGGGGGAGCAAGTAGTAAAAAGTAATGTTAGTATTTTTTGTTAAAAAGCGCGTGATATAAGGGTTAGGAAGCCCTAAGGAAACATAAAATAAGAAGTTTTTTATTATACTACAAAATCGGCCTTTTGGGTAATAGAATCTCACTTTTTTTGGTATAATGGTAAGCAATAATGGACTAGAAAGAACAAAGATGCAAGATAAAATTGTCATTCATGGGGCGCGTGCCCATAATTTAAAAAATATTGATGTGGAAATTCCGCGAGACAAGTTGGTTGTCGTGACAGGTTTGTCAGGTTCAGGGAAATCCAGTCTGGCCTTCGATACCCTCTATGCTGAGGGACAACGCCGCTATGTGGAGAGTTTGTCAGCCTATGCTCGTCAGTTTTTGGGAAATATGGAGAAGCCTGATGTAGATGCCATTGATGGCCTCAGCCCAGCTATTTCCATCGACCAGAAAACGACTAGCAAAAACCCTCGCTCGACGGTGGGAACAACGACTGAAATCAATGACTATCTGCGTCTCCTTTATGCGCGTGTGGGGACGCCTTACTGTATTAACGGGCATGGAGCTATCAAGGCCTCTTCGGTGGAGCAAATCGTGGATAAGGTTTTGGAGTTACCTGAACGCCAGCGCTTGCAGATTTTGGCCCCTGTCATCCGCAAGAAAAAAGGCCAACATAAGAGTGTTATCGAGAAGGTTCAGAAAGATGGGTATGTCCGTGTCCGTGTGGATGGGGAAGTCTATGATGTGACAGAAGTGCCAGAGTTGTCTAAGAGCAAGCAACACAATATTGATGTCGTGGTTGACCGTATTGTTATCAAGGAGGGCATTCGTAGTCGTCTCTTTGATTCCATTGAGGCTGCCCTTCGTATTGCAGAAGGTTATGTCATTATCGACACTATGGACGACTCTGAGTTGTTGTTCTCTGAGCATTATGCCTGTCCAGTTTGTGGCTTTACTGTTCCAGAGTTAGAGCCACGTCTCTTCTCATTCAATGCTCCTTTTGGTTCTTGTAGTGAGTGTGATGGCTTGGGCATCAAGCTGGAGGTGGATACTGATTTGGTGGTGCCAGATGCCAGCAAAACCTTACGTGAGGGAGCCTTGGCTCCTTGGAATCCTATCTCATCCAACTACTATCCAAACATGCTAGAGCAGGCTATGACAGCTTTTGGAGTGGATATGGATAAGCCTTTTGAAGATTTGTCAGAAGAAGATAAGAACTTGATTCTCTATGGTTCTGATGGCAAGGAATTCCATTTCCACTATGAGAATGAATTTGGTGGCGTGCGCGATATCGATATTCCTTTTGAGGGAGTTGTCAATAATATCAAGCGTCGCTATCACGAGACAAACAGCGATTACACACGCACCCAGATGCGTCTCTACATGAATGAGCTGACCTGCGGAACCTGTCACGGCTATCGTCTCAATGACCAGGCTTTGTCTGTCCGTGTGGGTGGCGAGCAAGGACCACATATCGGAGAAATTTCAGACCTGTCTATCGCCGACCATTTGGACTTGGTAAGCCAGTTGACTCTATCTGAAAATGAAGCCATCATTGCTCGGCCTATTCTCAAGGAAATCAAAGACCGTTTGACCTTCCTTAATAATGTGGGTCTTAACTATCTGACTCTGTCACGTTCAGCAGGAACCCTTTCAGGTGGGGAAAGTCAGCGTATTCGTTTGGCAACCCAGATTGGTTCTAACCTATCAGGTGTCCTTTATATCCTAGATGAGCCGTCAATTGGTCTTCACCAGAGAGACAATGACCGCTTGATTGCCAGTCTCAAAAAGATGCGTGACTTGGGCAATACTCTTATCGTGGTGGAACATGACGAAGATACTATGCGCGAGGCGGATTATCTGATTGACGTTGGTCCCGGTGCCGGTGTTTTTGGTGGTGAGATTGTTGCAGCAGGTACACCTAAGCAAGTGGCTCGCAACAGCAAGTCTATCACAGGTCAGTACTTGTCAGGCAAACGTGCCATTCCAGTACCAGACGAGCGCCGTGTAGGAAATGGACGTTTTATCGAAGTGACAGGAGCGCGTGAGAACAACCTGCAAAATGTCACAGCTCGCTTCCCACTAGGAAAATTCATCGCAGTGACAGGTGTGTCGGGTTCAGGGAAATCGACCTTGATCAACAGTATCCTCAAAAAAGCTATTGCCCAGAAGCTCAACCGTAATTCAGACAAGCCTGGTAAATTTAAGACTATTACAGGGATTGAGCATGTTGATCGTTTGATTGATATTGACCAGAGTCCAATTGGACGAACACCTAGGTCCAACCCAGCTACCTATACAGGAGTTTTTGACGATATACGTGACCTATTTGCCCAGACAAATGAAGCTAAGATTCGAGGCTACAAGAAGGGGCGTTTCAGTTTCAATGTCAAGGGTGGTCGTTGTGAAGCCTGCTCAGGTGATGGGATCATCAAGATTGAGATGCACTTCTTGCCAGATGTTTATGTGGCTTGTGAGGTCTGCCACGGAACCCGCTACAACAGTGAAACCCTAGAAGTCCACTACAAGGAAAAAAATATCTCGCAGGTATTGGATATGACTGTCAACGATGCGGTGGAATTCTTCCAACATATTCCGAAAATTCAACGTAAACTTCAGACTATCAAGGATGTGGGACTGGGATATGTAACGTTAGGGCAACCAGCTACTACCCTTTCTGGAGGAGAAGCTCAGCGTATGAAGCTGGCTAGTGAACTCCACAAACGCTCGACAGGTAAGTCATTCTACATTCTGGATGAGCCGACGACAGGTCTTCATACTGAGGATATCGCTCGCTTGCTCAAGGTTTTAGCTCGCTTTGTTGACGATGGCAATACAGTCCTTGTTATCGAGCATAATCTAGATGTTATTAAGACTGCAGACCATATTATTGACTTGGGTCCTGAGGGCGGTGTCGGCGGTGGAACCATCATCGCAACAGGAACTCCAGAAGAAGTAGCGGCCAACGAAGTCAGCTACACAGGACATTATTTGAAAGGAAAGTTACATCATGAATAAACGCGTACAAGCATTTCTAGCGAAAATGCAAGAAAAAGAACTAGATGGTATCATCATCAATAACCTTAAAAACGTCTATTACCTGACTGGTTTTTGGGGCTCAAACGGAACAGTCTTCATCAGCCGTGACCGTCAGGTCTTGGTGACAGACTCTCGCTATATCATTGCAGCCAAGCAAGAAACCAGTGGTTTTGAGATTGTGGCTGACCGTGATGAATTGGCTGTCATTGCCGGCATTGTCAAGGACATGGGCTTGTCTCGAATCGGTTTTGAGGACGAGATTTCAGTATCTTATTACCACCGTATGCAGGCAGCCTTTGAAGGAATTGACTTGCTTCCACAAACTCAGTTTGTTGAAGGTCTTCGAATGATTAAGGATGAGGCAGAGATTGCAGCGATTCGCAAGGCTTGTTCTATCTCAGACCAAGCTTTCCGCGATGCGCTTGACTTTATTAAGCCAGGAAAAACTGAAATTGAAATTGCCAACTTCCTTGACTTCCGTATGCGTGAGTTGGGAGCATCTGGCTTATCTTTTGACACTATTCTAGCTAGTGGTATCAACTCTTCCAAACCTCATGCTCATCCTATGCACAAACCAGTACAACTAGGAGAGGCTATCACCATGGACTTTGGATGCCTCTACGACCACTATGTCAGTGATATGACACGGACTATCTATCTAGGGCATGTCAGCGACGAGCAAGCAGAGATTTACAATACAGTTCTAAAAGCTAACCAAGCCTTGATTGATCAGGCTAAGGCAGGATTAGGTTTCCGTGACTTTGACAAAATTCCTCGTGATATTATCATCGAGGCAGGCTATGGCGACTACTTTACCCACGGTATCGGACACGGTATTGGACTGGATATCCATGAGGAACCATACTTTAGCCAGACTTCTACAGAAACTATTAAGGCAGGTATGGCCTTGACCGATGAACCAGGTATCTACATCGAAGGCAAATATGGCGTTCGTATTGAGGATGATATCCTGATTACAGAGACAGGTTGTGAATTGTTGACCCTAGCTCCAAAAGAGTTGTTAGTTATCTAAGAATTAAACAACTCAGATGATTGACTTTTAAATTTTAAAGGTTTATACTGAAAGACGAAAACGGTAGGTGAGGCTACCATAGGGATACGGATGACTACCGCAAAGCAGTGGAGACACTACTCGTTGGTCAACAGTCCTGGTCGCGAAGGCCAAGACTAAGCTCATTACATTGCCCTATGGAGTTAAAGCTTGAACGAAAAACAGATAATTAGTTTTTTAATCCTGCCATTTTATGGTGGGATTTTCTACTGTTTAAAAAAAAGAAAGGAGACAGACGATGCAAATTGACGATCATCCGGAACCGCACATACACAGCCAATCGCTGATTTGTGTCGTTCTGCCCTTATAAAGTGATTGGTCTCTGTGTATGAAACACATCATTCATACAGATAGGATAAACCAATGAAAACAACAAAAGAAAGATTAGCAACAGCTATTCAAGTCCCTTTAGACGAGAGTCTAACTTTTTATCATACCAGTTTAAACGGTTTGATAGAGGAACAAGTCGAAAAAAATCGTGACCTCTATGGCGAAAATGTGATTACCAAAGGCCAAGAAGATTCGATTTTGAAAAAGATTTACGAATCGATTATCAATCCTTTTACAATCATCTTGCTGGTCATCGCCGTGATTTCCTTGGTGACCAATGTCTGGTTGGCAAAACCAGGTCAAGAGGATCCGACGACTTCTATTATCATCGTTGTCCTAGTCCTCATTTCTGGAGGCATTCGCTTTGTCCAAGAACTCCGCAGTGATAAGGCAGCCACCAATCTTTCAAAAATGATTGTCAACACAGCGACTGTCATTCGTCAAGGAGAAATCCAAGAAGTACCTATCGATGATTTGGTAGTGGGTGACGTGGTTAAATTAAGCGCTGGTGATATGATTCCAGCAGATCTTCTTTTATTTGAGTCGCGCGATTTCTTTGTCCAACAGTCTGGCTTGACAGGCGAAAGTGATTCTGTTGAAAAATTGGCCTTGACCAAGGCAACAGTTCAACAATCTGATAGTCTGCTCGAAGCCGAATCCTTGGCTTTTATGGGAACCAATGTCTTATCTGGTAGTGCCAAGGCCGTGGTTTTGGCGGTTGGTGATGATACAATGATGGGGGCCATTGAGCAGACTCTAAACACCTATGACGAGCCTACTTCGTTTGAACGAGAGATGAATAGTATCTCTTGGCTCTTGATTCGCTTGATGTTGGTCATGGTGCCTATTGTTTTCTTGTCCAATGGTTTAACAGATGGCGACTGGTTGGAAGCTGGTGTATTTGCTTTGAGTGTTGGTGTTGGGCTTACACCTGAGATGCTTCCTATGATCATCACGGCCAGTCTAGCAAAAGGCTCCATTATCATGGCTAAGGAAAAAGTGGTTATCAAGAAACTCAATGCCATACAGGACTTAGGGGCGATTGATATCTTATGTACAGATAAGACAGGGACTCTAACCCAAGACGAAATCGTTCTAGAATATCCCTTGGACATTCACGGACGCTTGGATTTGACCGTCTTGAGACGAGCTTATCTCAATTCTTATTTTCAAACGGGCCTGAAAAATTTGATGGACAGAGCCATCATTAAACGGACTGAAAAGGAAGCCAAAGAACACGCCCTCTTGCAAAATCTAGATCAAACCTTTCAAAAAATAGATGAATTGCCCTTTGATTTTGAACGTAGACGGATGAGTGTTATCGTTAAGGATGAACACGAAGTTGTTAGTTTGGTAACCAAGGGTGCCCTAGAGGAAATGCTTGCGATTTCCAGTCATGCGGAATACCAAGGAGTGATTACTCCCTTGACAGATGCTATTAGAGAGGAAATATTAGCGGAAGTCCGACAACTAAATCAACAAGGTTTGCGTGTCTTGGGAGTGGCCTATAAGTCAGGTTTGAGGGAAGGTCATGCCTATACAGTTGATGACGAAGGGGATATGATTCTAACTGGTTATTTAGCCTTCCTAGATCCTCCTAAACCATCTGCAGCACCAGCAATTAAGGCTCTGTTAGAACATGGAGTTCAAACAAAGATTTTGACGGGAGACAACGAAAAGGTTACCCAAGCAGTCTGTGAAAAGGTTGGTTTGGATATCAATCAGATGCTGTTGGGGTCTGAAATTGATCAGATGAGTGATCAAGAATTGGCCCAAGCCGTAGAGGAGGTAACCGTCTTTGCCAAACTTTCTCCTGACCAAAAAGCAAGGATTATTTTGCAATTTAAGGCTAATGGTCATGCTGTCGGCTATATGGGAGATGGAATCAATGATGCCCCTTCTATGAAAGTAGCAGATGTGGGGATTTCTGTTGATACAGCAGTAGATATTGCCAAAGAAACAGCTGATGTTATCCTACTTGATAAGGATCTCATGGTGCTTGAAAAAGGACTGGTTGAAGGTCGTAAGGTCTATGCCAATATGACCAAATATATCAAGATGACAGTGAGTTCTAATTTTGGGAATATCTTATCCCTATTGGTCTCTGGAATCTTTTTACCCTTTTTACCAATGGCACCAGTCCATTTGATTATCCTAAATCTAGTCTATGATTTGTCTTGTATTGCTCTGCCTTTTGACAAGGTGGACAAAGATTTTTTGAGAAATCCGCATACTTGGGAAGCTAAGTCCATCACACGTTTCATGGTTTGGATGGGGCCTATCTCTTCTGCCTTTGATATTTTGACCTTCAGTTTGCTTTATTTTATCATTGTACCCATGACAACAGGTCATGCCTATGTTCATGGAGCAGAGTCGGCCGTAGGCTTTATTGTCTTGTTCCAGACAGGTTGGTTTATTGAGTCCATGTGGTCACAAACTATGGTTATCCATATGCTGCGTTCAGCTAAAATTCCCTTTTTACAAAGCCGTCCAGCTTGGCTAGTACTTGTGACAACCTTATTGGCTGCAGCCTTTGTGACCTTTCTTCCCTATAGTCCTCTCGCAAGTCTTCTTCATCTAACTCCTTTAAAACCGATTTATTTCATCTTTTTACTTTTCATCATTATTTTGTATATGATTAGCGTGACAATTGTGAAAAAAATCTATATCAGGAAATATAAAGAATGGCTGTAAATTTCATTTTGTCAAGAAAAAAGTACGAAAATGACGAAAAAAGTCAAAAAAATTTAAAAATAGGTCGCAAGTCGGATGTTTTTTATGGTATAATAGACTAAACTGATAGTAACATGTAGCGAAAGGGGTAGGTACATGATTAAAATTTATACAGTCTCAAGTTGTACTAGCTGTAAAAAAGCAAAAACCTGGCTCAATGCCCACCAGTTAAGTTATAAAGAACAAAATCTTGGTAAAGAAGGAATTACGAGAGAAGAATTACTGGATATTCTAACCAAAACAGATAATGGAATAGCCAGCATCGTTTCATCTAAAAATCGCTATGCCAAAGCCCTCGGAGTGGATATTGAAGATTTGAGTGTCAACGAAGTCCTCAATCTGATTATGGAAACACCGAGAATTTTAAAGAGCCCAATCCTTGTGGATGAAAAACGCCTGCAAGTTGGCTACAAGGAAGACGATATTCGTGCCTTCCTACCACGCTCTGTCCGTAATGTAGAAAATGCAGAAGCACGTTTGCGTGCAGCTCTATAAACATCAAGGCTGGGAGCAATTCCCAGTCTTATTCTATTTTATACTCTTCAAAAATCTCTTCAAACCGCGTCAACGTCGCCTTGCCGTATGTATGGTTACTGACTTCGTCAGTTCTATCCACAACCTCAAAACAGTGTTTTGAGCTGACTTCGTCAGTTTTATCTGCAACCTCAAAGCTGTGCTTTGAGCAACCTGCGACTAGTTTCCTAGTTTGCTCCTTGATTTTCATTGAGTATTAATCTTAAAAAGAAAAAGAAAGAAGAAAGAAATGAAAAAAATAGTTCTTGTTAGTCTAGCTTTCCTTTTTGTCCTAGTTGGTTGCGGACAGAAAAAAGAAACTGGAACAGCTACAAAAACAGAAAAGGATACGATTCAGTCGGCATTGCCAGTTATTGAGAATGCTGAGAAGAATACAGTTGTGACCAAGACTTTGCTCTTACCTAAGTCAGATGATGGTAGCCAGCAAATCCAAACCATTACATACAAGGATAAGACTTTTTTGAGCTTAACGATTCAACAAAAACGTCCAGTTTCTGATGAGTTGAAGACTTATATCGACCAACATGGAGTGGAAGAAACTCAAAAAGCTCTTCTCGAGGCGGAGGAGAAGGATGAGTCTATCATAGAAGCTCGTAAATTAGCAGGATTTAAGCTTGAAACCAAACTGTTAAGTGCAACAGAACTTCAAACAACGACTACTTTTGATTTTCAAGTTCTGGATGTCAAGAAGGCTTCTCAGTTAGAATATTTGAAGAACATTGGTTTAGAAAATCTCTTGAAGAATGAACCAAGCAAATATATTTCAGACAGATTGGCAAATGGCGCGACAGAACAATAGAAAATCCAAATAAATAGACTGCCTGAATTGTAGAACGTAAGGAATTATGCTATAATGGTACTATTCTAAGGAAAGAGGGTGTTAGAATGGGATTTACTGAAGAAACAGTACGTTTTAAATTGGACGATTCCAATAAAAAAGAAATTAGCGAAACTCTGACTGATGTTTATGCTTCGTTGAACGATAAGGGCTACAACCCGATTAACCAAATCGTAGGTTACGTATTGAGTGGAGACCCTGCCTACGTTCCTCGTTACAATAATGCACGAAATCAAATCCGTAAGTATGAGCGCGATGAAATCGTTGAAGAGTTGGTCCGCTACTACCTTAAAGGACAAGGAGTCGATCTATAACCTATGAGAATTATGGGATTGGACGTCGGTTCAAAAACGGTAGGGGTGGCTATTAGCGATCCGCTTGGTTTTACAGCTCAAGGACTTGAAATCATCCAAATCAATGAGGAGCAAGGCCAATTTGGTTTTGACCGCGTTAAGGAGTTGGTTGATACTTACAAGGTGGAACGATTTGTAGTGGGCTTGCCTAAAAACATGAACAATACAAGCGGACCGCGCGTGGAAGCTAGTCAAGCCTACGGAGCAAAGTTAGAAGAGCTTTTTGGTCTACCAGTAGACTATCAAGATGAACGCTTGACAACAGTTGCCGCAGAGCGCATGTTGATTGAACAAGCAGATATCAGCCGTAATAAGCGCAAGAAAGTCATTGATAAGTTAGCAGCTCAGCTGATTTTACAAAATTATTTAGATAGAAAATTTTAATACAAAGGAGAGGCTATGTCACACGATCATAACCACGACCACGAAGAACGTGAATTAATTACACTAGTAGATGAGCAAGGAAATGAAACCTTGTTTGAAATCCTTTTGACCATTGACGGAAAAGAAGAATTTGGTAAAAACTATGTTCTTCTAGTACCAGTTAACGCAGAAGAAGACGAAGACGGACAAGTTGAAATCCAAGCTTACTCATTCATCGAAAACGAAGATGGAACAGAAGGCGAATTGCAACCAATCCCAGAAGACTCAGAAGACGAATGGAACATGATTGAAGAAGTCTTCAACAGCTTTATGGAGGAGTAAAAATATCCGGGGGATATTTTTACTCCAACTCCTAGAAATTGGAAGAGTTGGAACATCCAGTGGATGTTTTTAGCCCAGTTCCTTAAAATAAGAGAGAACTGGTGTGTTCAGTGAACATTTTTACCCTGACGCTAAAAATAAAGACCGTAAGTAAGTCTGGGAGACTGTATCAGCCCAACTCCCAGAAATTGGGAAAAGTTGGAACGTCCAGTGGACGTGTTTAGCCCTGCGCTAGAAATTAGAAACGCAGGCACATTCAGTGGATGTTTTACCCCACGTTAACTTCATAGTAGCTAATTATTAGCTAACCAGGTGAGAGGTCGGGACGAAAATCCTGACCTCGTTTTTGTTAGTTATCATGCTTTGGCGTGGTCATTGATTGGACATTTATCAAGGAGATATGTATGTTTGAAGTAGAAGAATGGCTTCATAGTAGGATTGGTTTGAATTTTCGATCAGGTTTGGGCCGAATGCAAGAAGCGGTGGATTTGTTAGGAAATCCTGAGAAGTCTTATCCTATTATCCATGTGACAGGGACTAATGGGAAAGGATCTACCATTGCTTTTATGAGGGAATTATTTATGGGGCATGGAAAGAAAGTTGCGACCTTTACCTCTCCTCATATTGTCTCCATCAATGACCGAATCTGCATTAATGGGCAACCAATAGCTGATTCAGACTTTATCCGCTTAGCTGAGCAGGTCAAGGAGATGGAAAAGACGCTTGTGCAAACCTATGACCAGTTGTCCTTTTTTGAATTGCTGACCTTGATTGCTTTTCTCTACTTTAGGGAGCAAGAGGTGGATTTGGTTTTACTAGAAGTGGGAATTGGTGGCTTACTTGACACGACCAATGTGGTAACTGGAGAGATCGCTGTCATCACCTCCATCGGGCTTGACCATCAGGAGACCTTGGGCGATAGTCTAGAAGCAATTGCAGAGCAAAAAGCTGGCATTTTCAAGGCTGGTAAAAAGGCAGTGATTGCTAAGTTGCCTTCAGAAGCTAGGCTTGTTTGTCAGAAAAAAGCAGACTCTTTAGCTGTTGACCTTTATCAGGCAGGCCAAGATTTTTCAATGCTGAATGGGGATTTTTCAAGCTCTTTGGCTAACCTTTCACAGTTGAAAATAGGTTTAGAAGGAGCTTATCAGCAGGAAAATGCGGCCTTAGCGCTACAAACGTTTCTTCTCTTTATGAGGGAAGGAAAGGAAGTTGTTGATGAACAGGCTATAAGACAAGCTTTGAATCAGACCCATTGGGCTGGGCGTTTGGAGCGTATTCGTCCTCAGATTTACTTGGACGGTGCTCATAACCTTCCTGCCTTGACTCGCTTGGTTGAGTTTATTAAAGAAAAAGAGCAGGAAGGATATCGTCCTCAAATCCTATTTGGAGCCTTGAAACGGAAGGATTATCAAGGGATGTTGGCTTATCTGACTGAAAAATTGCCTCAGGTGGAACTCAAGGTGACAGGCTTTGACTATCAAGGTTCTTTGGATGAAACAGATGTAACAGGTTACGATGTAATTCCTTCTTACCGAGAATTTATTAGCAATTTTGAAGCAAGAGCAGATGCCCAGGATTTGTTGTTCGTTACAGGGTCTCTCTATTTTATCTCAGAAGTACGGGGCTACTTGCTGGTCCATGAGCAGATGAATTGACCTCCTTTTTTGAACTTGTTATACTAGGAAAACTACTAGTTAGAAGGAAAAAATTCTGTAAATTGGTAGCAGAAAGGAAATTCATCATGAAATTAAAAAGATTCACACTTTCTCTTGCTTCTCTAGCAAGTCTTAGTCTCTTAGTAGCTTGTTCACAAAGAGCTCAACAAGTTCAACAACCAGCAACTCAATCGCAAACACAACAAACTCAGCAATCACAACCTGCTGCTTCATCTTCGGCAGAAAATTCAAACCAGGCAGCGACAAGTTCTTCACAAAATACGCCTGAGGCTCAACCAACCAATATTGATGGAACTTATACTGGTCAGGACGAAGGAGACCGTATCACTTTAGTGGTAACTGGAACAACTGGTACATGGACACAGGTAGAAACTGACGGAGATCAAGAAATCAAGCAGGTTAGCTTCGATGCCGCTAATCAACGCATGATTATTGGGGATGATGTCAAGATTTATGCAGTTAATGGAAATCAGATGATTATTGACGATATGGATAGAGAAGCGTCTGATCGCATTGTTTTATCAAAATAGACTGGAAGGAGACTGGTTTTGTCAGTCTCTTTTGCTTTTACTCAGAAAAATGATTATAAATACTTGCCTTCTACCGAATACCTGCGTTATACTAGTATTAATTACCTGTTTTTAGCATTCATACTCTTCGAAAATCTCTTCAAACCACGTCAGCTTCCATCTGCAACCTCAAAACAGTGTTTTGAGCAACCTGCGACTAGCTTCCTAGTTTGCTCTTTGCTTTTCATTGAGTATCAAAATATCAAGGAGGGGATATGAAATATAGAAAATTTCAATTATTGATGTCCAAGTATGGCTTTAGTCTTTCGATTATGCTACTTGAACTTTTTCTTGTTTTTGGTCTCTTTCTTTACTTAGGGCGTATGGCTCCTATTCTGTGGGTTATTCTCTTAATCTTTATGAGTATGGCGACTATCGTAGCGATTGTCAATCGCTCAATGGCGCCTGATAGTAAAGTGATGTGGTTAGTGGTGACTTTTGTTCCTGTCATTGGTCCCTTGCTCTATCTGATGTTTGGTGAAAGGCGATTGTCCAAAAAAGAAATCAAGCAGTTGGACAAACTTGGTTCTATGCATTTTCGGGAGGATAACAGTAAAGCTCTCCGCCAGAAATTGAAGGAAGATGATAAGGCGGCTTACGGAGTTATCAAATCTTTGCTAAGTATGGATAGCAATGCCGATGTCTATGATCGAACAGATTCACAATTCTTTTCTTCGGGTGAAAGCATGTGGCAGCATATGTTGGAAGACCTTAAGAAAGCTGAGAAATTTATCTTTCTAGAGTACTATATTGTCGAAGAAGGTTTGATGTGGAATAGCATACTAGACATACTAGAGCAAAAGGCAGCTCAGGGTGTAGAGATCAAGATGCTCTATGATGATATCGGCTGTATGGCGACTTTACCCGGAGACTACACTATTCAGCTTCGTAGTCGAGGAATTGAAGCCCATAAATTTAACAAGGTGATTCCTCGTTTGACGGTAGCTTATAATAATCGGGACCATCGTAAAATCCTTGTTATAGATGGTCAGGTAGCTTATACAGGAGGTATTAACTTAGCCGATGAGTATATCAACCATGTAGAACGCTTTGGTTATTGGAAGGATAGTGGAATTCGCATAGATGGCCCTGGTGTCAAGGCTCTAACCCGTCTCTTTTTGATGACTTGGTACATCAATCGTGGGGAAATCAGCGATTTTGACCAGTATCACTTGGAAAACCAGCCTTGTTCTGGCCAAGGGCTCTGCATTCCTTACGGTAGTGGACCCAAGCCCATCTTCCGTACTCAGGTAGGGAAAAAAGTCTATCAAAGTTTGATTAATCAGGCTACTGATTCAGTCTATATCACAACACCCTATTTGATTATTGACTATGATTTAACTGAGAGTATTAAAAATGCAGCTATGAGGGGTGTTGATGTCCGCATCGTGACTCCTTTCATTCCGGATAAAAAATTAATCCAGCTCATAACAAGAGGAGCCTATCCAGATCTTTTATCAGCAGGAGTAAGGATTTTTGAGTATAGTCCAGGCTTCATCCACAGTAAACAAATCTTAGTGGATAAGGACTTTGCTGCAGTTGGAACAATTAATTTAGATTATAGAAGTTTGCTTCACCACTATGAAGATGCAGTTTTACTATATAAAACGGCATCAATCACAGAGATTCAAAAAGATTTTCAGGAGATTTTTTCAGTATCGCAAGAAATTTTCCCTCATACGATAAAAAATAGCTGGTACCAAAAATTGATTAAGGAAATTGCCCAGTTATTCGCCCCAATCTTATAAGAAATCTAGGACTTAGGATACAACCCAGTCCTATTTTTCTTGCCTTTTACGAATAAGAAGATATAGGAGGAACGATGCTGACTCAGAAAGAATTGGATTATGTCATGTCATTTAAACATACGCATTTACACCGATTTCGGGAAATTGAAACCTTTGTGAAACTATGCAAAAAATCGCTCAAACAGCCATCGCAAGCTGACAATTTCAGGTCTTTTTGATATACTAAGACAGATAAATTGAATAGGAGAAACGACATGGCTGTATATGGCAGAATCGAAGAAGTATCCGAAACGATACAGAGTAATGAAATTGAAAATAGATTGGATAGGAACCTTGAATCTCATGTAGAAAAAGAAGAACAGGTAGCTTTCCCGTTTTTCAGACTCATCATTGGAAGTACGATTGCAACGTTTTTTTCTGTGGTGATACCTTTACTTTTAGATATGGTAAGTCCCTCTCAGGCGCAGGATTTGTATATAGGGTGGGCTTTACATCAGGGAGGACAGCTCTACAGTAGCTATTATGCTAGTCACGGTCTTCTTTATTGCTTGCTACTTTATATTACCCAAGGAGGTATCCTTTTTGCCTTGGTAGAATGGCTAGCTCTCTTAGGAGGAGGTTATTTCCTCTTTTCTTCAACTGACTATCTGACGGGACAAAGGGAACAAGCCAAGCAACTCCTAACCATATTTTATATTTTGGTATCCGGTCTCGGCTTTGGAGGAGGATATGCTACGATTTTAGCTCTGCCATTCCTGTTTGCAGGATTTTCATTCATAGCAGCTTATCTATCAAATCCTAACCATGACAAGGGATTTCTACGTCTGGGGATCTTTTTGGGTCTATCATTTTTCATAGAGCCTCTTACAAGTCTTCTCTTTACTGTAGTAGTAACGATTGGTTTATTTGTCTTTAATGTTGGGCATGGTCGTTTTGTCCATGGAGTTTATCAGTTTTTTGCAGCGGCACTCGGTTTTTCTCTCATCTTTTACCCAGTAGGCTACTATGTGCTTACTTCAGGTAGTTTTGGAGGAGCTATAGGAAGTCTTTTGTATCCGATTGATTCCCTTCAGGTCTTTACCAATCCTCAACTAATGGATAATGTTGTATTCTATGGTTTATTGACTTTTGGTTTAGGAGCTCTTTTCCTTGTTTTTCTAGGATTGTTCCAATCAAAGGCATCAAGATTATATGTTATTTCAGTACCAGCTAGTTTTGCTTTCTTATTTGTATTAGCCTTGTTGCTTTTTTCTCAAGAACCTCTTCACGGTTCGCGTTTGATTCTAATCCTTCCATTTTTACTCCTTCTTTTGATGACCAGTATTCGTGGGAAACATTCAGCTAGAGGAGCTCGTCGTCGTAGAAGAGAAGATGTTCCTACATTATGGAAAAAATTCATGAAGGGAAATCTCTACCTACCTATCCTAGTGGTGGTTTATCTGATTGCTATTCCTTTTGTGGCTCGTTTTGTCTTGCATCCAGCTTCTTATAGAGAACAACATCAAGTGGTAGATAGAGTCAAACAAGAGACGAGTGATGGTGACCAAATCTATATTTGGGATTCACATGTTCAGATGTATAAAGAAAGCCAGCGTTTGTCTGGATCCATGTTCCCATCACCTCTTCTTTACACGAGTACAGAAGAGAATAAAACTAGTTTAATCAATGACTTGAAAGAAAACAAACCTAAGGTGATTGTGGTGAATGATAAGGTAGCAGTCTGGTCTGAAGTGGAAACAATTTTGAAAGAAAATTACCAACAAGTAAAGACTGATTACTCAGAGTTTAAAGTCTATAAAATTAAATAAAAAAATCAATATCTTGTGTATTTTTAAAAATTTTAGGATTTTTAACACAAGATATTGATTTTTCTTTTTAGAGTGGTATAATACTTTTTAGAAAGAACATTTTAGAAAAGAGCATGCATATGATTGCACTAGAAGAAAAAATTACAATTTTGCCAACTCTCTTCGTTGAAAAACGAGATGGGAGACGTGTTGTATTTGATGTGGACAAGATTGACAAGGCTCTCCACAAGGCGGCTGACAAGGTTATGGATGTGACACCCCTGGTCGAAAAACGCCTCAATGCTCTGACCGAGCGAATTGTCACAGAAATTCATAGTCGCTTTCCACAGGGGGTTAAGATTTACGAAATTCAAAATATCGTAGAACATGAACTCCTTGAAGCCAAAGAATATGCGCTAGCTGAGGAGTATATTACTTATCGGACACAAAGGGATTTTGAGCGCTCAAAAGCGACAGATATTAACTTTAGTATCCATAAACTTCTCAACAAAGACCAGGCAGTTGTCAATGAAAATGCTAATAAAGACAGTGATGTCTTTAACACTCAGCGTGATTTGACAGCAGGTATTGTTGGGAAATCAATCGGACTGCAAATGCTTCCTAAGCACGTAGCCAATGCCCACCAAAAAGGGGATATTCACTATCATGATTTGGACTACAGCCCCTATACTCCTATGACCAACTGCTGTTTGATTGACTTTAAAGGTATGTTGGAAAATGGTTTTAAAATTGGAAATGCGGAGGTGGAGAGTCCTAAGTCTATCCAGACTGCAACAGCTCAGATTTCCCAAATCATTGCCAACGTTGCTTCTAGCCAGTATGGAGGCTGTTCAGCTGACCGTATCGATGAAGTCTTGGCGCCTTATGCAGAGAAGAATTACCAAAAACACCTCAAAGATGCGGAAGAATGGGTTTTACCTGAAAAACGGGAAGATTATGCCTGGAAGAAAACCCAAAAAGACATCTACGATGCTATGCAATCCCTTGAGTATGAAATCAATACTCTCTTCACTTCAAATGGCCAAACACCTTTTACTTCACTAGGTTTTGGTCTGGGAACCAATCGTTTTGAGCGTGAAATTCAAAAAGCTATCTTGAACATCCGAATCAAGGGACTTGGTTCGGAGCATCGCACAGCCATCTTCCCTAAACTCATCTTTACGCTTAAACGAGGCCTTAACTTAGAGGAAGGGACTCCCAACTACGACATCAAGCAGTTGGCTCTTGAGTGTGCAACCAAGCGGATGTATCCAGATGTTTTATCTTATGATAAGATTGTTGACTTGACTGGTTCTTTCAAGGTTCCTATGGGATGCCGTTCTTTCCTCCAAGGATGGAAAGACGAGAATGGTGTAGAAGTCAATTCAGGTCGGATGAATCTAGGTGTTGTGACAGTCAATCTGCCTCGTATCGCCCTCGAGTCTGAGGGCGATATGAATAAGTTCTGGGAAATCTTCAACGAGCGTATGAATATCGCTGAAGATGCTCTGGTTTACCGTGTCGAACGCACCAAAGAAGCGACGCCAGCAAATGCTCCTATCCTTTATCAATACGGTGCTTTTGGCCGTCGTCTAGGTAAAGAAGAAAGTGTTGACCAGCTCTTTAAGAATCGTCGTGCAACCGTTTCGCTGGGTTACATCGGTTTATACGAAGTGGCTACTGTCTTCTTTGGAAATAGCTGGGAACACAATCCAGACGCCAAGGAATTCACGCTGGATATCATTCGTGATATGAAACGCCGGGTGGAAGAGTGGTCAGACCAATATGGCTATCATTTCTCTATCTACTCAACACCGTCTGAAAGTTTGACAGACCGTTTCTGCCGACTAGATACAGAGAAGTTTGGCTCTATTCCTGATATCACGGATAAGGAATACTACACCAACTCTTTCCACTACGATGTTCGTAAAAATCCAACACCGTTTGAAAAATTAGACTTTGAGAAAGTCTATCCAGAAGCAGGTGCGTCAGGTGGTTTCATCCATTATTGTGAGTATCCAGTTCTTCAACAAAATCCTAAGGCCCTGGAAGCTGTCTGGGACTATGCCTATGACCGTGTCGGCTATCTAGGGACAAATACACCAATTGACCGTTGCTACAAGTGTGATTTTGAAGGGGATTTTGAACCAACTGAGAGAGGATTTGCTTGTCCAAACTGTGGTAATAGCGATCCTAAAACGGTGGATGTGGTCAAACGAACTTGTGGCTATCTAGGTAATCCTCAAGCAAGACCTATGGTCAACGGCCGTCACAAGGAAATCGCAGCGCGTGTCAAACACATGAATGGTTCAACGATTAAAATAGCTGGCCATCAAGTAACAAATTAGAAAGAAATGAAATGGGAAAATATCAATTAGACGATAAGGGGCGCGCACAAGTGACCCGTTATCATGAGAAACACTCTAAAGGTGGAGCTGGTAAGAAAGAACGTTTGCTTAGCCTCAGAGAACAATTTTTAAACAAGAATAAGAAAAAATAAAAGTGAGAGTCAGCTCTCGCTTTTCTCATAGTGGGAGGTAAGGATGGAACTACGCAGACCAAGATTAGCAGATAAAGAAACAGTTTTAGAGATGATGGCAGAGTTTGAAAAATATCAGTCGCCTCACGACGGTGGTTTCTGGGATACAGAAAATTTTTCTTATGAGGAATGGTTGGAAACAAATATGCAAAAAGAGATGGGAATAAACTTGCCTGAAAATCGTGTTCCTTCTATTCAATTTGTATCATTTGATGATGTAGGTCGTGCTCTAGGATTTTTGAATCTGCGGTTGAGACTGAATGAGAGACTGCTGAATTATGCTGGCCACATTGGCTACTCCATTCGTCCATCAGAAAGAGGTAAAGGTTATGCTAAAGAGACTCTCCGTCAGGGCTTGCAAATTACTAAGGAAAAGAACATCAAGAGAACGCTTGTGACCTGTAGCGTGAATAATCCTGCTAGCAGAGCAGTCATTTTAGCAAATGGAGGAATTCTTGAAGATGTTTGTAATGGAGTTGAGCGTTATTGGATAGAGGTAGCGAATGAATAATCCAAAACCACAAGAATGGAAAAGCGAGGAACTCAGTCAAGGGCGTATCATCGACTACAAAGCCTTTAACTTTGTAGATGGAGAGGGTGTGCGTAACTCCCTCTATGTATCAGGTTGCATGTTTCACTGCGAGGGATGTTATAATGTAGCGACTTGGTCTTTCAAGGCAGGAATTCCCTATACAGCAGAATTAGAAGAACAGATTATGGCAGATCTTGCTCAACCCTATGTTCAAGGCTTGACTTTGCTGGGAGGGGAGCCTTTTCTCAATACTGGGATTCTTTTGCCACTCGTTAAGCGGATTCGGAAGGAATTGCCAGATAAGGATATCTGGTCCTGGACGGGCTATACATGGGAAGAAATGATGTTGGAAACTCCAGATAAACTGGAACTATTGTCGCTAATTGACATCCTTGTCGATGGACGGTATGACCGAACTAAGAGAAATCTTATGCTTCAGTTTCGAGGTTCGTCCAACCAACGAATTATCGATGTGCAAAAATCTCTCAAAAGTGGGCAGATAGTGATTTGGGATAAGCTTAATGACGGAAAAGAAAGCTATGAACAGGTGAAGAGAGAGTAACTTTCTTCCATAAAATACTTAAATAAATGACCCGCCAAAAAAGAAAACATTTTCATGTTAAAAATTTTAAAAAACAGCAACAAATCCCTTGCAATCGCAGGGGCTTTGTGTTATTCTATTATGGTGCTGTAAATTACAGCCTTAGCTTTGATGCAAGAGGTTGCGACACGCTCGGTTGCATTGCCACGCAACACCGCGTCGGTTTTCTTGTGGAGCTAGCCTATTATCTTAAATAGACGAAAAGGAGAAAAAGATGGCAAACAAAAAAATCCGTATCCGTTTGAAAGCTTACGAACACCGTACGCTTGACACAGCGGCTGCAAAAATCGTAGAATCAGCTACTCGTACAGGTGCACAAGTTGCGGGTCCAATCCCACTTCCAACTGAACGTAGCCTCTACACAATCATTCGTGCGACTCACAAATATAAAGACTCTCGCGAACAATTTGAAATGCGTACACACAAACGTTTGATCGATATCGTTAACCCAACTCAAAAAACAGTTGATGCTTTGATGAAATTGGATCTTCCAAGTGGTGTAAACGTAGAAATCAAACTTTAATATAAAGCTTGATATCTTGAGCATAAAAAACGCTCGTTAAAAACTTTTTGAATAAAAAATATAGAAAAGGAACTATTTTCTCATGACAAAAGGAATCTTAGGGAAAAAAGTGGGAATGACTCAAATCTTCACTGAAGCTGGCGAATTGATCCCTGTAACAGTTATTGAAGCAACTCCAAACGTTGTTCTTCAAGTTAAAACTGTTGAAACAGACGGATACAACGCTATCCAAGTTGGTTTCGATGACAAACGCGAAGTATTGAGCAACAAACCTGCTAAAGGACATGTAGCGAAAGCTAACACGGCTCCTAAGCGCTTCATTCGTGAATTCAAAAACGTTGAAGGCTTGGAAGTTGGTGCTGAAATCACAGTTGAAACATTCGCAGCTGGAGACGTTGTTGACGTAACTGGTACTTCTAAAGGTAAAGGTTTCCAAGGTGTTATCAAACGCCACGGACAATCACGTGGACCAATGGCTCACGGTTCTCGTTACCACCGTCGTCCAGGTTCTATGGGACCTGTTGCACCTAACCGCGTATTCAAAGGTAAAAACCTTGCAGGACGTATGGGTGGTGACCGTGTAACAATTCAAAACCTTGAAGTTGTACAAGTTGTTCCAGAAAAGAACGTTATCCTTATCAAAGGTAACGTACCAGGTGCTAAGAAATCTCTTATCACTATCAAGTCAGCAGTTAAAGCTGGTAAATAATAAGGAAAGGGGAATACAGTCAAAATGGCAAATGTAACATTATTCGACCAAACTGGTAAACAAGCTGGCGAAGTTGTTCTTAACGATGCAATCTTTGGTATCGAACCAAATGAATCTGTTGTGTTTGATGTGATCATCAGCCAACGTGCTAGCCTTCGTCAAGGAACTCACGCAGTTAAAAACCGCTCAGCTGTTTCAGGTGGCGGACGCAAACCATGGCGTCAAAAAGGAACTGGACGTGCTCGTCAAGGTTCTATCCGCTCTCCACAATGGCGTGGTGGTGGAATCGTCTTCGGACCAACTCCACGTAGCTATGCGTACAAACTTCCTCAAAAAGTTCGTCGCCTTGCGCTTAAATCTGTTTACTCAGAAAAAGTTGCTGAAAATAAATTTGTAGCCGTTGATTCTCTTGAATTTACAGCTCCAAAAACTGCTGAATTTGCAAAAGTTCTTGCAGCTTTGAGCATCGATTCTAAAGTCCTTGTTATTCTTGAAGAAGGAAACGAATTCGCAGCTCTCTCAGCTCGTAACCTTCCAAACGTGAAAGTTGCGACTGCTACAACTGCAAGTGTTCTTGACATCGCAAATAGTGACAAACTTCTTGTTACTCAAGCAGCTATCTCTAAAATCGAGGAGGTTCTTGCATAATGAATTTGTATGATGTTATCAAAAAACCTGTAATCACTGAAAGCTCAATGGCTCAACTTGAAGCAGGAAAATATGTATTTGAAGTTGACACTCGTGCACATAAACTTTTGATCAAGCAAGCTGTTGAAGCTGCTTTCGAAGGTGTTAAAGTTGCTAATGTTAACACAATCAACGTAAAACCAAAAGCTAAACGTGTTGGACGTTACACTGGTTTTACTAACAAAACTAAAAAAGCTATCATCACACTTACAGCTGATTCTAAAGCAATCGAGTTGTTTGCTGCTGAAGCTGAATAATCTAAGGAGGAAATATCGTGGGAATTCGTGTTTATAAACCAACAACAAACGGTCGCCGTAATATGACTTCTTTGGATTTCGCTGAAATCACAACAAGCACTCCTGAAAAATCATTGCTTGTTGCATTGAAGAGCAAGGCTGGTCGTAACAACAACGGTCGTATCACAGTTCGTCACCAAGGTGGTGGACATAAACGTTTCTACCGTTTGGTTGACTTCAAACGTAACAAAGACAACGTTGAAGCAGTTGTTAAAACAATCGAGTACGATCCAAACCGTTCTGCAAACATCGCTCTTGTACACTACACTGACGGTGTGAAAGCGTACATCATCGCTCCAAAAGGTCTTGAAGTTGGTCAACGTATCGTTTCAGGTCCAGAAGCAGATATCAAAGTCGGAAACGCTCTTCCACTTGCTAACATTCCAGTTGGTACTTTGATCCACAACATCGAGTTGAAACCAGGTCGTGGTGGTGAATTGGTACGTGCTGCTGGAGCTTCTGCTCAAGTATTGGGTTCTGAAGGTAAATACGTTCTTGTTCGTCTTCAATCTGGCGAAGTACGTATGATCCTTGGAACTTGTCGTGCTACAGTTGGTGTTGTCGGAAACGAACAACATGGACTTGTTAACCTTGGTAAAGCAGGACGTAGCCGTTGGAAAGGTATCCGCCCAACAGTTCGTGGTTCTGTAATGAACCCTAACGATCACCCACACGGTGGTGGTGAAGGTAAAGCACCAGTTGGTCGTAAAGCACCATCTACTCCATGGGGCAAACCTGCTCTTGGTCTTAAAACTCGTAACAAGAAAGCGAAATCTGACAAACTTATCGTTCGTCGTCGCAACGAGAAATAATATTAAACTAGTCGCTTAAGTAACTAGTAAATCCGCCAGCTCGGTAGCGCTCCATGTGAGCGCAAGCCGCTGTGGTACAACATTTAAAGGAGAAAATATAAAAATGGGACGCAGTCTTAAAAAAGGACCTTTCGTCGATGAGCATTTGATGAAAAAAGTTGAAGCTCAAGCTAACGACGAAAAGAAAAAAGTTATTAAAACTTGGTCACGTCGTTCAACGATCTTCCCAAGTTTCATTGGTTACACTATCGCAGTTTATGACGGACGTAAACACGTACCTGTTTACATCCAAGAAGACATGGTAGGTCACAAACTTGGTGAATTTGCACCAACTCGTACTTACAAAGGTCACGCTGCAGACGACAAGAAAACACGTAGAAAATAAGGAGAACATAAATGGCAGAAATTACTTCAGCTAAAGCAATGGCTCGTACAGTACGTGTTTCACCTCGTAAATCACGTCTTGTTCTTGATAACATCCGTGGTAAAAGCGTAGCCGATGCAATCGCAATCTTGACATTCACTCCAAACAAAGCTGCTGAAATCATCTTGAAAGTTTTGAACTCAGCTGTAGCTAACGCTGAAAACAACTTTGGTTTGGATAAAGCTAACTTGGTAGTATCTGAAGCATTCGCAAACGAAGGACCAACTATGAAACGTTTCCGTCCACGTGCGAAAGGTTCAGCTTCACCAATCAACAAACGTACAGCTCACATCACTGTAGCTGTTGCAGAAAAATAAGGAGGTAAAATCGTGGGTCAAAAAGTACATCCAATTGGTATGCGTGTCGGCATCATCCGTGATTGGGATGCCAAATGGTATGCTGAAAAAGAATACGCGGATTACCTTCATGAAGATCTTGCAATCCGTAAATTCGTTCAAAAAGAACTTGCTGACGCAGCAGTTTCAACTATAGAAATCGAACGCGCAGTAAACAAAGTTAACGTTTCACTTCACACTGCTAAACCAGGTATGGTAATCGGTAAAGGTGGTGCTAACGTTGATGCACTCCGTGCAAAACTTAACAAATTGACTGGAAAACAAGTACACATCAATATCATCGAAATCAAACAACCTGATTTGGATGCTCACCTTGTAGGTGAAGGTATTGCTCGTCAATTGGAGCAACGTGTTGCTTTCCGTCGTGCACAAAAACAAGCAATCCAACGTGCAATGCGTGCGGGAGCTAAAGGAATCAAAACTCAAGTATCAGGTCGTTTGAACGGTGCAGATATCGCCCGTGCTGAAGGATACTCTGAAGGAACTGTTCCACTTCACACACTTCGTGCAGATATCGATTACGCTTGGGAAGAAGCAGATACTACATACGGTAAACTTGGTGTTAAAGTATGGATCTACCGTGGTGAAGTTCTTCCAGCTCGCAAAAACACTAAAGGAGGTAAATAACCAATGTTAGTACCTAAACGTGTTAAACACCGTCGTGAATTCCGTGGAAAAATGCGCGGTGAAGCAAAAGGTGGAAAAGAAGTAGCATTCGGTGAATACGGTCTTCAAGCTACAACTAGCCACTGGATCACTAACCGCCAAATCGAAGCTGCTCGTATCGCCATGACTCGTTACATGAAACGTGGTGGTAAAGTTTGGATTAAAATCTTCCCACACAAATCATACACTGCTAAAGCTATCGGTGTGCGTATGGGATCTGGTAAAGGGGCACCTGAAGGTTGGGTAGCACCAGTTAAACGTGGTAAAGTGATGTTCGAAATCGCTGGTGTATCTGAAGAGATCGCTCGCGAAGCGCTTCGTCTTGCTAGCCACAAATTGCCAGTTAAATGTAAATTCGTAAAACGTGAAGCAGAATAAGGAGAAGGCATGAAACTTAATGAAGTAAAAGAATTTGTTAAAGAACTTCGTGGTCTTTCTCAAGAAGAACTCGCGAAGCGCGAAAACGAATTGAAAAAAGAATTGTTTGAACTTCGTTTCCAAGCTGCTACTGGTCAATTGGAACAAACAGCTCGCTTGAAAGAAGTTAAAAAACAAATCGCTCGTATCAAAACAGTTCAATCTGAAGCGAAATAATAGACTAGGGAAGGAGAAATTTCAATGGAACGCAATAATCGTAAAGTTCTTGTTGGACGTGTTGTATCTGACAAAATGGACAAGACAATCACAGTTGTAGTTGAAACAAAACGTAACCACCCAGTCTATGGTAAACGTATTAACTACTCTAAAAAATACAAAGCTCATGATGAAAACAATGTTGCCAAAGAAGGCGATATCGTACGTATCATGGAAACTCGTCCGCTTTCAGCTACAAAACGTTTCCGTCTTGTAGAAGTTGTTGAAGAAGCGGTCATCATCTAATCAAACCTGAAAGGAGAAAACTGAAATGATTCAAACAGAAACTCGTTTGAAAGTCGCAGACAACAGCGGTGCTCGCGAAATCTTGACTATCAAAGTTCTTGGTGGTTCAGGACGTAAATTTGCAAACATCGGTGATGTTATCGTGGCATCTGTAAAACAAGCTACTCCTGGTGGTGCGGTTAAAAAAGGTGACGTTGTTAAAGCAGTTATCGTTCGTACTAAATCAGGTGCTCGTCGTGCTGATGGTTCATACATCAAATTTGACGAAAACGCAGCAGTTATCATCCGTGAAGACAAAACTCCTCGCGGAACACGTATCTTTGGCCCAGTTGCACGTGAATTGCGTGAAGGTGGCTTCATGAAGATCGTGTCACTTGCTCCAGAAGTACTTTAATTTTTAGAAACAAACTAGTCCCCTGGATTTACCTCCAGGGTGCCCTTATGGGCGTAAGAAAAATCAAGGAGAAACCTAATGTTTGTAAAAAAAGGCGACAAAGTTCGCGTAATCGCTGGTAAAGATAAGGGAACAGAAGCTGTTGTCCTTACTGCCCTTCCAAAAGTAAACAAAGTTATCGTTGAAGGTGTTAACATCGTTAAGAAACACCAACGTCCAACTAACGAGCTTCCTCAAGGTGGTATCATCGAGAAAGAAGCAGCTATCCACGTATCAAACGTTCAAGTTTTGGACAAAAATGGTGTAGCTGGTCGTGTTGGTTACAAATTTGTAGACGGTAAAAAAGTTCGCTACAACAAAAAATCAGGCGAAGTGCTTGATTAATCACGAAGGAAAGGAGAAGTATAATGGCAAATCGTTTAAAAGAAAAATATCTTAATGAAGTAGTTCCTGCTTTGACAGAACAATTCAACTACTCATCAGTGATGGCTGTGCCTAAAGTAGATAAGATCGTTTTGAACATGGGTGTTGGTGAAGCTGTATCAAACGCTAAAAGCCTTGAAAAAGCTGCTGAAGAATTGGCACTTATCTCAGGTCAAAAACCACTTATCACTAAAGCTAAAAAATCAATCGCCGGCTTCCGTCTTCGTGAAGGTGTTGCGATCGGTGCAAAAGTTACCCTTCGTGGTGAACGTATGTACGAATTCTTGGATAAATTGGTTTCAGTTTCACTTCCACGTGTACGTGACTTCCACGGTGTTCCAACAAAATCATTTGATGGACGCGGAAACTACACACTTGGTGTGAAAGAACAATTGATCTTCCCAGAAATCAACTTCGATGACGTTGACAAAACTCGTGGTCTTGACATCGTTATCGTAACAACTGCTAACACTGACGAAGAGTCACGTGCATTGCTTACAGGCCTTGGAATGCCTTTTGCAAAATAATATAGGAGGTAAATCTAATGGCTAAAAAATCAATGATTGCTAAGAACAAACGTCCAGCGAAGTTCTCTACTCAAGCTTATACTCGTTGTGAAAAATGTGGTCGTCCACATTCAGTTTACCGCAAATTTAAACTTTGCCGTGTTTGCTTCCGTGAATTAGCTTACAAAGGACAAATCCCTGGTGTAACAAAAGCATCTTGGTAATATCATGATACAAAGAGCGTAACAACCACAGCAAAAATAGGAAATTTGGTGTAGGAGCGATGCTCCAAAACAAATTTATCTTTTTTGCCCAGGTTGTAGCTCGTGTTCAAATAAGAGTTTTCTTATTTGAATGTATCAATACTATCTGAGCCTAGCTCAATCATTAACTAGCAAGTGCAACTTGCAAACTACTAGTAAGAGGAGAAAAACAAAATGGTTATGACTGACCCAATCGCAGACTTCCTAACTCGTATTCGTAACGCTAACCAAGCAAAACACGAAGTACTTGAAGTACCTGCATCAAACATCAAAAAAGGGATTGCTGAAATCCTTAAACGCGAAGGTTTTGTAAAAAACGTTGAAATCATCGAAGATGACAAACAAGGCATCATCCGTGTATTCCTTAAATACGGACCAAACGGTGAAAAAGTTATCACTAACTTGAAACGTGTTTCTAAACCAGGACTTCGTGTCTACAAAAAACGTGAAGACCTTCCAAAAGTTCTTAACGGACTTGGAATTGCTATCCTTTCAACTTCTGAAGGTTTGCTTACTGATAAAGAAGCACGCCAAAAGAATGTTGGTGGAGAAGTTATCGCTTACGTTTGGTAATATTTAGCTCCCAATTTCTTTGTGACTCTTCGTTATCGTCTCTTGCCTAACCCAAAGTTATATCTGCGAGACGATGCCTAGATTCACTTTGACATTGAAACCTAAATGTTCCTTTAAATCGAGAAATCGATTTAACCCCGTGAAAACTGGCCGTTATGGCCTGACAATTTAACAGGAGAAAATAAACATGTCACGTATTGGTAATAAAGTTATCGTGTTGCCTGCTGGTGTTGAAATCACTAACAATGACAACGTTGTAACTGTAAAAGGACCTAAAGGAGAACTTACTCGTGAGTTCTCAAAAGATATTGAAATTCGTGTGGAAGGTACTGAAGTAACTCTTCACCGTCCAAACGATTCAAAAGAAATGAAAACTATCCACGGAACTACTCGTGCTCTTTTGAACAACATGGTTGTTGGTGTATCAGAAGGATTTAAGAAAGAACTTGAAATGCGCGGGGTTGGTTACCGTGCACAACTTCAAGGATCTAAACTTGTTTTGGCTGTTGGTAAATCTCATCCAGACGAAGTTGAAGCCCCAGAAGGAATTACTTTTGAACTTCCAAACCCAACAACAATCGTTGTTAGCGGAATTTCAAAAGAAGTAGTTGGTCAAACAGCTGCTTACGTACGTAGCCTTCGTTCACCAGAACCATATAAAGGTAAAGGTATCCGTTACGTTGGTGAATTCGTTCGCCGTAAAGAAGGTAAAACAGGTAAATAATGTTGAGTGGTTGATTCTCAACCACCAATCTATTTTCCAACTTTGTGCATAGCACACGATTTAAAACTAAAGAGGTGAAAACTGTGATTTCAAAACCAGATAAAAACAAACTCCGCCAAAAACGCCACCGTCGCGTTCGCGGAAAACTCTCTGGAACTGCTGATCGCCCACGTTTGAACGTATTCCGTTCTAATACAGGCATCTACGCTCAAGTGATTGATGACGTAGCGGGTGTAACGCTCGCAAGTGCTTCAACTCTTGACAAAGAAGTTTCAAAAGGAACTAAAACTGAACAAGCCGTTGCTGTCGGTAAACTCGTTGCAGAACGTGCAAACGCTAAAGGTATTTCAGAAGTGGTGTTCGACCGCGGTGGATATCTATATCACGGACGTGTGAAAGCTTTGGCTGATGCAGCTCGTGAAAACGGATTGAAATTCTAATAGGAGGACACTAGAAAATGGCATTTAAAGACAATGCAGTTGAATTAGAAGAACGCGTAGTTGCTGTCAACCGTGTTACAAAAGTTGTTAAAGGTGGACGTCGTCTTCGTTTCGCAGCTCTTGTTGTTGTTGGTGACCACAACGGTCGCGTAGGATTTGGTACTGGTAAAGCTCAAGAAGTTCCAGAAGCAATCCGTAAAGCAGTAGATGATGCTAAGAAAAACTTGATCGAAGTTCCTATGGTTGGAACAACAATCCCACACGAAGTTCTTTCAGAATTCGGTGGAGCTAAAGTATTGTTGAAACCTGCTGTAGAAGGTTCTGGAGTTGCCGCTGGTGGTGCAGTTCGTGCCGTTGTGGAATTGGCAGGTGTGGCAGATATTACATCTAAATCACTTGGTTCTAACACTCCAATCAACATTGTTCGTGCGACTGTTGAAGGTTTGAAACAATTGAAACGCGCTGAAGAAGTTGCTGCCCTTCGTGGTATTTCAGTTTCTGATTTGGCATAAGAAAGGGGATAAAATGGCTCAAATTAAAATTACTTTGACTAAGTCTCCAATCGGACGCATTCCATCACAACGTAAAACTGTTGTAGCACTTGGACTTGGCAAATTGAACAGCTCTGTTATTAAAGAAGATAACGCTGCTATCCGTGGTATGATCACTGCAGTATCTCATTTGGTAACAGTTGAAGAAGTAAACTAATGAATTTTTAGGGGATGTGCACTATACCATCCCCTAAAACTAGATATAGTCATCTATGATGATGTCGTATAGGCGAGTTGATGGGGGAGACAACCTTTTCTCCCTTATCGGCGCTAGCATTTTACAAAAGAGGAGAAAATAAAAATGAAACTTCATGAATTGAAACCTGCAGAAGGTTCTCGTAAAGTACGTAACCGCGTTGGTCGTGGTACTTCATCAGGTAACGGTAAAACATCTGGTCGTGGTCAAAAAGGTCAAAAAGCTCGTAGCGGTGGCGGAGTTCGCCTTGGTTTTGAAGGTGGACAAACTCCATTGTTCCGTCGTCTTCCAAAACGTGGATTCACTAACATCAACGCTAAAGAATACGCAATTGTGAACCTTGACCAATTGAACGTCTTTGAAGATGGTGCTGAAGTTACTCCAGTTGTTCTTATCGAAGCAGGAATTGTTAAAGCTGAAAAATCAGGTATTAAAATTCTTGGTAACGGTGAGTTGACTAAGAAATTGACTGTGAAAGCAGCTAAATTCTCTAAATCAGCTGAAGAAGCTATCACTGCTAAAGGTGGTTCAGTAGAAGTCATCTAAGAGAGGTGACCTATGTTTTTTAAATTATTAAGAGAAGCTCTTAAAGTCAAGCAGGTTCGATCAAAAATTTTATTTACAATTTTTATCGTTTTGGTCTTTCGTATCGGAACTAGCATTACAGTTCCCGGTGTGAATGCTAATAGCTTGAATGCTTTAAGTGGATTATCCTTCTTAAATATGTTGAGCTTGGTGTCAGGGAATGCCATGAAAAACTTCTCAGTTTTTGCTCTTGGTGTTAGTCCCTACATTACGGCCTCTATCGTTGTCCAACTCTTGCAAATGGATATTTTACCCAAGTTTGTAGAGTGGGGTAAACAAGGGGAAGTAGGTCGAAGAAAATTAAATCAAGCTACTCGTTATATTGCTCTTGTTCTAGCCTTTGTGCAATCTATCGGGATTACAGCTGGTTTTAATACTTTAGCTGGAGCTCAATTGTTGAAAACAGCTCTTACTCCACAAGTCTTTATCATGATTGGTATCATCTTAACAGCTGGTAGTATGATTGTGACTTGGTTGGGAGAGCAAATTACAGATAAGGGATACGGAAATGGTGTTTCTATGATTATCTTTGCCGGGATTGTTGCCTCAATTCCAGAGATGATTCAGGGCATCTATGTGGACTACTTTGTGAACGTCCCAAGTAGCCGTATCAACTCATCTATCATTTTCGTAATCATTTTGATTATTACTGTTTTGTTGATCATTTACTTTACAACTTATGTTCAACAAGCAGAATACAAAATTCCAATCCAATATACTAAGGTTGCACAAGGTGCTCCATCTAGCTCTTACCTTCCTTTGAAGGTAAACCCTGCTGGAGTTATCCCTGTTATCTTTGCAAGTTCGATTACTGCAGCGCCAGCGGCTATTCTTCAGTTTTTGAGCGCTACAGGTCATGATTGGGCTTGGGTAAGAACAGCACAAGAAATGCTGGCAACAACTTCACCAACTGGTATTGCCATGTATGCTTTGTTGATTATTCTCTTTACATTCTTCTATACGTTTGTACAGATTAATCCTGAAAAAGCGGCAGAGAACCTACAAAAGAGCGGTGCCTATATCCACGGAGTCCGTCCTGGTAAAGGTACAGAAGAATATATGTCTAAACTTCTTCGTCGTCTTGCAACTGTTGGTTCCCTCTTCCTTGGTGTGATTTCTATTTTACCGATTGTAGCAAAAGATGTTTTCGGACTTTCAGAAGCAGTTGCTTTTGGAGGAACCAGTCTTTTGATCATTATCTCTACAGGTATTGAAGGAATCAAACAATTGGAAGGTTACCTATTGAAACGTAAGTATGTTGGTTTCATGGACAGAACAGAATAAAAGTATTTACTGAGTCAGTAAATACTGAGGGAGTGGAGGTTTAACTCTAACATTAGTGAGAGTTTGGTCTCCCCTCTTCTATTTTGTTTTTAAATAGGGGTGAAAAGATTTTTTGCTTCTATTTAAAAATAAAATAAGGAGATCAAATCATGAATCTTTTGATTATGGGCTTACCTGGTGCAGGTAAGGGAACTCAAGCAGCAAAAATCGTAGAACAATTCCATGTTGCACATATCTCAACAGGTGATATGTTCCGCGCTGCTATGGCAAATCAAACTGAAATGGGTGTTCTTGCTAAGTCATACATTGACAAGGGTGAATTGGTTCCTGACGAAGTGACAAATGGAATCGTAAAAGAACGTCTTTCACAAGATGATATTAAAGAAACAGGATTCTTGTTGGATGGTTACCCGCGTACAATCGAACAAGCTCATGCCTTGGACAAAACATTGGCTGAACTTGGCATTGAACTAGAAGGTGTCATCAACATTAAAGTGAATCCAGATAGCCTCTTGGAACGTTTGAGTGGCCGTATCATCCACCGCGTAACTGGAGAAACTTTCCACAAGGTCTTTAACCCACCAGTTGACTATAAAGAAGAAGATTACTACCAACGTGAAGATGATAAGCCTGAGACAGTAAAACGTCGTTTGGACGTTAATATTGCTCAAGGAGAACCAATCATTGCTCACTACCGTGCTAAAGGTTTGGTTCATGACATCGAAGGTAATCAAGATATCAATGATGTCTTTTCAGATATCGAAAAAGTATTGACAAATTTGAAATAAAGCGTTTTTCACACTTGCAAAAATCCGCTACAAATGTTATACTGAGATAGTCTGACTTATAATTGTTGTCTCTGTGTCTAGAGGCATCGAATCGAAATTTATGGAGGTGCTTTTGCGTGGCAAAAGACGATGTGATTGAAGTTGAAGGCAAAGTAGTTGATACAATGCCGAATGCAATGTTTACGGTTGAACTTGAAAATGGACATCAGATTTTAGCAACAGTTTCTGGTAAAATTCGTAAAAACTATATTCGTATTTTAGCGGGAGATCGTGTTACTGTCGAAATGAGTCCATATGACTTGACACGTGGACGTATCACTTACCGCTTTAAATAATCGAAAAACTTGGAGGGATAAGAAATGAAAGTAAGACCATCGGTCAAACCAATTTGCGAATACTGTAAAGTTATTCGTCGTAATGGTCGTGTTATGGTAATTTGCCCAGCAAATCCAAAACACAAACAACGTCAAGGATAAGATAGAAAGGAGAAAACATGGCTCGTATTGCTGGAGTTGACATTCCAAATGACAAACGCGTAGTAATCTCATTGACTTATGTTTATGGTATCGGACTTGCAACATCTAAGAAAATTTTGGCTGCTGCTGGAATCTCAGAAGATGTTCGTGTACGTGATCTTACATCAGATCAAGAAGATGCTATCCGTCGTGAAGTGGATGCAATCAAAGTTGAAGGTGACCTTCGTCGTGAAGTAAACTTGAACATCAAACGTTTGATGGAAATCGGTTCATACCGTGGTATCCGTCACCGTCGTGGACTTCCTGTCCGTGGACAAAACACTAAAAACAACGCTCGCACTCGTAAAGGTAAAGCTGTTGCGATTGCTGGTAAGAAAAAATAATATAGGAGGTAAAAGTCTTGGCTAAACCAACACGTAAACGTCGTGTGAAAAAGAATATCGAATCTGGTATTGCTCATATTCACGCTACATTTAATAACACTATTGTTATGATTACTGATGTGCATGGTAATGCAATTGCTTGGTCATCAGCTGGTGCTCTTGGTTTCAAAGGTTCTCGTAAATCTACACCATTCGCTGCTCAAATGGCTTCTGAAGCTGCTGCTAAATCTGCACAAGAACACGGTCTTAAATCAGTTGAAGTTACTGTAAAAGGTCCAGGTTCTGGTCGTGAGTCAGCTATTCGTGCGCTTGCTGCCGCTGGTCTTGAAGTAACAGCAATTCGTGATGTGACTCCAGTGCCACACAATGGTGCTCGTCCTCCAAAACGTCGCCGTGTATAATCATCGCATTACACTGCTTTTCGTTTAAGAGGGAGTAACTAAATGATCGAGTTTGAAAAACCAAATATAACAAAAATTGATGAAAATAAAGATTATGGCAAGTTTGTAATCGAACCACTTGAACGTGGCTACGGTACAACTCTTGGTAACTCTCTTCGTCGTGTACTTCTAGCTTCTCTACCAGGAGCAGCTGTGACATCTATCAATATTGATGGTGTGTTGCATGAGTTTGACACAGTTCCAGGTGTTCGTGAAGACGTGATGCAAATCATTCTGAACATTAAAGGAATTGCAGTGAAATCGTACGTTGAAGACGAAAAAATCATCGAACTGGATGTTGAAGGTCCTGCTGAAGTAACAGCTGGTGACATTTTGACAGATAGCGATATTGAAATTGTAAATCCAGATCATTATCTCTTTACAATCGGTGAAGGTTCTTCGCTAAAAGCGACTATGACTGTTAACAGTGGTCGTGGATATGTACCTGCTGATGAAAATAAAAAAGATAATGCACCAGTTGGAACACTTGCTGTAGATTCTATTTATACACCAGTTACAAAAGTCAACTATCAAGTGGAACCTGCTCGTGTAGGTAGCAATGATGGATTTGACAAATTAACCCTTGAAATCTTGACAAATGGAACAATTATTCCAGAAGATGCTTTAGGGCTTTCAGCACGTATTTTGACAGAACATCTTGATTTGTTTACAAATCTTACTGAGATTGCTAAGTCAACTGAAGTGATGAAAGAAGCTGACACTGAATCTGACGATCGTATTTTGGATCGTACGATTGAGGAACTGGACTTGTCTGTGCGTTCATACAACTGTTTGAAACGTGCCGGTATCAATACTGTGCATGATTTGACAGAAAAATCTGAAGCAGAGATGATGAAAGTACGAAATCTTGGACGCAAGAGTTTGGAAGAAGTGAAACTCAAACTCATTGATTTGGGTCTTGGATTAAAAGATAAATAAAGGAGGAATACATGGCTTACCGTAAACTAGGACGCACTAGCTCACAACGTAAAGCAATGCTTCGCGATTTGACAACTGACCTTTTGATCAACGAATCAATCGTGACAACTGAAGCTCGTGCTAAAGAAATCCGTAAAACTGTTGAAAAAATGATTACTCTAGGTAAACGTGGTGATTTGCATGCACGTCGTCAAGCAGCTGCTTTCGTACGTAATGAAATCGCATCTGAAAACTATGATGAAGCAACTGATAAGTACACTTCTACTACAGCACTTCAAAAATTGTTCTCAGAAATCGCACCTCGTTATGCTGAACGTAACGGTGGATACACTCGTATCCTTAAAACTGAACCACGTCGTGGTGATGCAGCGCCAATGGCGATCATCGAATTAGTATAAAATCATCAATTTTGTTGAGTGTTATGATGATGGAGTCTTGTGCTCTTAGTCTAGCTCTGGTCTACCGCTAGGATTTCGGTCCTAGCGGGAACACTCATCATAAGTTGAGATAGTAGACGCTTGTTTACGAAATTGTTTTTTTCTTAAGAACAACTTCGTAAGCAGGCGTTTTTGAGTATTTTAGTTGGAATTATGCTATACTATTTGAAAAGAATCCTGTTTAATGTTCAGGTTTCCTATTAAAAGAAGAATTGGAGTTTGCTTATGAAAGCGATTATAACTGTTGTTGGTAAAGATAAATCTGGAATTGTTGCAGGTGTTTCTGGTAAAATTGCAGAATTGGGTTTGAATATTGATGATATCTCTCAAACTGTTTTGGATGAATATTTCACGATGATGGCTATCGTCTCTAGTGATAAAAAGCAAGATTTTACCTATCTTCGTAATGAATTTGAAGCTTTTGGGCAAACTTTGAATGTGAAAATCAACATTCAGAGTGCAGCGATTTTCGAAGCTATGTATAATATCTAGGAGGTTATCATGGATATTAGACAAGTTACTGAAACCATCGCCATGATTGAGGAGCAAAACTTCGATATCAGAACTATTACCATGGGGATTTCTCTTTTGGACTGTATCGATCCGGATATCAATCGTGCTGCGGAGAAAATTTATCAAAAGATTACGACCAAGGCAGCTAATTTAGTGACTGTTGGTGACGAAATTGCAGCTGAGTTGGGAATTCCTATCGTTAATAAGCGTGTATCGGTGACTCCTATTTCTCTGATTGGGGCCGCGACAGATGCGACGGACTATGTGGTTCTGGCAAAAGCGCTTGATAAGGCTGCGAAAGAAATCGGTGTGGACTTTATTGGTGGTTTCTCTGCCTTGGTACAAAAAGGGTATCAAAAGGGAGATGAGATTCTAATCAATTCTATTCCTCGTGCTTTGGCTGAAACGGATAAGGTTTGCTCGTCAGTTAATATTGGCTCAACCAAGTCTGGTATTAATATGACGGCTGTGGCAGATATGGGACGAGTTATTAAGGAAACGGCTAATCTATCAGATATGGGAGCGGCCAAGTTGGTTGTATTCGCTAATGCTGTTGAGGACAATCCATTTATGGCGGGTGCCTTTCATGGTGTTGGGGAGGCAGATGTTATCATCAATGTCGGAGTTTCTGGTCCTGGTGTTGTGAAACGTGCCTTGGAAAAAGTTCGTGGACAGAGCTTTGATGTAGTAGCCGAAACAGTTAAGAAAACTGCCTTTAAAATCACTCGTATCGGTCAATTGGTTGGTCAGATGGCTAGTGAAAGACTGGGTGTGGAGTTTGGTATTGTGGACTTGAGTTTGGCGCCAACTCCTGCGGTTGGAGATTCTGTTGCACGTGTCCTTGAGGAAATGGGACTTGAGACAGTTGGAACACACGGGACGACGGCTGCTTTGGCTCTCTTGAATGACCAAGTTAAGAAGGGTGGAGTTATGGCCTGCAACCAAGTCGGTGGTTTGTCTGGTGCCTTTATCCCTGTTTCTGAGGATGAGGGGATGATTGCTGCAGTGCAAAATGGTTCTCTTAATTTGGAAAAACTAGAAGCTATGACGGCTATCTGTTCTGTTGGATTGGATATGATTGCCATTCCAGAAGATACTCCTGCTGAAACCATTGCGGCTATGATTGCGGATGAGGCTGCAATTGGTGTCATTAACATGAAAACAACGGCTGTTCGTATCATTCCTAAAGGAAAAGAGGGAGATATGATTGAATTTGGTGGTCTTCTTGGTACAGCTCCAGTTATGAAAGTCAATGGGGCTTCGTCTGTTGATTTCATCTCTCGTGGAGGACAAATCCCAGCACCAATTCATAGTTTTAAAAATTAAGAAAATAGGAGAAATTTTAAGTTCTATTTAAGGTTAGGTGTGTATACTATAATCATTAAATAAAGACCTCCTAATATTATTTGAAACAGATAACACTGATTTAGTTTGAATTTGATTTTCATCTAATATCTTTATTTAATAGAACTCCTAAACTTTTTCATAATAATCTCCTGCAAAAGTCGCCTGTCTGGGTGGCTTTTGTTTTATCATCCATGATATAATAGAAGCAAACGGAGGACGGGAAATGGTAAAAGTACGATTGTATTTGGTACGTCATGGCAAGACCATGTTTAACACGATTGGTCGCGCGCAAGGTTGGAGCGATACTCCCTTAACAGCTGAAGGTGAGCGAGGGATTCAAGAATTAGGAATCGGTTTGCGAGAATCTGGTCTGCAGTTTGAGCGCGCTTATTCGAGTGATTCTGGGCGCACAATTCAGACTATGGGAATCATTCTTGAAGAACTTGGCTTGCAGGGGAAAATCCCTTATCGCATGGACAAGCGTATCAGGGAATGGTGTTTTGGTAGCTTTGACGGGGCCTACGATGGCGATCTTTTCATGGGCATTATTCCTCGTATCTTTAATGTGGACCACGTTCACCAATTGTCTTATGCTGAGCTGGCTGAGGGCTTGGTAGAGGTCGATACAGCTGGTTGGGCTGAAGGCTGGGAAAAACTCAGTGGCCGAATCAAGGAAGGATTTGAAGCGATTGCCAAGGAAATGGAAGAACAAGATGGGGGCAACGCTCTTGTCGTGAGCCACGGAATGACCATTGGAACCATTGTTTATTTGATTAATGGCATGCATCCGCATGGTCTAGATAATGGTAGCGTGACGATTCTTGAATATGAGGACGGCCAGTTTAGCGTAGAAATTGTCGGCGACCGTAGTTACCGAGAACTAGGACGTGAGAAGATGGAGGAAGCCTCTATTTAATCAGTCTAGACTTGCTTGCCATGAGCTAGGAATTTGATAAGAATATCAAGATAAGAAAAAACAGCCGAGAATTCTTTCGGCTGTTTTTGATGGGGAAAACTAAAGTGTAATGCTATTGCTTTTAGAGATTTTCATAAACAAGAGCAAGGAACCTACTGTTAGAACAGTCAGGATAGTTGACAAGGCTGCGGCTACACCGTAATTCCCCCTGAGAACCTCTGTATAAATAGCTACAGTCATTGTTCTTGTTTTTACATTGTAGAGGAGGATAGAAGTAGAGAGTTCTGAAATCATTGTGACCCAAGATAGGATGGCTCCAGAAATAATACCAGATAGCATCATTGGAGTTGTAATCTTGGCAAAGGTATTGAGACGATTACTTCCTAAGCTCTCAGCGGCTTCTTCAATACTTGGTGCTATTTGTTGCAAGCTAGCAACAGATGAGCGAATAGTATAAGGTAATCTTCTGACAGATAGAGACATAATCAAGATGAAAGCTGTCCCTGTAATCATAAGAAATCCACTTCCAAATAGTCCAGTATTGAAGGAAGAAATGAAGGCAATCCCTAGAACGGTTCCTGGTACAATATAAGGGACCATACTGAGGCTGTCAATTAAGTTTGTAAACAAATTCCGTTTTCTAACGGCTAGGTAGGAGATAAATGTTGCAAATAGGACAACTAGAACTAAGGCAATCAAAGGGATACGAATGGTATTGAAAATAGCAGATCCCATACGATTGAAAGCTACCTTGTAACTGTTTAGAGAATAGCCTTTGACAAATACCATACCTGATGTTTTTAGGAAAGAAGTATAAATCAAGTAGACTTGAGGTAGAACAGAGAACAAGATAATTCCGTAGACTGTTGCATAAATGGCAACCATTTTTCCTTTTGTGGTTTTTTTAGGCTCAATTGGGTGGAGCGAGTTCATGCTGAAACTGTAGCGATTTGAAATGTATTTTTGGATAAGGAAAATTGCCAAGGCAATGATAATCGCCATAATTGCTAAAGCAGATGCAAAAGCTGAATTTCCTCCAACCTCGCTAATAAATTGAGTATAAATCAAGACGGGGAAAGTCCGATATCCTTCACCAATCAACATAGGCGTTCCAAAGTCTGAGAATGCTCTCATAAATACAAGCAAGGCAGCAGCTAGTAAGGTTGGAACTAGGAGAGGTAAAACAACCGTTACGATACGCTTAAATCCGAAGGACCCCATGCTTTCAGCAGCTTCAAGTAGAGAATTGTCAATACTTTTCATTGTTCCGGCAACGTATAGAAATACCAGTGGGAATAGTTGCAGTGTAAAGACAAGTACAATTCCTTTGAATCCATAAATATCGATAGCTGGAAGATGAAGGGAATTTGTCAGGAATTTAGTAATGACCCCGTTTCGTCCCAGCAAGAGAATCCAGGAGTAGGCTCCTACGAAAGGAGCTGACATGGAAGCAATGATAATCAATATTTGTAGAAATTTCTTTCCCTTGAAGTCATACATAGAGAAGAGATAAGCTAATAGGGTTCCTACGACCAAGGAAGTGACAGTAGCGGTAATGGAAACCTTGAAACTGTTGACAAGTGTCTCAGAGTAGTAGGCTTTACTAAAGAAAGTGACAAAATTAGCTAGTGAGAATTGTCCTTCATGTATGAGTGCTTGCTTGAGCACGGTAACGATAGGATAAACGAGAAAGACAAGATAGGTAAGAAAGATGAAGAAAGAGGAGGCTGTCCAAATATTTAGTTTTTTACGTTCCATGGTTGGCTCCTTTTATCAGGTTTTGTGAACCATCTGCAGAAAAGACGTTTAATTTTTGAGTATTGATTCGTAGACGAATACGATCGCCTTTTTGTAGATCTTCTTCAAAAGTTGATTCTTCGCTAACTTGAATTTTTGAGGCAAATCCTGTTTCGATGAAGTATTCAGTATTCAGTCCAAGATAGACGCTATCGCTAATAGTTCCTTCAATATCTCCAGATTCATCTTTGATAAACTCTTCAGGACGAATGCTTACATGAATAGCTTGTTCCTCAGCCTGATCAAGGGCTGGCATTCGAAGAGCATAGCCATCTGAAAAGGCGATATAAGCGCCGTCGCTCCGTTTTTCGAGATTGGCAGGGATAATATTTGTGCGTCCGATAAAGGTTGCTACAAACTCATTAGCTGGTTTATGATAGAGTTCTTTTGGTCGGCCGATTTGTTGGATGACTCCGTCTTTCATAACAGCAATTTGGTCTGAAATAGCCATGGCTTCTTCTTGGTCGTGGGTTACATAAACAGTTGTAATTCCCACTTCGTGTTGGATTTCTCGGATGGCTTGACGCATATCCAAGCGAAGTTTGGCATCCAGATTACTAAGTGGCTCGTCCATGAGGAGAACACTTGGATTAACCGCTAAGGCACGTGCCAAGGCGACACGTTGTTGTTGTCCACCACTGAGCTTATCGGGCTTTCGATCCGCATATTGAGCAATTTGCATGAGTTCAAGATACTTATTGGTCTGTTGTACCAATTCTTCTTTAGGGACTTTCTTTTGCTTGAGACCAAAAGCGACATTATCTCGGACAGTCAAATGTGGGAAAATAGCGTAGTTTTGGAAAACCATGCCGATATTGCGTTTGCTGGGTTCCATATTATTGATTTTTGTATCATCGAAGTAAAATTCTCCACCTTCGATACTGTTGAAACCTGCAATCATACGAAGAAGGGTCGTTTTCCCACACCCTGAAGGACCAAGGATGGTAAAGAGACTTCCTTTGGGAACTGTAATATTTAAATTATCAATAACAGGAACATCGTGGTAGATTTTTTTGGCGTTAATAATTTTGATCTCACTCATAGTGAACCTCTTTTACTGTTTAGATTGGATATCTGTAAAAATATCATTGTACTTTTTAAGAATGGCGGATTTGTTTTTAATGACATAATCAGAATCTTCAGTGGCAATATTGATTTCTGTCATAGCCTTCATATTTTTATTGGTTCTAGCATTTTTACGAATAGGTCTGATTGTTGTTTCAGTTCCTAACTTATCTTGGATTTCTTGAGAAAGGAGAAAATCGATAAACTTCTTGGCGTTTTCCATGTGTTTGGCATTTTTAACGATAGCCGCATTACCAGGTAAAAAGACGGTTCCTTCTTTTGGATAAATGACTTTTACATCAACTCCGTCATTTAAAAGTTTTAAGGCAGGATCTTCATAGGTGAGCCCTACAGCCATTTCTCCATCTGCGACGGCTTTGTAAACATTTGAAGAACTAGATGCAATCTTTCCATCTACTAGGGTAAATAGATTTTTCACATAGTTCCAAGATTGTTCATTTTCGTATCCACCTTGATCGACAAGCATGTTTGTCAATTGAGCAAAGGCGCTAGAAGCATTACTTGGATCAGCAGTTACGATTTTTCCTTTTAATTTAGGATTGAGTAGATCATTGTAGCCTTCAATTTTAATATCTTTTGTAAGAGCTGAATTGGCAATGATGACACTGACATCAAGTGTATAAGGCGTGTAGAATCCGGTTTTATTTTGATATTCAGGGATTATCTGGTCGTTCTCTTGAGAAATATAAGGTTCAAAAAGATTTTCGTTAGAAGAGAAGAGGGCGTAGGAGCCTCCGAAAATGACATCGGCTACAGGGGATTCTTTTTCAGCCTCAGCTTTTTTGAACAATTCACCAGTACTGGCTTGTACTAAGTCAACCTTAACACCATATTTTTCTTCGAAGGCTGGGATTGTTTCTTCGATAAGGTCTTCAGGGTTAGGTGAGTAGACAACCAAAGTGTTATCTGAACCTTTTTCAGTGTTAGTCTCCGCTTCTATAGCTGAAGAACATCCTGATAAAGTAAGAAATATCCATCCACAAGAGAGAAAGAATAGTAGTTTTTTCATAAGAATCTCCTTTTTTACGAACGTTTTCTCTACCTAGATTGTTAATGTTTTTAAATTGTAGAGTTCTACAGGATATAATAAAAACCTTAAAGAAATCTAAAACGAGAAATATGAGTTAAAGACGCTAGGGGAAGAAAATACAAGAAACAAATAATTGATAGAAGTTAGCTCCAAATGGGGGCTAATTTTTTATACTGCTACATAAGCTGGATTTGCGATTCAGTCTTTCTTGTCATACAAGCCTAAAAGAACATTTCTCGTCTTTAAAATTCCCTCAAAAATGGTATAATAGTAACATCACAAAATTGGAGAGAGACCATGAGTTTTTACAATCATAAAGAAATTGAGCCTAAGTGGCAGGGCTACTGGGCAGAACATCATACATTTAAGACTGGAACAGATGCATCAAAACCGAAGTTTTATGCTCTCGATATGTTCCCTTATCCGTCTGGAGCGGGTCTACACGTAGGGCACCCAGAAGGTTACACCGCAACCGATATCCTCAGCCGTTACAAACGTGCGCAAGGCTACAATGTCCTTCACCCAATGGGTTGGGATGCTTTTGGTTTGCCTGCAGAGCAATACGCTATGGATACAGGTAATGACCCAGCGGAATTTACGGCGGAAAACATTGCCAACTTCAAACGCCAAATCAATGCGCTTGGCTTCTCTTACGACTGGGATCGTGAAGTCAATACAACAGATCCAAACTACTACAAGTGGACTCAATGGATTTTCACCAAGCTTTACGAAAAAGGCTTGGCCTATGAAGCTGAAGTGCCAGTAAACTGGGTTGAGGAATTGGGAACTGCCATTGCCAATGAAGAAGTGCTTCCTGACGGAACTTCTGAACGTGGAGGCTATCCAGTTGTTCGTAAACCAATGCGTCAATGGATGCTCAAAATCACGGCTTACGCAGAGCGCTTGCTCAATGACTTAGATGAACTAGATTGGCCAGAGTCTATCAAGGACATGCAGCGCAACTGGATTGGTAAATCAACTGGTGCTAATGTAACCTTCAAGGTTAAGGGAACTGATAAGGAATTCACTGTCTTTACTACTCGTCCTGATACTCTTTTCGGTGCGACTTTCACTGTTTTGGCTCCTGAGCATGAATTGGTTGACGCTATCACAAGTTCAGAGCAAGCAGAGGCAGTAGCAGACTACAAACACCAAGCTAGCCTCAAGTCTGACTTGGCTCGTACAGACCTTGCTAAAGAAAAAACAGGGGTTTGGACTGGTGCTTATGCAGTCAACCCTGTCAATGGTAAGGAAATTCCAATCTGGATTGCGGACTATGTTCTTGCTAGCTATGGTACAGGTGCGGTAATGGCTGTTCCTGCCCACGACCAACGTGACTGGGAATTTGCCAAACAATTTGGCCTTCCAATCGTAGAAGTCCTTGAAGGTGGAAATGTTGAAGAAGCTGCATACACAGAGGATGGCCTTCACGTTAATTCAGACTTCCTAGATGGACTCAACAAAGAAGAAGCGATTGCTAAGATTGTGGCTTGGTTGGAAGAAAAAGGCTATGGACAAGAGAAGGTTACCTACCGTCTCCGCGACTGGCTCTTTAGCCGTCAACGTTACTGGGGTGAGCCGATTCCAATCATTCATTGGGAAGACGGAACTTCAACAGCTGTCCCTGAAAGTGAATTGCCACTTGTCTTGCCTGTAACCAAGGATATACGTCCTTCAGGTACTGGTGAAAGTCCACTAGCTAACTTGACAGACTGGCTTGAAGTGACTCGTGAAGATGGTGTTAAAGGTCGTCGTGAAACCAACACTATGCCACAATGGGCAGGTTCAAGCTGGTACTACCTCCGCTATATTGACCCACACAATACTGAGAAATTGGCTGATGAGGACCTCCTCAAACAATGGTTGCCAGTAGATATCTACGTTGGTGGTGCGGAACATGCTGTACTTCACTTGCTTTATGCTCGTTTCTGGCACAAATTCCTCTACGACCTTGGTGTTGTTCCAACTAAGGAACCATTCCAAAAACTATTTAACCAAGGAATGATTTTGGGAACAAGCTACCGTGACCACCGTGGCGCTCTTGTGGCAACCGATAAGGTTGAAAAACGTGACGGTTCTTTCTTCCATGTAGAAACAGGGGAAGAGTTGGAGCAAGCACCAGCCAAGATGTCTAAATCGCTCAGGAACGTTGTCAACCCAGACGACGTGGTGGAGCAATACGGTGCCGATACCCTTCGTGTTTATGAAATGTTCATGGGACCACTTGATGCTTCAATCGCTTGGTCAGAAGAAGGTCTGGAAGGAAGTCGTAAGTTCCTTGACCGTGTTTACCGTTTGATTACAAGTAAAGAAATCCTTGAGGAAAACAATGGCGCTCTCGACAAAGTTTACAACGAAACCGTTAAAGCTGTCACAGAACAAATTGAGTCCCTCAAATTCAACACAGCTATTGCCCAACTTATGGTCTTTGTCAATGCAGCTAACAAGGAAGACAAGCTTTATGCAGACTACGCCAAAGGCTTTATCCAATTGATTGCACCATTTGCGCCTCACTTGGCAGAAGAGCTCTGGCAAACAGTTGCAGCAACAGGTGAGTCAATCTCTTATGTGGCTTGGCCAACTTGGGACGAAAGTAAATTGGTTGAAGACGAAATCGAAATCGTCGTTCAAATCAAAGGTAAAGTCCGTGCCAAACTCATGGTAGCTAAAGACCTATCACGCGAAGAATTACAAGAGATTGCTCTAGCTGATGAAAAAGTCAAAGCAGAAATTGACGGTAAGGAAATCGTGAAAGTGATTAGTGTACCGAATAAATTAGTTAATATCGTTGTGAAATAAGATAGGAATCCTTCAGAGTAGAATCTGGAGGATTTTTTGAATCTTCTTATGAAAGTATGATATACTATGGGCAACTATAAAGTTTGAAAAGTGAAATAAGGAGAATAAGATGCCAGTAAATGAATATGGTCAAATGATTGGTGAGTCAATGGAAGGTTATACACCAGGTGAATTGCCCTCTATTGATTTCTTAGAAGGGCGTTATGCTCGAATAGAGGCTCTTTCAGTGGAAAAGCATGCGGAGGATTTGCTAGCTGTTTATGGTCCGGATACTCCTCGGGAGATGTGGACCTACCTCTTTCAGGAACCAGTGGCAGATATGGAGGAGCTGGTTACCTTTTTAAATCAGATGTTAGCTCGTAAGGACCGTTTTTACTATGCAATCATAGACAAGGCAACTGGTAAGGCTTTGGGAACTTTTTCTCTCATGCGTATTGACCAGAATAACCGAGTAATAGAAGTGGGAGCTGTCACTTTTTCTCCAAAACTCAGGGGGACACGGATAGGGACAGAAGCCCAGTATCTCTTGGCTTGCTATGTCTTTGAGGAGCTTAATTATCGTCGCTATGAGTGGAAATGCGATGCTCTTAACATGCCATCAAGACGAGCTGCGGAGCGTTTGGGATTTGTCTACGAAGGAACCTTCCGTCAGGCAGTGGTTTATAAGGGACGGACGAGGAATACGGATTGGCTGTCTATGATTGATAAGGACTGGCCCAAAGTCAAATCTCGTTTGGAAACATGGTTGCGTCCTGAAAACTTTGATAAAAATGGACGACAGTACAAGAGCTTGAGAGAGCTTTAATAGGTGTTGAGATGATTACTATTAAAAAGCAAGAAATTGTCAAGCTAGAGGATGTTTTGCATCTCTATCAGGCTGTCGGTTGGACAAATTATACCCATCAACCAGAGATGCTGGAGCAGGCCTTATCTCATTCATTAGTGATTTATGTGGCGCTTGATGGCGATGCTGTGGTGGGCTTGATTCGTTTGGTTGGAGATGGATTCTCATCAATACTGGTTCAGGATTTAATCGTTTTACCTATCTATCAGCGTCAAGGGATAGGCAGTGCTTTGATGAAAGAGGCTTTAGAGGATTACAAAGATGCCTATCAAGTCCAGCTGGTGACAGAACAGACAGAAAGAACCTTGGAATTCTATCGTTCTATGGGCTTTGAAATCTTATCCACCTATAATTGTATAGGTATGACTTGGGTGAATCGTAAAAAATAACAAAACTTGTTTTTTCTTAAGCAAAGTTTAAGGCTGGTCTAGTATTATATAGTCATTAAATAAAGACCTCCTAACTTTATTTAATGAAATCCTAAAACTTTTTTCATCATAATCTCCTAATGAAGTCACCCAATCAGGTGGCTTTTTTGTAGGGTGAGGTGATGCTGATAGAAATTTTTTTAAAAATGGTAGAATTTGAGAAAAGTTAAGCTAGTTTTAAGTTTCGTCTTGTATCATATAGTTATTAAATAAAGACCTCCTAACTTTATTTAATAAAATCCTAAACTTTTCTTTTTCATAATAATCTCCCTTAACTCCACCCAATCAGGTGGAGTTTTTTGGCTCTATTTCAGGCTTTTGGGGACTATTCTAAAAATCATTTTTCGATATTTTTCTGATTTTGGTCGGGGAATTGGCGGGAATCTTTTTAGCGAATATGACTAAGAAATAGGTCTGTTGCTATTTAAGTGAATTCAACCTTAATTTGATTGTAGGTGACTGTTAATTGAAGGAATGGAACTATTGTAATGACGATTTTACTTGTCCAGTAGTGGCGTATTAAATGAGGAGTGACATGTAAGCTTGTCTCTTCGTTTACGAAATCAAAATTTTTATGAAATTGATAGAATCCCTAACTTTCTCTTAATCTTGACCGTTTTGTTGTACAGTGGTTAAAGCTTGAAAAGTCGAGAATATAAACATTTGACAAAATTTGTGAACTGTAGGATAATGGAGAGGAATTAAGGATTAGTTCTATATCATAGGCTAGAAAAGACTCCAAGCTCACGACCAAATAAGCTTGGGGTCTTTTTTGACACTATTTGTCCTCGTTTAGCCATTTATCGACTAATCGAAGAACGACACCGACCACAATTGGTTCGATGATAGTTTTGAGTACTAATTCCATCATGGGCTATCTCACCTCCTTTCGTAGGTGGTGTAGTAGTGCCGTAGAATATTATTCCACATAAGTGTTAAACTCGGGAGGCACCAATCCAGTGGCTTTTTTGTTTGTGGCTTTGTTTTTTGATATAATAGAGCCATGAGTAGAATTTTAGATAATGAGATAATGGGGGATGAGGAGTTAGTAGAACGCACGCTCCGTCCTCAGTACTTACGTGAATATATTGGGCAGGACAAGGTCAAGGACCAGCTCCAAATCTTTATCGAGGCTGCCAAAATGCGGGATGAAGCGCTGGATCATGTGCTCTTATTCGGGCCTCCAGGCTTGGGAAAAACGACCATGGCTTTTGTTATTGCCAACGAACTAGGTGTCAATATCAAGCAGACTTCGGGTCCAGTCATTGAAAAAGCCGGAGATCTGGTAGCGATTTTGAATGACTTAGAGCCTGGGGATGTCCTTTTTATTGATGAGATTCATCGCTTGCCCATGTCTGTGGAAGAGGTGCTTTATAGTGCCATGGAGGACTTCTACATTGATATCATGATTGGTGCTGGTGAAGGCAGTCGCAGCGTTCATTTGGAGTTGCCACCTTTTACCTTGATTGGTGCGACGACTCGGGCTGGTATGCTGTCAAATCCTCTACGGGCACGTTTTGGGATTACGGGACATATGGAGTATTATGCTCATGCTGACTTGACAGAAATTGTCGAGCGGACGGCAGATATTTTTGAGATGGAAATCACCCATGAGGCAGCATCTGAGTTGGCCCTACGTAGTCGTGGGACCCCTCGTATTGCCAATCGTCTCCTCAAGCGTGTGCGTGATTTTGCCCAGATAATGGGGAATGGGGTTATCGATGATCTTATTACCGATAAGGCTTTGACTATGCTGGATGTTGACCATGAAGGTTTGGACTATGTGGACCAGAAAATCCTTCGCACCATGATTGAGATGTACGGTGGTGGTCCCGTCGGTTTAGGAACTCTTTCTGTTAACATAGCAGAAGAACGTGAGACAGTTGAAGATATGTATGAGCCTTACTTAATCCAAAAAGGCTTTATCATGCGGACGCGATCTGGACGGGTAGCGACTGCTAAGGCATATGATCACTTAGGTTATGAATACAATGAAAAATAAGCAAGAAATTCTAGAGGATTTTAGAAAAAATCCAGATATGATGGCTATTCTGACTATCATCCGAAACCTGGAGTTGAAAGATTCCTGGTTGGCAGCAGGTTCTGTCAGAAATTTCATCTGGAATCTCTTGTCAGACAAATCCTCTTTTGACTGTGAAACAGATGTAGATGTGATTTTCTTTGATCCAGATATTTCTTATGAGGAAACCTTGTCCCTAGAGAAAAAACTGAGAGAGGACTTTCCTCAGTACCAGTGGGAATTGAAAAATCAAGTCTATATGTACCAGCACAGCCCTCATACTGCTCCCTATACCAGTTCCCGTGATGCTATGAGTAAGTATCCAGAACAATGTACGGCTGTTGGACTACGCTTGAATGAAGAATCCGATTTTGAACTCTATGCACCTTATGGTTTGGAGGATATTTTGAATTTTCAAGTTCGTCCCACTCCTCATTTCTTAGAAAATGAAGACCGAATGGCTCTCTATCAAACACGATTATCCAAGAAAAATTGGCAGGAAAAATGGAAAAATTTGATTTTTAAAAATACTTAAGGAAACTTTAAGCTAGGAAGTGTATACTAAGTCCATAAGTTAAGAAGACCTTAACTTAAACTCCTAAAACTTTTTCATAATAATCTCCCTATAAAAAATAAAGTCGCCCAATCAGGCGGCTTATTTTTTTGGAAATGGGCTTTGTGCCTGAGAATAATACTCAATGAAAATCAAAGAGCAAACTAGGAAGCTAGCCGCAGGCTGTACTTGAGTACGGCAAGGTGAAGCTGACGTGGTTTGAATTTGATTTTCGAAGAGTATAAATAGCTTAGTGATAGAAGAAAATAGGGAAATATGGTATAATGAAACGATAGATTTTTGAATAGGAATAAGATCATGTTTGGATTTTTTAAGAAAGATAAGGCTGTGGAAGTAGAGGTTCCGACACAGGTTCCTGCTCATATCGGCATCATCATGGATGGCAATGGGCGTTGGGCTAAAAAACGTATGCAACCGCGAGTCTTCGGACACAAGGCGGGCATGGAAGCATTGCAAACTGTGACCAAGGCAGCCAACAAACTAGGCGTCAAGGTGATTACAGTTTATGCTTTTTCTACAGAAAACTGGACCCGTCCAGATCAGGAAGTCAAGTTTATCATGAACTTGCCAGTAGAGTTTTATGATAATTATGTCCCGGAATTGCATGCGAATAATGTTAAGATTCAAATGATTGGGGAGACAGACCGCCTGCCTAAGCAAACTTTTGAAGCTCTGACCAAGGCTGAGGAATTGACTAAGAACAACACAGGTTTGATTCTTAATTTTGCCCTCAACTATGGTGGACGTGCTGAGATTACACAGGCTCTTAAGTTGATTTCCCAGGATGTGTTAGATGCCAAAATCAACCCAGGTGACATCACAGAGGAATTGATTGGCAACTATCTCTTCACCCAGCATTTGCCTAAGGAGTTACGAGACCCAGACTTGATTATCCGTACTAGTGGAGAATTGCGTTTGAGCAATTTCCTTCCATGGCAGGGAGCCTACAGTGAGCTCTATTTTACGGATACCTTGTGGCCTGATTTTGACGAGGCGGCCTTGCAGGAAGCCATTCTTGCCTACAATCGTCGTCATCGCCGATTTGGAGGAGTTTAGGAGGAAATATGACACAGGATTTACAGAAAAGAACCTTGTTTGCAGGGATTGCCCTGGCTATTTTCCTACCAATTTTAATGATTGGTGGCCTCTTGCTTCAGATAGCAATTGGAATCATAGCCATGCTAGCCATGCATGAACTTTTGAAGATGAGAGGTCTAGAGACCATGACTATGGAGGGCCTCTTAACCCTCTTTGCAACCTTTGCTTTGACCATTCCCTTGGAGAATTATCTGACTTTTTTACCAGTTGATGGGAATGTGGTTGCCTATAGTGTTTTGATTTCAATCATGTTAGGAACGACTGTTTTTAGCAAGTCTTATACGATTGAGGACGCTGTTTTTCCTCTTGCTATGAGTTTCTATGTAGGCTTTGGATTTAATGCTTTACTAGATGCTCGCGTTGCAGGTTTAGATAAGGCTCTCTTGGCCTTGTGTATTGTCTGGGCGACAGACAGTGGTGCCTATCTTGTTGGGATGAACTATGGTAAACGAAAATTAGCTCCGACAGTTTCTCCAAATAAAACCTTTGAGGGTGCCTTGGGTGGTATTTTAGGTGCTATTTTAGTAACCATCATCTTTATGATGTTTGACAGTACAGTTGCTCTTCCGTATGGAATTTACAAGATGTCCGTCTTTGCTATTTTCTTTAGCATTGCTGGACAATTTGGTGATTTACTAGAAAGTTCGATCAAGCGTCACTTTGGTGTCAAGGATTCTGGGAAATTTATCCCTGGACATGGTGGTGTTTTGGATCGTTTCGATAGTATGTTGCTTGTATTTCCAATCATGCACTTGTTTGGACTCTTTTAATCAAAAGATGGAGGAAATACTATGCTCGGAATTTTAACCTTTATTCTGGTTTTCGGGATTATTGTAGTGGTGCACGAGTTCGGACACTTCTACTTTGCAAAGAAATCAGGAATTCTAGTGCGTGAATTTGCCATTGGCATGGGACCCAAGATCTTTGCTCATATTGGCAAGGATGGGACGGCCTATACCATTCGAATCTTGCCTCTGGGTGGCTATGTTCGCATGGCCGGTTGGGGTGATGATACAACTGAAATCAAGACAGGAACTCCTGTCAGTTTGACGCTTACTGATGATGGTAAGGTTAAACGCATCAATCTTTCAGGTAAAAAATTAGATCAAACAGCTCTCCCTATGCAGGTGACACAGTTTGATTTTGAAGACAAGCTCTTTATCAAAGGATTGGTTCTGGAAGAAGAAAAAACATTTGCAGTGGATCACGATGCAACGGTTGTGGAAGCAGATGGTACTGAGGTTCGGATTGCACCTTTAGATGTTCAATATCAAAATGCGACTATCTGGGGGAAACTGATTACCAACTTTGCAGGTCCTATGAACAACTTTATCTTAGGTGTCGTTGTTTTCTGGATTTTAATCTTCATGCAGGGTGGTGTCAGAGATGTCGATACCAACCAGTTCCATGTCATGCCTCAAGGGGCCTTGGCTAAAGTGGGAGTGCCAGAAACGGCACAAATTACCAAGATTGGCTCACATGAGATTAACAACTGGGAAAGCTTGATTCAGGCTGTGGAAACAGAAACCAAAGATAAGACGGCCCCGACTTTGGATGTGACTATTTCTGAAAAGGGGAGTGACAAACAAGTCACTGTTACACCCGAAGAAAGTCAAGGCCGTTACCTTCTAGGTGTTCAACCGGGGATTAAGTCAGATTTTCTATCCATGTTTGTAGGTGGTTTTACAACTGCTACTGACTCGGCCCTCCGAATTCTCTCAGAACTGAAAAATTTGATTTTCCAACCGGATTTGAACAAGCTGGGTGGACCTGTTGCTATCTTTAAGGCAAGTAGTGATGCCGCTAAAAATGGAATTGAGAATGTCTTGTACTTCTTGGCAGTGATTTCCATCAATATTGGGATTTTTAATCTTATTCCGATTCCAGCTCTGGATGGTGGTAAGATTGTGCTCAATATCCTAGAAGCTATCCGCCGCAAACCATTGAAACAAGAAATTGAAACCTATGTCACCTTGGCCGGAGTGGTCATCATGGTTGTCTTGATGATTGCTGTGACCTGGAATGACATCATGCGACTCTTTTTTAGATAATCGAGGAATATTATGAAACAAAGTAAAATGCCTATCCCAACGCTTCGCGAAATGCCAAGCGATGCTCAAGTTATCAGCCACGCTCTCATGTTGCGAGCTGGTTATGTTCGCCAAGTCTCAGCAGGTGTTTATTCTTACCTACCACTTGCCAACCGTGTGATTGAAAAAGCTAAAAATATCATGCGCCAAGAATTCGATAAGATTGGTGCCGTTGAGATGTTGGCTCCTGCCCTCCTCAGTGCCGAATTGTGGCGCGAATCAGGTCGTTACGAAACTTATGGTGAAGACCTTTACAAACTAAAAAACCGTGAAAAATCAGACTTCATTCTAGGTCCAACTCACGAAGAAACCTTTACAGCTATTGTCCGTGATTCTGTTAAGTCTTACAAGCAATTGCCACTCAATCTCTATCAAATTCAACCTAAGTATCGTGATGAGAAACGCCCACGTAATGGACTTCTACGTACGCGTGAGTTTATTATGAAAGACGGTTATAGCTTCCACTCTAATTATGATAGCTTAGATGTAACTTATGATGAATACAAGGCTGCCTATGAGCGTATTTTCACTCGTAGTGGTTTAGACTTCAAGGCTATCATCGGTGACGGTGGAGCCATGGGTGGTAAGGACAGCCAAGAATTTATGGCCATTACACCTGCTCGTACAGACCTTGACCGCTGGGTTGTCTTGGACAAGTCAGTTGCCTCATTTGATGAAATTCCTACAGAAGTGCAAGAAGAGATTAAGGCAGAATTGCTTAAGTGGATGGTTTCTGGTGAAGATACCATTGCTTACTCAAGTGAATCTAGCTATGCGGCCAACTTGGAAATGGCAACAAACGAGTACAAACCAAGCAACCGTGTTGTCGCTGAAGAAGAAGTAACTCGTGTTGCAACGCCAGATGTTAAGTCAATCGATGAAGTTGCAGCCTTCCTTAACGTTCCAGAAGAACAAACAATTAAAACTCTCTTCTACATGGCAGATGGTGAGCTTGTTGCGGCCCTTCTAGTTGGAAATGACCAACTCAACGAAGTCAAGTTGAAAAACCACTTGGGAGCAGATTTCTTTGACGTTGCTAGTGAAGAAGAAGTGGCAAATCTTGTTCAAGCAGGATTTGGTTCACTTGGACCAGTTGGTTTGCCAGAGAATGTTAAAATTATTGCAGATCGTAAGGTGCAAGATGTTCGCAATGCAGTTGTCGGTGCTAACGAAGATGGCTATCACTTGACTGGTGTGAACCCAGGTCGTGACTTTACTGCAGAATATGTGGATATCCGTGAAGTTCGTGAGGGTGAAATTTCACCAGACGGACAAGGTGTCCTTAACTTTGCGCGTGGTATCGAAATTGGGCACATCTTTAAACTTGGGACTCGCTACTCAGCAAGCATGGGAGCAGATGTCTTGGATGAAAATGGCCGTGCTGTACCAATCATCATGGGTTCATATGGTATCGGTGTCAGTCGTCTCCTTTCAGCAGTGATGGAGCAACACGCTCGCCTCTTTGTTAACAAAACACCAAAAGGTGAATACCGTTACGCTTGGGGAATCAACTTCCCTAAAGAATTGGCACCATTTGATGTGCATTTGATTACTGTCAATGTCAAGGATGAAGAAGCCCAAGCCTTGACAGAAAAACTTGAAGCAAGCTTGATGGGAGCTGGTTACGAAGTCTTGACAGACGACCGTAATGAACGTGTCGGAGTCAAATTCAGCGATAGTGACTTGATTGGATTGCCAATCCGTATCACTGTTGGGAAGAAAGCAGCCGATGGCATCGTAGAAGTGAAGATTAAAGCGACTGGTGACACCATCGAAGTTCACGCAGATAACTTGCTTGAAACGCTTGAAATTCTCAGCAAGAAATAAAAACTATAATCAGAAGAAAAACAAGGAAAAAATGTAACTAGTTTTTACCTTGTTTTTTCTATATAATGGGAAAAATGAGTAGATAAAGAGGTAAATGTATGCTAAGATTTCCAAAGGATTTTGTCTGGGGATCCTCTACTTCTGGACCGCAGACAGAAGGACGTATAGCTGGTGACGGTAAGGGAGATAATCTCTGGGATTATTGGTACCAAGTGGAGCCAAATCGTTACTATAATGGGATTGGTCCAGATAAAACATCAACCTTTTATGAAAACTGGGAAAAGGATATTGAGCTACTGTTAGAAACTGGTCACACAGCCTTTCGGACTTCTATTCAGTGGTCACGGATTTTTCCACAAGGGCGTGGGGAAGTCAATCCTCAAGGTGTAGACTTTTACCGTAAGGTTTTTGAGGCTATTAAGGCCAAAGGGATTCGTCTTTTAGTCAATCTTTATCATTTTGATTTGCCTTTTGCCCTTCAAGAGGATGGTGATGGTTGGGAAAATAAGGCGACTGTCTCAGCCTATGAAGACTATGCTCGTTTTTGTTTTGAGACTTATGGAGATTTAGTGGATCAATGGATTACCTTTAACGAGCCCATCGTTCCAGTAGAATTTGGATATTTTTACGATGCCCATTATCCACATAAGGTGGATGCAGAGGCAGCCGTTAAAGTAGCTTATCATACACAATTGGCCAGCAGTTGGGCGGTTAAGGCCTGTCATGAACTCTTGCCTGATGCTAAGATTGGGATTGTCTTAAACTTGACACCGGCTTATCCACGTAGCCAGCATCCTGCTGATGTCAAGGCAGCTCGCATTGCGGACCTCTTTCAGGCCCAATCTTTCTTAGATCCATCTGTTTTGGGGACTTATCCACAGGAGTTAGTAGAAATCTTGCATGAACACGGTCTCTTGCCTGATGCTACAGAGGAGGAGTTGGATCTCATTCGTGACAATACGGTGGACTTCCTTGGTGTCAACTACTATCAACCTTTGCGTGTTATGGCGCCTCGATTTGCGAAGCATCCAGAGAGTCCACTCTTACCAGAACATTTTTACGAGCCTTATGTGATGCCTGGACGTAAAATCAATCCTCATCGTGGCTGGGAGATTTATGAGCAAGGGATTTATGACATTGCCCAAAATATCAAGGAAAATTATGGTAATATCGAGTGGATGTTGACTGAGAATGGTATGGGTGTTGAAGGGGAAGAAAAATTCCGTCAAGATGGAATGATTCAAGATGATTATCGTATTGACTTTGTAAAAGGTCATCTTCGTGAACTGCACCGTGCCATTGAAGATGGAGCCAATTGTAAGGGCTACTTGATTTGGACCTTTATCGATTGCTGGTCATGGCTCAATAGCTATAAAAATCGCTATGGTTTGGTCGAATTAGACTTGGAAACGCAAGAACGTCGTCTGAAGAAATCAGGGCACTGGTTCAAGGAATTAAGCGATAATAATGGATTTTAAAAAGGACTCTGACTGATTATCCTAATTGGTCAGAGTTTTTTGCTTACAGGAGATGGATTTGAACTATACCAATTTTTACTCTTGACAAGTGAAAGAAACAAGTATATACTGTTTTTGCTGATTCTATAAAAGAGGAATTAGACTATACCAATTTAAGGAGAAAGCACAGCTTGCCTGTGTAGTATATACTATGTGTGGAATTGTTGGTGTTGTTGGAAACACAAATGCAACTGATATTTTGATTCAAGGACTTGAAAAGCTCGAATACCGTGGCTATGATTCTGCGGGAATTTTTGTCCTAGGTAGTGCTGAAAATCACCTAGTCAAAGCTGTAGGTCGTATTGCAGAATTGTCTGCCAAGACAGCTGGTGTTGAGGGAACAACTGGGATCGGACATACTCGTTGGGCTACTCATGGGAAACCAACGGAAGATAACGCTCACCCCCACCGCTCTGAGACTGGACGTTTTGTCTTGGTGCACAATGGAGTAATTGAAAACTACCTTGAAATCAAGGAAGAATACCTTGCAGGTCACCACTTCAAGGGGCAAACAGATACAGAAATCGCTGTTCACTTGATTGGAAAATTTGCGGAAGAAGAAGGTCTCTCTGTTCTTGAAGCCTTCAAAAAAGCCCTTCATATCATCCGTGGTTCTTATGCCTTTGCCTTGGTTGACTCACAAGATCCTGAAGTCATCTACGTAGCTAAAAATAAATCACCACTTTTGATTGGTCTTGGAGAAGGCTATAACATGGTCTGCTCAGATGCTATGGCTATGATTCGTGAGACCAACCAATACATGGAAATTCATGACCAAGAGTTGGTAATCGTCAAGGCTGATAGTGTGGAAGTTCAAGACTATGATGGCAACAGTCGTGAACGTGCTAGCTATACTGCGGAACTTGACTTGTCTGATATCGGTAAGGGAACTTATCCTTACTACATGCTTAAGGAAATCGATGAGCAACCAACGGTTATGCGTAAACTCATCCAAGCCTACACAGATGAGGCTGGTCAAGTTGTCGTAGACCCAGCTATCATCCAGGCTGTTCAAGACGCAGACCGTATCTACATCCTTGCAGCTGGGACATCTTACCACGCAGGATTTGCTTCTAAGAAAATGTTGGAAGAATTGACAGATACACCAGTTGAACTTGGAATCTCATCTGAGTGGGGCTACGGTATGCCACTTCTCAGCAAGAAACCACTCTTCATCTTTATCAGCCAATCTGGTGAAACAGCGGATAGTCGTCAGGTTTTGGTTAAGGCTAATGAAATGGGAATCCCAAGCTTGACAGTGACAAATGTCCCAGGTTCAACTCTTTCACGTGAAGCGAACCATACCATGCTTCTTCATGCAGGTCCTGAAATTGCCGTGGCATCAACTAAGGCTTATACAGCGCAAATCGCAGCCCTTGCCTTCCTTGCAAAAGCAGTCGGAGAAGCGAACGGCAATGCTAAAGCGCAAGCCTTTGATTTAGTTCATGAGTTGTCAATCGTAGCTCAGTCTATCGAATCAACTCTTTCAGAGAAAGAAACCATTGAATCTAAAGTAAGAGAGCTACTTGAAACAACTCGCAATGCCTTTTACATCGGACGTGGTCAAGATTACTATGTAGCCATGGAAGCAAGTCTCAAACTTAAAGAGATTTCTTACATTCAATGTGAAGGCTTTGCGGCAGGAGAACTCAAGCACGGAACCATTGCCTTGATTGAGGATGGAACACCTGTTTTGGCCCTCTTGTCAGATCCGGTACTTGCCAACCACACTCGTGGAAATATCCAAGAGGTTGCAGCCCGTGGTGCCAAGGTGCTTACAATCGCAGAAGAAAATGTTGCTAAAGAGACAGATGATATCGTCCTTACGACCGTACACCCTTACCTCTCACCAATCTCAATGGTCGTGCCAACGCAATTGGTCGCTTACTTTGCAACACTTCACCGTGGTCTTGATGTGGATAAACCACGTAACCTTGCTAAGTCAGTAACGGTAGAATAAGCTAAAAAAGTCTAGTTATCTAGGCTTTTTCTTGTTAGCAAATTGGTTGCCTGTACTCAAGATTCGTATTAGAATAATTTTTCAAATTGAAGGACAGAAATAGATAGGGAGAATCACAATGGTAGAATTGGGAATTTTAACATTTGGGGAAACAACGGAGCTTGAAGGGACTGGGCAAACTTACAGTCATGCCGAACGCATTCGTCAGTTGGTGGCAGAGATTGAACTGGCTGACAAGGTTGGTTTGGATGTGTATGGGATTGGCGAGCACCATCGAGCGGATTTTGCGATATCTGCTCCAGAGATTGTTCTGGCAGCTGGGGCAGTCAATACAAAGAAAATCCGTTTGACCAGTGCAGTCAGCATTCTCTCAAGTATGGATCCGATTCGCTTGTTCCAACAGTATGCTACTATCGATGCTTTGTCAAATGGACGTGCGGAGATTATGGCCGGAAGGGGTTCTTTCACGGAATCTTTTCCCTTGTTTGGATATGATTTGAAAGACTACGAAGCCCTTTTTGATGAGAAATTAGACTTGCTCCAGTTAGTTAATGAAAAGACCAAGTTAGACTGGCAAGGTCGCTTGACCCAAACAATCTCTGGCAGAGAAGTTTATCCTCGTCCAGTTCAGGACAAATTGCCCTTGTGGATAGCGACAGGTGGTCATGTCGAATCAACAGTGAAGATTGCTCAGGCAGGCCTACCGATTGTCTATGCCATTATTGGTGGCAATCCGCCTTATTTTAAAAAGTTGATTCAGGCTTATCGTGAGATTGGGAGCGAAGCGGGTCATGCCAGTCATGAACTAAAGGTTGGAGCCCATTCTTGGGGTTGGATTGCTGAAGATGGCGAGCAGGCTGTAAAAGATTATTTCCATCCGACCAAGCAAGTGGTGGATGCTATTTCCAAAGACCGTCCTCATTGGCAGGAATTGCGTTATGAACAATACCTTGAGCAGGTTGGACCAAATGGATCTATGTTTGTGGGTAATCCTGATCAGGTAGCAGAAAAATTGATTCGCATGATTGAGGATTTAGGCTTGGATCGCTTCATGCTCCATCTACCTCTTGGTTCTATGCCACATGATCAAGTTCTGCGAGCTATTGAACTTTTCGGAATGCAAGTGGCACCCAAAGTCCGGGCTTACTTTGCCGTGAAAGAGGCTTAATAAAAAATCCTAATCAGGCTGATAAAAAATCTATATAACAACTATTTTTAGAAAAGTAATAGACAGAAAAGAATCTCTGAAAAGCTAGTAAAATCAAGCTTTCTAGAGATTTTTTTCGTTATGGATATAAACAATCCCAATCAAGTCGATAGTCAATATATATTGGGAAAAGGCCAAAAGGAGTGGTAAGATGGTTTCAATTAATTGAGAGGTGGAGGAAATAAATATGGGTATTACTCAATCAGTTTTGGAAGAGAGATTCAAGTGGTTTCATAGTCATCCAGAATTATCGTTTGAAGAATACGATACAACAAAACGTATTAAAGAATTATTGGTAGATATAGGGATTGAAGTATTGGATTTGCCTTTAAAAACAGGTCTGGTAGCAATAATTAGAGGAGAAAAAAGTGGTCCTACGATTGCTTTAAGAACAGATATTGATGCTCTACCTATTACCGAAAGAACACCATTAGAGTATAAGTCACTTCATTCAAATGTGATGCATGCATGTGGTCATGATTTTCATTTAACATCTGTGTATGGTGCAGCCATTCAATTATATGAAAATAGAGAAGAACTAAGAGGGAATGTCAAAATTATCTTTCAACCAGCAGAAGAAATTTTTTCTGGAGCCGTGCATGTAATGGAAACAGGTATTTTGGATGATGTTGATGCTATATTTGGTTTACATGCCAATCCATCTCTACCAGTAGGGACAGTTGCTATTAAAGAAGGCAATATTACAGCAGCGGTGGATCGTTTTCAAATTATTTTAAGAGGAAAAGGAACGCATGCGGCTCACCCAGATCAGGGAATTGATCCCATCATTGGAACAACCCAATTAGTAACAGCTTTACAGTCAGTTATCAGTAGAAATGTCAATCCCTTTTCAACAAATTTAATTAGTGTGACTCATATAAAAGCTGGAACAACTTGGAATGTGATACCAGAAGATGCTTTTGTTGAAGGAACAGTACGGACTTTAGATGTGGCGGATAGGCAGTTTATAAAAAATAGAATTTATGAACTAACAGAAAATATTTCCCAAGCCTTTAATTTAAAATCTAAGATTAATTGGATAGCAGGACCTCCAGCAACCAAGAATGATGGGGCATTAGCTGAGTTTGCTACAGAAATTGCTCAAAAAAGTGGATTGGAAGTTGTCAAACCAGCAGATAGTTTAGGTGGAGAGGATTTTGCCTTCTATCAAGAAAAGATTAAAGGAATGTTTATCCTGGTAGGAACAGGCGAATCTTATCCTTTACATCATCCAGAATTTCAAGTGAATCCAGCAGCTCTTCTCACAACTTCGAACTTGCTAGCAAGAATTGGGAAAGAATATTTAGAGAAACTTACTGAGAAAGAGGAGTAAATGATTGAATTAAGAGGTGTTACGAAACAGTTTCAAACTAAACAAAACACGGTTACTGCCCTAGATAAAATTTCGCTAAGAATTGAAAAGGGTGATATTTTTGGAATTATAGGTTATTCAGGTGCTGGTAAATCAACATTACTAAGAATGGTAAATGGACTAGAGAACCCGAATGAGGGAGATGTTATTGTTGCAGGTAGGCGAATCAAAGATTTGACAGAAAGAGAGCTCAATCAACTTCGAAAAAAAATTGGAATGGTATTTCAACAGTTTAGTTTGTTAGAAACAAGAACAGTATTTCAAAATATTGCCCTTCCTTTGCTATTATTAAGAAAAAGTAAGAATGATATCGATCAAAGAGTAGAAGAGCTACTTGATTTTGTGAACTTAAAGGATAAAAAGGATGTTCCAGTAAATAAATTGTCAGGAGGGCAAAAACAACGGGTAGGTATAGCTAGGGCTTTAGCTACCAATCCAGAGATTTTACTATGTGATGAGGCAACAAGCGCTTTAGATCCTAAAACAACACAATCTATCTTGAAATTATTAAAAAAAATCAATCAAAATTTTGGGATTACGATTTTGTTGATTACTCATGAAATGGAAGTTGTAAAGGAGATTTGCAATAAAATGGCTGTCATGGAGCATGGGAAAATTGTAGAACAAGGAAGTGTTGTAAATTTATTCACGTCTCCAAAGAACGACTTGACCAGAAGTTTTATTCAAACCATTGTAAATCACAATATTCCCCGAAGTATTTTAAAAAGGCTTGATCAACGATACCCTATCTATAGATTGACTTTTTTAGGGGAGAATTCAGAACAAGATCTTCTATCAAGAATCAATAAAGAATATAAGATTTCGACACGAATTTTATCTGCTTCTGTAAATGAAGTAGGGGAAACCGTTTTAGGAGTTTTGTTTCTCCAAATTGAAGGAGAAGAAAATTTACTCAAAGATGTGGAGAACTATGTTCGTAAAAATCAAGTGTCAATAGAGAGGGTTGTGTATGGTGAAGGATTGGCTACAAATTAGTAGTGATAAATTGGTTGAATCGGCGAATCAGACTATCTATATGATTGGTTGGTCCTTGTTTTTTGGAATGTTACTGGCGATTCCTCTGGGTTTAGCAATGACTTTATGCAGAAAAGGTGGTTTAAAAGAAAATCTAGTTTTATTTTGGATTATTAATGGTATTGTAAATATCGTTCGTTCAGTTCCGTTTGTTATTCTATTAGTGTTTATAGCTCCAGTAACAAAAATTGTTGTGGGAACTCGGATTGGTACGACTGCAGCCATCGTTCCCTTAGTTTTGTATATTGCCCCCTATCTAGCTCGTTTAATCGAGGCTTCCTTATTGGAAGTAAAATCTAGTGTATTAGAGGCAGCCCAAGCAATGGGAGCTAGTACATTGCAGATTATCTGGTATTTTCTATTACCAGAAGCAAAAGCCTCACTTATTTTAGCTTTGACAACAGGAACAATCGGTTTACTTGGAGCGACAGCTATGGCAGGTACGATTGGAGGTGGGGGAGTTGGTGATTTGGCTTTAACCTATGGTTATCAGCGCTTTAATACCCCTTTGATGTTTGCTACAGTCGTGATTTTAATTGTGATTGTGCAACTGATTCAAGCAATTGGAAATTATTTATCTCATAAATTTAGATAGAAGAAAAGGTGAAATCAATGAAAAAACTAACAAGTGTGATTCTATTTTTAGTAGGGCTACTGTTTTTAGTAGCATGTTCAACAAATAGTGGGAGTAAAGAAGCTACAAAAGAGCAACCTTCTGATAAGAAAGTTATTAAGTATGGGAAGGCAGCAGGACCTTATACAGTCTTATTTGAGGACGCGATTATTCCCATATTAGAAAAAGAAGGGTATCAATTTAAAGTAGTGGAATTCTCAGACTTACTACAGAATGATACAGCTTTAAATGAAGGTGAGATTGATGTCAATGTCGAACAACATACTGCTTATATGGAAAATTTCAATAAGACGCAAAATGGAAATCTTGTTGCTATTAGTAAAATTCCAACAATTCTAGCAGGCATCTTCTCATCTAAGCATAAAGATTTAAAAGCTATTTCAAAAGGTGCTAAAATCGCCATTCCTAGTGATGCTTCAAATACAGCTCGAGCTTACAAGTTGCTTGAAAAGGCTGGTTGGTTAAAAATGGATCCAAATGCATCTGTTTCGAAATTGACGAAAGATGACATTGTTGAAAATCCTTATCAACTTGATATTACAGAAATGGATTCAGCCAATATCCCACGAGCATTAGATGACTTTGATTTCGCGGTTATTACTGGAAGTATTGTTTATAGTGCAGGGATTGATGCTTCAAGTGCATTGTTACAAGAAGATATATTAGATCATTTGATTTTACAAGTAGTAGTAAAAGAGGAAAATAAAAATAGTCAATGGGCTAAAGATATAAAAGAAGCTTATCACTCAAAAGAGTTTAAGGAATATTTGGAAAAAAACAATAAAGGTTTATGGTTTGTTCCTAATGATTAATCATGTATAAACTAATTATATTGTGCAAAAATCAATCCCCCGAGCATTGAGGCTCAGGGGATTTTTCTATAGGAGGGCTAGTTTAGTTCTCTTTTTTATTTTTTAGCAAGAAACCGAGACCTAGAAGGGCAAGGAGACTAATTCCTGCAAACAGGAGTTTGTGATCGTTTTTGGTTCCTGTATTTGGAAGTTCAGCTTGTTTAGCTAGGGGTGCAGGTTTATTTTCCTTGCTAGAGTTTTCTACCGATTCGTTTTGAACCGCCTCTTTTACAGATGATGCTTGTGCTTCTTGTGTTGGTTGTGAAGTTTGTGAATCAGTTGTAGCTTGGCTAGGTTTATTTTCCGCATCAGCTACTTTTGCATCTGGTTTTGCAGAATCAGGTTTAGTTTGTGGAGCTGGAGTTTGCTGTTCCGGTTTGACTACTCGGTTTGGAATATTGTCTTGGATATTATATTGCCCTTGTTCTTGTTTTAAGCTAGAAAGGTCAAATTCTGGTTTTTCTTCCACAGCTGGGGCAACGATGGCACCGCCTTGAGAGACTCGAAGAACAGTGGCAGTAAGGGCATTTAATTTCAAGCCTTTTTCAGTCCACTCAAGTCCTTTCGGGTTGGCAATTCCTACTGGTCCTGCTTGGTTTTCATCTGCCAAAACTTCAGCATTTCTGAGGTGGGCAAAGGCAGTTCCCAAATTAAATTCGCGAGCTTTTTCATCCGCATTGACAAAGACTGCGTAGATATCACCGTTTGGAGCAGTAATTTGGTAGCCAATCACTACATCCTCTTTTTCTACACCATTTTGACCTGGGACAGTGATGAGGTGGACACGGTCTTTGATATCTTGGAGACTCTTAAGTCGGAAGGCATCTGTAGATTGACGAAGGGCAATCAAACCTTTCATATAGTCACGACTCTTGACATTTTCAGGATAAGCTTTACCATCTGTAGCCTTAGTCCAGTCAAACTTGTTAACTGCATCGCTAGAATCGTAAGAGTCATGGATGAAGTAAGGATAGTCAAATGGATTGCCGTCCTTATCACGCAACAAGTGAGATTTGTTTGGTTGTTTGTCCTCTGCTACTGGAGTCTTGTAGGCTGGGTCACGGAATTGTTTAGTACGTCCGTATTCCTGACCAGAGTGGATAAATGGAGTTCCTTGAGCTGTCAAGACCATGAGGTTTCCAAGTCGCAAACGACGATGGATTTCAGCATAATTCTCAGCCTTGCTTGGGTCTTTTTTGATAGACTGGGCAATGATGTCAAAGAGGGTCAAGTTATCATGGGCTGCGATGTATTGGATGACATCTCCAGGGCTGTCTGCTTCAAAGTTAGTTGGTTGAGCAATCAGATTTTTAAAGATAGTGTTGATATCACGCTTACCACCTGTAATAAAGGCAGGTTGACCTTCGTTTGGATAACCAGACTTGAGGTTGTTACGGATGTCATCTGAGAAGACTGCGACAGTATCGGTATGTTTCATCCAATCTTGGTCAGCAGCTTTAGTAGGCATATTTTCATCACCAGCATAGGTTCTCCAACCTTCACCAAGCATGATGAGGTTTGGATTGAGGGCGCGTGCAGCCTTGTAAGCCTCTTCGATAGAAGCGGCGTCATGGTCTCCCATCATATCGAAGCGGAATCCATCTACTTTGTAGGTATCAACTAGGTATTTGATAGAGTCAACTAGGAGACGTTTGGTCATATGGTGGGTTGTCCCCAAGCGTCCACCACCAAAGCTAGTTCGAGGTGTGCCATCAGCATCCATAAAGTGGTAGTAGTTTGGCTCTAGGTCTTCAAAGATATCGACCTTGGCTGTGTGGTTATAAACGACATCTAGGATAGCTCCCATACCACGTTTGTGGATTTCGTTGATGAGGTTTTTAAATTCTGCGATTCGTTTTTCTGGATTCTTAGGATCGCTTGAGTACATACCAGTCAATGAGAAGTAGTTTTGAGGGTCATATCCCCAGTTGTAGTTGCTGTTGCTTGAAGCATAGTCAGACAAGCGTTCATGGTTTTTCAATTCATTGACAAAGTAGTAAGACAAGACTGGAAGGAGCTGGATGTGGGTTACACCCAAATCTTTGAGGTAGTCTAGTTTTTCGATAAAGGCTTCAAAAGTACCAAATGGTTTGGTCAAGTCTTTTGCAATGGCCGGATCTGAAGTGAAGTCACGCACATGAGCTTCATAGATAACGGCATCTTCACGAGTCTTGAAGTTGTGAATCTTACCATAAGTCAAGTCTTGAGGTCCTAGTTTGGCTGGATCTACAAAGGCAGCTTTAGCCACTTTATGGGCATCGTCAATCTTAGCATCGTCACTATTCCAAGCAGCGAGAGATTTAGCGTAAGGATCGAGTGCAAGAACAGTTTTACCCTGACGCTCGATTTGGTATTGATAATAGTAGCCAGTGAAATCTGTGATTCCTAATTTGTTTGTGCTATCTAGAGTTTGTTTCCAAGTCCCTCTTTCTCCTTTTTCAAGAGCGACAGTTCCAACTACTTTGTTAGGGTCATTTTTGTCGTAGACAACAACAGAAACCTTATCTGCACTTGGTGACCATAGAGTTAAATCAACCTGTTTTCCTTCTTCTTTGAGGTCAGCTCCAAGTTTACCATCATAGCTGTAAGTCTCATCTTTAAGACGCCAGCTTGTTTTGGTAGTGAATTTGTCAGAGTTGTAGCTAACGGTATAAGGATGTTTTGTGTCAGAGAAATCTCCGTTGTAGGTCACTTTCTTACCAGCCTCATCGATTGTAACATCGGTGATAGTTACCTTGTTTCCTAAGTGATTAGTGATGTTGGAGTGCTTGAGGATATCTTCTTTTTTAGCACCGACCAGTGTTGAAAAACTACTTTCAATGCTAGAAGTTCCTACGTGTTGAGCTCCTGTCATGCGGATATCGTGCACATAGTAGGGGTTGGTGTAGATGGTTTCATCATCATCTTTTAGGAAGATTTGGCTATGATTTTTCAAATCTGTGAACTTATAATCTTCTTTACGGATTTTCACATCGTCTCCTTGTTTGCTTCTGTCTAGTAATAAAAATCCAAGGTCTTTAGCTGCATCTTTGAGTGGAATATCGATATAGCGACCATATTTGCCTGTAGCCGTAAAGTCTGTTCCGTTAGGCCATTCACCACTACTTGGCTCCTTCACATCTCCCCAGTACCATAGAGATTTCTTGTCATAGTTGCCATCTGTGCGGTAGTAGTTGACACGGATAGTTCCTGCAGGTTGTGGCTCGTAAGAGAAAACCTTGTAATCTTGGTCCAACCAAGCCTCGTTCATCTTTGGAGCTAGTTTTTCGGCCGATTTATCACCAGTCAGATTTTTTCCAGCTGTATTATTGATGAGGAAGCTAATTTTCTTGGCTTGTTCTCCCTTTAATTTGACATCTAGGTAGTAGCCATAGTCATCTTTTTTGGCATCCTTGAAGGACAAGGCTCCGTTAGGCCAATTTTCAGAAGGTTTTTCAACATCGTCCCAAGTCCATAGTCCTTGAGCATCCTTGTTTTCTTCAGGAAGTTTTTTGACGTGGATACGGAAGTAGTTGTCTTCTATTGGCTCTTCTGCCTTAGTTTCAGTCGTTACTGGACTCGTAGAAGTAGTTGGTTCACTTGAACGATCTTGCCCGGTTTGTGGTGCTGAATCGGCTGGGCTTGCAACAGGAGTGGTTGGCTCTGTTGCAGGTTTTTCTTCTTTTTTCTCCAGGGAAGCGTTTGCATTGTTAGGTGAAGAAAAATCGTTTTCGTTCTTGCCAGCGATGTTTGTTGCATCAGTAAGAGGTTGAGTAAGGGAGGTTGTATTTCTGTTGCTGGGTTCGTTAGTGGTTGGTGTATTTTCGTTTGCTGAGATAGTTGGTGTAGCCATGGCAAGCAGAATAAGGCTTGCTCCAATAAGGACAGAACCAGTTCCATTTTTGAGGGAACGGATGCTGTAAACCATTTTTTTCTCAGTTTGAGATGGTGTTCTTTTCATAATCATTCTCCTATAAATGAATTTCTTTATCAGTATAGCACTTAGTAAAATAAGATGCAAGCGTTTTCCTAAAATTAAAATAAAAGAAAAAATCGCAACAAATTTTGTTACGATTAAGCCAATCTTTTTTATAGGAAAAGATTTTGTCAAAAATTCGTTAATCCCCTTGAAAAATCTAGCTAAATAGGGTATAATATGAATAATCATTTGTCGTAGGTTTTGTCTGAAATATTGTCCAGACAAGGCTCACAGCAGTTAAATCTTCTGAAAAAGTCAGATTTAGCTGCTCTTTTTGTGCTTTTTTTCAGGATTTTGAGTACTTGTAACAAAGACTTAAAGATTCTGAAAATTTATCAAGAGGACACGGTGATAGGGGTTTTAAAAACCATATGACGATTAGAAAAGCCTGATTGACAAGGCTTGGAACTTATTTACAAAGGAGAATCATCTTGGCAGGACATGACGTTCAATACGGGAAACATCGTACCCGTCGTAGTTTTTCAAGAATCAAAGAAGTTCTTGACTTACCAAATTTGATTGAAATTCAAACTGACTCATTCAAAGATTTCCTAGACCATGGTCTTAAGGAAGTATTTGAAGATGTATTGCCAATTTCAAACTTCACAGACACAATGGAGTTGGAATTTGTTGGATATGAAATCAAGGAACCAAAATACACGCTAGAAGAAGCTCGTATCCACGATGCTAGCTACTCAGCACCAATTTTTGTAACATTCCGCTTGATCAATAAAGAAACAGGCGAAATCAAAACTCAAGAAGTTTTCTTTGGTGATTTCCCAATCATGACAGAAATGGGTACTTTCATCATCAATGGTGGTGAACGTATCATCGTATCTCAGTTGGTCCGCTCACCAGGTGTTTACTTTAACGATAAAGTTGATAAAAACGGTAAAGTGGGCTATGGTTCAACTGTTATCCCTAACCGTGGAGCTTGGTTGGAACTTGAAAGCGACTCAAAAGATATTGCCTACACTCGTATCGACCGTACTCGTAAGATTCCATTTACAACTTTGGTTCGTGCGCTTGGTTTCTCAGGTGATGATGAAATTTTTGATATCTTTGGTGATAGCGAATTGGTTCGCAACACTGTTGAAAAAGATATCCACAAGAACCCAATGGACTCTCGTACCGACGAAGCTTTGAAAGAAATTTACGAACGCCTTCGTCCAGGTGAGCCTAAGACTGCTGAAAGTTCACGTAGCTTGCTTGTGGCTCGTTTCTTTGACCCACGTCGTTATGATTTGGCAGCTGTCGGTCGTTACAAAATCAATAAAAAACTCAATGTTAAAACACGCTTGCTTAACCAAACTATTGCTGAGCCATTGGTAGACCCTGAAACAGGAGAAATCTTGGTAGAAGCTGGTACAATCATGACTCGTAGCGTGATTGAAAGTATTGAAAGCCATTTGGATGGCGACTTGAACAAGATTGTCTACATTCCAAATGATGCAGCCGTTGTGACTGAGCCAGTTGTTCTTCAAAAATTCAAGGTTGTTGCACCAACTGATCCAGACCGTGTCGTAACGATCATCGGTAATGCTAATCCAGATGACAAGGTTCGTATCGTCACTCCTGCAGATATCCTTGCTGAGATGAGCTACTTCCTCAACTTGGCTGAAGGACTTGGCCGTGTAGATGATATCGACCACCTTGGAAACCGTCGTATCCGTGCGGTTGGTGAATTGCTTGCCAACCAAGTACGTCTTGGACTTTCTCGTATGGAACGTAATGTCCGTGAACGTATGTCTGTTCAAGATAATGAAGTCTTGACACCACAACAAATCATCAATATTCGTCCTGTAACAGCTGCGGTTAAAGAATTCTTTGGTTCATCACAGTTGTCACAGTTCATGGACCAACACAACCCACTTTCTGAGTTGTCACACAAACGTCGTTTGTCAGCCTTAGGACCTGGTGGTTTGACACGTGACCGCGCTGGATATGAAGTACGTGACGTGCACTACACTCACTATGGCCGTATGTGTCCAATCGAGACACCTGAAGGACCTAACATCGGTTTGATTAACAACTTGTCATCTTACGGACACTTGAACAAATATGGATTTGTTCAAACACCATACCGTAAGGTTGACCGTGAAACAGGTGTTGTTACGAACGAAATCGTTTGGTTGACAGCCGATGAAGAAGATGAATTTACTGTAGCACAGGCTAATTCTCGTCTGAATGAAGATGGAACATTCGCTGAGAAAGTTGTCATGGGACGTCACCAAGGGGTCAACCAAGAGTATCCAGCTAATGTTGTTGACTACATGGACGTATCACCAAAACAGGTAGTTGCCGTTGCGACAGCATGTATTCCTTTCTTGGAAAACGATGACTCCAACCGTGCCCTCATGGGAGCCAACATGCAACGTCAGGCTGTGCCATTGATTAATCCAAAAGCACCTTACGTTGGTACTGGTATGGAATACCAAGCAGCCCACGATTCAGGAGCTGCTGTGATTGCTCAGTATGATGGTAAAGTTACCTATGCAGATGCTGACAAGGTAGAAGTTCGTCGTGAAGATGGTTCATTGGACGTTTACCACATCCAAAAATTCCGTCGTTCAAACTCAGGTACTGCCTACAACCAACGTACTCTCGTAAAAGTTGGTGATGTCGTTGAAAAAGGTGATTTCATCGCTGACGGACCTTCTATGGAAAATGGAGAAATGGCACTTGGACAAAACCCAATCGTTGCCTACATGACTTGGGAAGGTTACAACTTCGAGGATGCCGTTATCATGAGCGAACGCTTGGTCAAAGACGATGTCTACACATCTGTTCACCTTGAAGAATACGAATCAGAAACGCGCGATACAAAGCTTGGGCCTGAAGAAATTACTCGTGAAATTCCAAACGTTGGTGAAGATGCTCTTAAAGACCTTGACGAAATGGGTATTATCCGTATCGGTGCTGAGGTTAAAGAAGGTGATATCCTTGTAGGTAAAGTAACACCTAAGGGTGAGAAAGACCTTTCAGCTGAAGAACGTCTCTTGCACGCTATCTTCGGAGATAAATCTCGTGAAGTGCGTGATACTTCTCTTCGTGTACCACACGGTGCCGATGGTGTCGTTCGTGATGTTAAGATCTTTACACGTGCAAATGGAGATGAATTGCAATCAGGTGTTAATATGCTGGTTCGCGTCTACATCGCTCAAAAACGTAAGATCAAGGTCGGAGATAAGATGGCCGGACGTCACGGAAATAAAGGGGTTGTCTCTCGTATCGTTCCTGTAGAAGACATGCCTTACCTTCCAGATGGAACTCCAGTCGATATCATGTTGAACCCACTTGGGGTGCCATCACGTATGAATATCGGTCAGGTTATGGAGCTTCACCTCGGTATGGCTGCTCGTACTCTTGGTATTCACATCGCAACACCAGTCTTTGACGGAGCAAGTTCTGAAGACCTTTGGTCAACTGTTAAAGAAGCAGGTATGGATAGCGATGCCAAAACGATCCTTTACGATGGACGTACTGGTGAACCATTTGATAACCGTGTTTCTGTCGGAGTCATGTACATGATCAAACTCCACCACATGGTTGATGATAAATTGCACGCGCGTTCAGTCGGACCTTACTCAACCGTTACCCAACAACCACTCGGAGGTAAAGCTCAGTTTGGTGGACAACGTTTCGGTGAGATGGAGGTTTGGGCTCTTGAAGCCTACGGTGCGTCAAATGTCCTTCAAGAAATCTTGACTTACAAGTCTGACGATATCAACGGACGTCTGAAAGCTTATGAAGCCATTACAAAAGGAAAACCAATTCCAAAACCAGGTGTTCCAGAATCCTTCCGAGTTCTTGTCAAAGAATTGCAATCTCTTGGTCTTGACATGCGTGTCCTAGACGAAGATGACCAAGAAGTGGAACTTCGCGACTTGGATGAAGGAATGGACGAAGATGTCATCCACGTAGATGACCTTGAAAAAGCCCGCGAAAAAGCAGCACAAGAGGCTAAAGCAGCCTTTGAAGCTGAAGAAGCTGAGAAAGCAACAAAAGCGGAAGCAACAGAAGAAGCTGCTGAACAAGAATAAGCAGTTCACTTAGAATAGAAAGGGAAGAAATAGTGGTTGATGTAAATCGTTTTAAAAGTATGCAAATCACCCTAGCTTCTCCAAGTAAAGTCCGTTCATGGTCTTATGGAGAAGTCAAAAAACCTGAAACAATCAATTACCGTACCTTAAAACCAGAACGTGAAGGACTTTTTGATGAAGTTATCTTTGGTCCTACAAAAGACTGGGAATGTGCTTGTGGTAAGTACAAACGCATTCGTTACAGAGGGATTGTTTGTGACCGTTGTGGGGTTGAAGTAACGCGTACGAAAGTTCGTCGTGAGCGCATGGGGCACATCGAGTTGAAAGCTCCTGTATCTCACATCTGGTACTTCAAGGGGATTCCAAGCCGTATGGGCTTGACCCTTGATATGAGCCCTCGTGCCCTCGAGGAAGTTATCTACTTTGCAGCTTATGTGGTGATTGATCCTAAGGATACACCACTTGAGCACAAGTCTATCATGACAGAGCGCGAATACCGTGAGCGCTTGCGTGAGTATGGTTATGGATCATTCGTTGCCAAGATGGGTGCCGAAGCCATCCAAGACCTTTTGAAACAAGTAGATCTTGAAAAAGAAATTGCTGAACTCAAAGAAGAATTGAAAACAGCTACTGGACAAAAACGTGTCAAAGCTATCCGTCGTTTGGATGTTTTGGATGCCTTTTACAAGTCTGGAAACAAACCTGAATGGATGATTCTTAACATCCTTCCAGTTATTCCACCAGATCTTCGTCCAATGTTGCAGTTGGATGGTGGCCGTTTTGCCTCATCTGACTTGAACGACCTTTACCGCCGTGTTATCAACCGTAACAACCGTTTGGCTCGTTTGCTTGAGTTGAATGCACCTGGTATCATCGTTCAAAATGAGAAGCGTATGCTTCAAGAAGCGGTTGACGCTTTGATTGACAATGGTCGTCGTGGTCGTCCAATCACAGGACCAGGTAGCCGTCCACTGAAATCTTTGAGCCACATGCTCAAAGGTAAACAAGGACGCTTCCGTCAAAACTTGCTAGGTAAACGTGTTGACTTCTCAGGGCGTTCCGTTATCGCCGTTGGTCCAACTCTTAAGATGTACCAATGTGGTGTGCCACGTGAAATGGCAATTGAGCTCTTTAAACCATTCGTGATGCGTGAAATCGTTGCACGTGATATCGTGCAAAACGTCAAAGCTGCTAAACGCTTGGTCGAACGCGGAGATGAGCGTATCTGGGATATCCTTGAAGAAGTGATTAAAGAACACCCAGTACTTTTGAACCGCGCACCGACCCTTCACCGTTTGGGTATCCAAGCCTTCGAGCCAGTCTTGATTGATGGTAAGGCCCTTCGCTTGCACCCACTTGTCTGTGAAGCCTACAATGCCGACTTTGACGGGGACCAAATGGCCATCCACGTACCGCTTTCAGAAGAAGCTCAAGCAGAAGCTCGTATCTTGATGTTGGCTGCTGAGCATATCTTGAACCCGAAAGATGGTAAACCAGTTGTTACTCCATCTCAGGACATGGTTTTGGGTAACTACTACTTGACTATGGAAGAAGCTGGTCGTGAAGGTGAAGGAATGGTCTTCAAGGACCGTGACGAAGCGGTTATGGCTTACCGCAATGGTTATGTTCACCTTCACTCACGTGTTGGTATCGCAACAGACAGCCTCAACAAGCCTTGGACAGAAGAACAAAAACACAAGGTCTTGCTTACAACAGTTGGTAAAATCCTCTTCAACGACATCATGCCAGAGGGTCTACCATACTTGCAAGAACCAAACAATGCCAACTTGACAGAAGGCGTTCCTGCTAAATACTTCTTGCCACTTGGTGGAGATATCAAGGAAGCTATCAGCAAACTTGAACTCAACCCTCCATTCAAGAAGAAAAACCTTGGAAATATCATCGCTGAAATCTTCAAACGTTTCCGTACGACAGAAACTTCTGCTCTACTTGACCGTATGAAGAACCTCGGTTACCACCACTCAACTCTTGCAGGATTGACAGTGGGTATTGCCGATATTCCAGTCGTTGATGACAAGGCTGAAATCATTGAAGAATCACACAAACGTGTAGAACAAATTACAAAACAATTCCGTCGTGGTATGATTACAGACGACGAGCGTTACAATGCTGTTACAGCTGAATGGCGTGCTGCCCGTGAAAAACTTGAGAAACGTTTGATTGCCAACCAAGATCCTAAGAACCCAATCGTTATGATGATGGACTCTGGAGCCCGTGGTAATATCTCAAACTTCTCACAGCTTGCCGGTATGCGTGGTCTGATGGCTGCTCCGAACGGACGTATCATGGAATTGCCAATCCTTTCAAACTTCCGCGAAGGTTTGTCAGTATTGGAAATGTTCTTCTCAACTCACGGTGCCCGTAAAGGTATGACCGATACGGCCCTTAAGACAGCCGACTCAGGTTACTTGACTCGTCGTTTGGTTGACGTTGCCCAAGACGTTATCATCCGTGAGGACGACTGTGGAACTGACCGTGGTCTCTTGATCCGCTCTATCGCAGAAGGAAAAGAGATGATCGAGTCTCTCGAAGAGCGTCTCAACGGTCGCTACACTAAGAAAACTGTTAAACATCCAGAAACTGGTGCAGTGATTATCGGTCCAAATGAGTTGATTACAGAAGACAAGGCGCGTGAAATTGTTAATGCTGGTGTGGAAGAAGTTACTATCCGCTCTGTATTTACATGTAATACTCGTCATGGTGTCTGCCGTCACTGTTATGGTATTAACTTGGCGACTGGTGATGCGGTTGAAGTTGGTGAAGCAGTCGGTACAATCGCTGCCCAATCTATCGGGGAACCTGGTACACAGCTTACAATGCGTACCTTCCACACGGGTGGGGTTGCCTCAAATACCGATATCACTCAGGGTCTTCCTCGTGTCCAAGAAATCTTTGAAGCCCGCAATCCTAAAGGGGAAGCGGTTATCACAGAGGTTAAAGGACAAGTTACTGCTATCGAAGAAGATGCATCAACTCGTACTAAGAAAGTCTTTGTTAAGGGTGAAACTGGCGAAGGTGAATACGTCGTTCCATTTACAGCTCGTATGCGTGTTGAAGTTGGAGACCAAGTAGCGCGTGGTGCTGCTCTTACAGAAGGTTCTATCCAACCAAAACGTCTCCTTGCAGTCCGTGATGTCTTGTCAGTTGAAACTTATCTTCTCGGTGAAGTGCAAAAAGTTTACCGTAGCCAAGGGGTAGAAATCGGTGACAAACACATCGAGGTAATGGTTCGTCAAATGATCCGTAAAGTCCGTGTCATGGATCCAGGTGACACAGATCTTCTCATGGGTACCCTCATGGATATCAATGACTTTACAGATGCCAACAAAGATGTCCTTATCGCAGGTGGAGTTCCAGCGACAGGTCGCCCAGTTCTTATGGGAATTACCAAAGCCTCACTTGAAACAAATAGTTTCTTGTCAGCGGCTTCTTTCCAGGAAACAACTCGTGTCCTTACAGATGCAGCTATCCGCGGTAAGAAAGACCATCTCCTTGGACTTAAAGAAAATGTTATCATCGGTAAGATCATCCCAGCAGGTACTGGTATGGCCCGTTACCGTAACCTTGAACCACATGCTGTCAACGAAGAAGAATATCTTAATCCTCCAGTAGAGGAAGAAGGGAATGAAGAAACAACAGAAGTAGTTGTGGATGCTGACGTTGAAACTGTGGAAGAAACAGTAGAATAAAAGAGAATGAGAGAGCCTTCGGGTTCTCTTTCTCTTTTCTGAAAACTTTCTCCATTTTTCCATGAAATGTGGTAAAATAATAATCAATGAAAATCAAAGAGCAAACTAGGAAACTAGCCGCAGGTTGCTCAAAGCACTGCTTTGAGGTTGTAGATAGAACTGACGAAGTCAGCTCAAAACACTGTTTTGAGGTTGTGGATAGAACTGACGAAGTCAGTAACCATACCTACGGCAAGGCGACGTTGACGTGGTTTGAAGAGATTTTCGAAGAGTATAAAAGAAAGAAGCTGACAAAGGAGACAGGTATGGAACAAACATTTTTTATCATTAAACCAGATGGTGTAAAAAGAGGATTAGTAGGTGAAGTGTTGAAACGCATCGAACAACGTGGATTTACAATCGAAAAATTGGAGTTGCGTTCACAGGTTTCAGAAGAGTTAATTGATCAGCACTATCAGGACTTGGTTGGTCAAAGTTTTTACCCACCGATTCGTGAATTTATGACTTCAGGCCCAGTTCTTGTGGGTATCATCTCTGGTCCTAAAGTAATTGAAACTTGGCGGACCATGATGGGTGCGACTCGTCCAGAAGAAGCTTTACCAGGAACTATTCGAGGTGATTTTGCAAAAGCTGCTAGTGAAAACCAAGCTATCCAAAATGTTGTACATGGTTCAGATTCAGAAGAGTCAGCTAAGCGCGAAATTGCTCTTTGGTTTGACGGAAAGTAGTAAAAGTTTGATGTAAGGGTTACTTACATCAAACTTTTTTACATTTTAGAGTAGAAAACTGACAGTTGAGAAATATTCTAGCAATGATGAGAATTTCTAGCTTATAATAAGAGCAAGTAAGGGAGGAAGAATGATGGAAAAAATGAAAAAGCAAATTCGTGTTTTGTTATTGCTGACGGTTTTTGGACTTAGTAGCTGTTCTTGTTTAAGTTTATCGGCTTGGACCTTGATTTTAAATCAAAACTGCTTTTATTATTTGGTTGGTATGTTGCTCCTTGCCAGTATTGGTGCAGGGTTAAACTACTATAGAGGGCAGGGAAATCAACATTATTCAGTTTTTAAGGAAGATAAGCAACAATTCTTGTATAGTCTCTTGCTCTTAGTAAACATTTTGGGTTTAGCTTTAATTGTCATAGAACATATCCTTGCAGGAAATACATCCGTAGAAGGATTTGTGGAAGCCTTTCTACCGAGTTTCTTTTTCTTATTTGGTATTGATTTGTTAGTTTTTCTACCAATTCAGAAGTATGTAAATGGATTGAAAAAGATTTTGGGAAAGAAGGAAATCTGTTTTATTAGTGGACTAGCTATTCTAATCTTTCTCAGAAATCCTTGGATGCTATTATCCATGACCTTTTATATTACCTTAGGAATGCTATTTTTAGGACTGTTGGTGCCAAAAGTCATTCGCTGGGAAGTTTCATTATATAGCCATTTGATGAGAGATATCTTACTAGTTATCTTCTTATTGTTCCTATTTTAAAGGCAAAAGAAGAGATGGTCCAAGTTTTACAATTTATAATATGGAATTCATAGATAATATCTCGACAAAGGACAACTTTTTGGTATAATAGAAACATGTACACTAAAAACGAAGAAGAGTTACAGTCCTTAGGTGAACGTTTGGGCTACTTATTAGAAAAGAATGATGTCTTAATCCTAACTGGAGAACTTGGAGCAGGCAAAACGACCTTTACAAAAGGCCTTGCTAAAGGATTACATATTTCTCAGATGATTAAGAGTCCAACCTACACTATTGTGAGAGAGTATGAAGGTCGCCTTCCGCTTTACCATCTAGATGTTTATCGTATTGAGGGAGATGCTGATTCTATCGATTTAGATGAGTTTCTCTTTGGTGGCGGCGTGACTGTCATCGAGTGGGGACATCTTTTAGGTGATGCCTTACCAGATACCTATTTAGAATTGGAAATTCTAAAAGAAGAAGACGGTCGCAGATTAAACTTCAAAGCCAAGGGTTTGCGTGCAGAAAAGCTTTTAGAGGAGCTTCAACATGGAGTATGAATTGCTCATTAGAGAAGCAGAAGTTGAAGATGCGGCTGAATTAGTATCATTTTTAAATCGTGTCAGTGTAGAAACAGATTTTACCAGTCTGGACAGGGATGGTATTTTGATGACAGATACTGAGATGGAGTTGTTTTTGGATAAGCAGGCTCACTCGGAAAATCAAATCACTTTACTGGCCTTGCTGAATGATAAAATTGCTGGTCTTGTAAATATTACAGCTGACCAGCGCAAGAGAGTTCGTCATATTGGAGATCTCTTCATTGTGATTGGTAAAAAGTATTGGAATAATGGACTGGGGAGTTTGTTACTTGAAGAAGCCGTAGAATGGGCGCAGGCTAGTGGCATTCTTCGTCGACTTCAACTCACTGTCCAAACTCGTAATCAGGCTGCAGTTCATTTATATCAAAAGCATGGCTTTGTAATTGAAGGTAGACAAGAGCGCGGTGCGTACATAGAAGAAGGGAAATTTATAGATGTTTACCTGATGGGTAGACTGATAGATTGATAGAAATATGGTTAAAAAAATTATTGGAATGGTGCTAGCTTTTCTAGCTGTGACAGTTTTGGGTGTGGGTGTTTTTGCTTATACCATTTATCAACAAGGTACAGAAACTTTATCAAGAACTTATAAAAAAATTGGTGAAGAAACCAATGTTATTGAGGCGACTGAACCCTTAACGATCCTTTTAATGGGAGTTGATACTGGAAATGAGGAACGAACTGACCCTTGGGAGGGAAATAGTGATTCCATGATTCTTTTGACAGTTAATCCGCACACGAAAAAGACCATGATGTTGAGTTTGGAACGTGATATCCTGACTAAAATTCAGCATAAAGATGGTAGTATTGAAGAAGCGAAGTTAAACGCTGCCTATGCCGGTGGTGGTGCAGAGTTGGCTATTTCAACCATTCAAAAGATGATGAACATCCATATTGACCGCTATATTATGGTCAATATGCACGGATTGCAACAATTAGTCGATGCAGTGGGAGGTATAACTGTCAATAACACGCTAGGTTTCCCGATTTCTATTAGTGACCAAGAGGAATTTAATACTATTTCTATTGGTGTTGGGCAACAAACTCTAAATGGAGATGAAGCTCTTGTTTATTCTCGCATGCGCTACCAGGATCCAGAAGGGGACTACGGACGTCAGAAACGTCAGCGTGAAGTCATTCAAAAGGTTGTTGAAAAAGTTCTTAGCTTGAATAGTGTTAGTCACTATCAATCTATCCTAAAAGCCCTAAGTACGAATATGCAAACCAACATTGATTTATCTGCGAAAAGTATTCCAAGCTTGTTAGGTTACCAGGACTCGTTTAAAACGATTGAAACTCAACAATTGCGAGGAGAAGATGCCGAATTGCAAGGGACATCTTATCAAATCGTAACTGCTAACCATTTGTTAGAGGTCCAGAATCTTTTGAGAACCTCACTTGATAAACCGAAGGTGACAGAGTTAGAGACAAATGCAGTCTTATATGAAGATATTTTTGGAAATCAAAATGGTATCGGTTTGGGAACAGGTACGATTAATAATACAACAAATCAAGAAGATGTAGAATAATCTATTTTATAGTTAAAATCGTGGGAATTTCCTGCGATTTTTTCAAAAAAATACGAATAGATAGGTAGGAGGAAACATGAAAGCAGAAATCATTGCTGTTGGAACAGAGATTTTGACAGGACAGATTGTCAATACCAATGCTCAGTTTTTGTCGGAAAAACTAGCAGAGATTGGGGTAGACGTATATTTTCAGACGGCTGTAGGAGACAATGAAGCTCGTCTATTATCCCTGCTTGAGATTGCCAGTCAACGTAGCAGTCTGGTGATTTTGACAGGTGGTTTAGGGCCAACTGAGGACGATTTGACCAAACAAACTCTGGCTAAATTTTTAGGGAAAGAATTAGTCTTCGATCCTCAGGCGCAGGAAAAGTTAGATGTCTTTTTTGCCCAGAGACCAGACTATGCTCGAACACCGAATAACGAAAGACAAGCTCAAATTGTAGAAGGGGCGACTCCGCTACCGAATGAAACAGGACTGGCTGTGGGAGGAATATTGGAAGTCGATGGAGTGACCTATGTCGTCCTTCCCGGTCCACCAAGTGAATTGAAACCCATGGTCTTGAACCACCTTCTACCCAAGTTAATGACAGGAAGCAAACTATATTCCCGCGTTCTTCGTTTCTTTGGAATTGGCGAAAGTCAGTTGGTTACGATTTTGGCTGATTTGATTGATAATCAGACAGATCCGACCTTGGCCCCCTATGCTAAGACAGGAGAAGTCACTCTGCGCCTGTCAACAAAGGCTAGCAGTCAAGAAGAAGCGAATCAAGCGCTGGATATCTTAGAAAACCAAATCTTGAATCGCCAAACTTTTGAAGGCCTTTCTTTACGAGAACTTTGCTATGGTTATGGGGAAGAGACTAGTTTAGCCAGCATTGTGGTAGAAGAACTGAAAAGGCAAGGGAAAACCATCACGGCTGCAGAGAGTTTGACGGCAGGTCTTTTCCAAGCTACTGTAGCGGATTTTTCAGGAGCTTCAAGTATATTTAAGGGTGGTTTTGTAACCTATAGCTTGGAGGAAAAATCAAAGATGTTGGATATTCCTGCCAAGGATTTGGAAGAACATGGTGTGGTGTCTGAATTTACAGCTCAGAAGATGGCTGAGCAGGCACGAATCAAGACCCAGTCTGATTTTGGAATAAGTTTGACTGGAGTGGCAGGTCCAGATAGCCTAGAAGGGCATTCAGCTGGGACAGTCTTTATAGGATTGGCTCAAGAGCAAGGAACTGAGGTCATTAAGGTGAATATTGGAGGTAGAAGTCGAGCAGATGTACGTCACATTGCGGTTATGCATGCCTTTAACCTAGTTCGCAAGGCTTTATTAAGTGACTAACTTTTGATATAATAGTAGATAGGTCTGAGGACCATTAGAATGTAGGAGAATAGAATGGCGAAAAAACCAAAAAAATTAGATGAAATTTCAAAAAAATTCGGGGCTGAACGTGAAAAAGCCTTGAATGATGCTCTTAAATTGATTGAGAAAGACTTTGGTAAGGGTTCAATCATGCGTTTGGGTGAACGTGCCGAGCAAAAGGTGCAAGTGATGAGCTCAGGTTCTTTGGCTCTTGACATTGCCCTTGGTTCAGGTGGTTATCCTAAGGGACGTATCATTGAAATCTACGGACCAGAGTCATCTGGTAAGACAACGGTTGCCCTTCATGCAGTTGCGCAAGCACAAAAAGAAGGTGGTATTGCAGCCTTTATCGATGCGGAACATGCCCTCGATCCAGCTTATGCTGCGGCCCTTGGTGTCAATATTGACGAATTGCTCTTGTCACAACCAGACTCAGGAGAGCAAGGTCTTGAGATTGCAGGAAAATTGATTGACTCAGGTGCAGTTGACCTTGTCGTGGTCGACTCAGTTGCTGCTCTTGTACCTCGTGCTGAAATTGATGGAGATATCGGAGATAGCCACGTTGGTTTGCAGGCTCGTATGATGAGCCAGGCTATGCGTAAACTTGGTGCTTCTATCAATAAAACCAAAACAATTGCCATCTTTATCAACCAATTGCGTGAAAAAGTTGGGGTCATGTTTGGAAATCCAGAAACAACTCCTGGTGGACGTGCTCTGAAATTCTACGCATCAGTCCGTTTGGATGTTCGTGGAAGCACACAAATCAAGGGAACTGGTGACCAAAAAGATACCAATGTCGGTAAAGAAACTAAAATCAAGGTCGTGAAAAACAAGGTGGCTCCACCATTTAAGGAAGCCTTCGTTGAAATCATGTACGGAGAAGGTATTTCTAAGACTGGTGAGCTTTTGAAGATCGCAAGCGATTTGGATATCATCAAAAAAGCAGGAGCTTGGTACTCTTACAAGGATGAGAAAATCGGGCAAGGTTCTGAAAATGCTAAGAAATACTTGGCAGATAACCCAGAAGTCTTTGATGAGATTGATCATCAAGTCCGTGTTCAATTTGGTTTGATTGATGGAGAAGAAGCTGCTGAAAGCAAAAAAGATGAAGTAGCTCAAGTAGACTCTGTGAATGAAGAAGTAACTCTTGATCTAGGCGATGAGCTTGAAATCGAAATTGAAGAATAAGCTGTTAAAGCAGTGGAGGACATCCGCTGCTTTTTCGTTGTCTTTTTCTGGTTTTCAGCTCACGCATAGTTTGCTGTTTCTTGTCGCTCCTCTAGAAAGCTGATATAATAGCCTTATGAATAAAAAACGAACAGTGGACCTGATACATGGTCCGATTCTTCCCTCGCTTTTGAGTTTTGCCTTCCCAATCTTGCTATCAAATATTTTTCAACAGCTCTATAATACTGCTGATGTCTTGATTGTTGGACGATTTCTTGGTCAAGAATCCTTGGCTGCAGTAGGAGCGACGACAGCGATTTTTGACCTGATTGTAGGTTTTACTCTTGGTGTTGGCAATGGCATGGGAATTGTCATTGCCCGTTATTATGGAGCTCGGAATTTCACTAAAATCAAGGAGGCAGTAGCAGCCACCTGGATTTTAGGTGCTCTTTTGAGTATTGTAGTGATGCTGCTGGGATTTGTCGGTCTGTATCCACTCTTGCAATATTTAGATACCCCTGCTGAAATCCTCCCTCAGTCTTATCAATATATTTCTATGATTGTGACTTGTGTTGGTGTCAGCTTTGCTTATAATCTTTTTGCTGGTTTGTTGAGATCCATTGGGGATAGTCTAGCTGCGCTTGGTTTTCTGATTTTCTCTGCTTTGGTTAATGTGGTTCTGGATCTCTATTTCATTACGCAACTGCAACTGGGGGTTCAATCTGCGGGCCTTGCCACCATCATTTCGCAGGGCTTATCAGCGGTTCTCTGCTTTTATTATATCCGTAAGAGTGTGCCTGAGCTACTCCCTCAGCTCAAGCATTTCAAATGGGACAAGGCCTTATACGCCGATCTCTTGGAGCAAGGTTTGGCTATGGGCTTGATGAGTTCAATTGTATCTATCGGCAGTGTGATTTTACAGTCTTCTGTTAATACTTTTGGAGCCGTGATTATTAGTGCTCAAACAGCGGCGCGACGCATTATGGCCTTCGCCCTTCTTCCTATGACCGCTATTTCTGCTTCGATGACGACCTTTGCTTCTCAGAATTTAGGTGCTAAGCGCCCAGACCGCATTGTTCAAGGTCTTCGAATCGGCAGTCGTTTAAGTATATCCTGGGCAGTTTTTATTTGTATCTTCCTCTTTTTTGCCAGTCCAGCCTTGGTTTCCTTCTTGGCTAGTTCGACGGATAGCTACTTGATAGAAAATGGAAGTCTCTATCTGCAAATCAGTTCAGCCTTTTATCCTATTTTGAGTCTCTTGTTGATTTATCGCAATTGTTTGCAGGGCTTGGGGCAAAAAGTCCTTCCTCTGGTCTCTAGCTTTATCGAACTAATCGGGAAAATCGCTTTTGTGGTCTTGATTATCCCTTGGGCAGGCTATAAGGGAGTTATCCTTTGCGAACCCTTAATCTGGGTTGCCATGACTATCCAACTGTATTTCTCACTGTTTCGTCACCCCTTGATAAAAGAAGGCAAGGAAATCTTGGCAACCAAAGTGCTCTCCTAGCTGTATTTGCTAATAAAATCCATTTCCTCTAGTGAAAATCGAAAAAACTTGTGTTATAATAAGAAAGATTAAAATGTGAAAAAAGGAGATTCCTAATGGGACGTAAATGGGCCAATATCGTAGCCAAGAAAACGGCTAAAGATGGAGCTAACTCTAAAGTATATGCAAAATTTGGTGTAGAAATCTATGTAGCAGCTAAAAAAGGTGATCCAGATCCAGAATCAAACTCAGCTTTGAAATTCGTTATCGACCGTGCTAAACAAGCCCAAGTGCCAAAACACGTTATCGATAAAGCTTTGGACAAGGCTAAAGGAAACACAGACGAAACCTTTACAGAAGGACGTTACGAAGGTTTTGGACCAAATGGTTCTATGCTGATTGTTGATACTTTGACTTCAAATGTCAACCGTACAGCGGCCAATGTCCGTGCAGCTTTTGGTAAAAATGGCGGAAACATGGGCGCTTCAGGTTCGGTTTCATACCTCTTCGATAACAAGGGTGTTATCGTATTTGCAGGTGAAGATGCCGATGCAGTCTTTGAGCAATTGCTAGAAGCAGATGTGGATGTGGATGATGTAGAAGCAGAAGAAGGTACAATCACAGTTTACACAGCTCCAACTGACCTTCACAAGGCTATCGTTGCCCTTCGTGAGTCAGGTATCGAAGAATTCCAAGTAACTGAATTGGAAATGATTCCTCAGTCAGAAGTGGAATTGTCAGGGGATGACCTTGAAACCTTTGAAAAACTTTATAGCGTTCTTGAAGACGACGAAGACGTACAAAAGATCTACACAAACGTAGACGGATTCTAATTTAACATTGAGAATATGATCCTAAGTGAGAAGCTCACTTGGGATTTTTTTAATCAAGAAAATAGTTCTCATGAAAACTTTTTTCTTGACAGCTTTTCTGAAAATGGTAAAATAGTTCCCATGAAAACTCATTTAGTTCCTAGGAGAACTAAATGTGATAGTTAGAAAGGAGTTAGTATGGATAAACCGATGTTAGTCTTTAAGCGTTTTGGTCATCAGATTCATCTCATGGTGCAAAAGGAAGCCAAACGTTGTGGTATTGAATTTATGGGTGGGCCTCAAGGTCAGGTTGTGCGTTTTTTGGATAATCGTGAGAAAAACCAAGACTTGGTCTTGATTAAAGATATCGAGCAGGAACTCAATATTACCAAGTCTGTTGCTAGTAATTTGGTCAAGCGTATGGTGCAAAATGGTTTGGTGGAATTGGAGGCGAGTCCTAGTGATAAGCGGGCAAAATTTGTTCGTTTGACGGACAAAGCACGTTCTCAGATGCAGCAGGTTAAGGCCTTTTTTGAACGAATTGACAAGCAGTTGATGGAAGACATTGATGAAGATGAATTACTGATTTTTGAGAAAGTTCTCGGTCAACTACAGGAAAATATCAAGGGAATAGGAGGAGAGAATGAAGAAATTAGCCAAACGAATTAGTAGAAAAGAATGGGGGCTGATTTTACTAGCCATTCTCTTTACTTGTTTTTCGGTCTATCTAGAGTTGGAAGTGCCGACCTATATCTCGAAAATTACGGATTTGCTAGGTAGTCAAGGAACTAATTTAGATGAGTTATGGCAGCCGGCAAGCATGATGGTGGGAATGTCCTTTCTTGCCTTCTTGTCCGTAGTTGCAGTTGGATTTTTTGCATCCCGAGTGGCAGCTTCTTATACTAGTAGGCTGAGAAGTGATATATTTAACCGAGTTTTGGATTACTCGCAGACAGAGATTAAGAAATTCTCTATTCCCAGTCTTTTAACTCGTACCACCAATGATATTACTCAAGTTCAAATGTTGATTACCATGGGCTTGCAAGTGGTAACACGTGGTCTGATTATGGCTATCTGGGCTATCGGGAAGATTTTAGGTCATTCAGAATACTGGCTCTGGGCCGTACTTGTGGCAGTGATTGTCAACGTCCTGATGACGACAGTTTTGATGACGCTAGCCTTTCCAAAACAGTCCTTGATTCAGGGGCTGACTGATAAACTAAACAGTATCACTCGTGAGAGTTTAACAGGTATTCGTGTCGTTCGCGCCTACAATGCTGAAGAATACCAAAATGAAAAATTTGCAGCAGCAAATGATGAATTGACACGCTTGAATTTGTTTGTCAACCGTCTTATGGCTATTTTGAACCCTATCATGATGGGGATTTCAAGTGGTTTGAGTGTGGCGATTTACTGGATTGGGGCCTATGTGATTAACGACGCTGCTCCGATAGCGCGTCTGCCTCTCTTTAGTGACATGATTGTTTTCATGTCTTATGCTATGCAGGTTGTCATGGGCTTCCTTCTCATGGGAGCACTCTTCATCGTTCTTCCCCGAACTATGGTCTCTGCTAAGCGGATTAATCAAGTTTTAGATTTGCATTCTTCTATTCAAAACCCTGCTCAAGTGCAGCTGGCTGATGAAAACCTCAAAGGTCAGGTCGAATTTAAGGATGTGACCTTCCGCTATGCGGCAAATTCGGAGGCAGTTATCGAGCATGTTAGCTTTAGAGCAGAAGCTGGTCAAACAGTGGCCTTTATTGGGTCAACAGGTTCTGGTAAATCAACTCTAGTTAATCTGATTCCACGTTTCTACGATGTGTCAGCAGGAGAAATTCTGGTGGACGGTGTCAATGTTCAAGACTATGCTCTAGAAGATTTGCGCAACAAGGTTGGTTATATTCCCCAGAAAGCGGTTCTCTTTTCAGGTGATGTCAAGGATAATTTAGACTTTGGACAGAGTCAAGAAACACCGCTTAGTAATCAGGCTATGTGGCAAGCTTTGGAATTGGCCCAGTCTAAGAGCTTTATCGAAGACAAGGAAGCGGGCTTAGCGTCAGAAGTGGCCCAAGGAGGAACCAACTTCTCAGGTGGTCAAAGACAGCGTCTGGCAATTGCGCGTGCCTTGGCTCGGAAGCCAGAAATCCTCATCTTTGATGACTCCTTCTCAGCCTTGGACTACAAGACAGATCGAGTTCTTCGCCAAGAGCTAGCAGAGAAAACCAAGTCTATGACCAAGCTTATCGTTGCACAGCGTATTTCAACGATTATGGATGCAGATTTGATTTTGGTCTTGGATCAAGGTAAAGTCGTGGGGCAAGGAACCCACAAGGAACTTCTGGCTAATAATGAAGTTTACCAAGAAATTGCCTATTCACAACTATCGAAGGAGGAATTGGAACATGGAAAATAAGAAAATGTCTCTTTGGAAACAGAGTAAACCCTATCTTGCAGGTCTCCAGTTTGCCCTTCTGATAGCCTTTCTAGCAACAATCGTATCCAATATCATTACTGTTTATGGGCCGACTCGCATCAAGGAAATGACCAATATCATTGCAAATGGTTTGGGAACTAGTGTGGATGTCGCGGCGGTTGCAGCTATTGGTAGTTTTTTGGCCGTGATTTATGTGATCGGACTTCTATCAAATTATTTACAGGCCTTTCTGTTTACAACAGCCATTCAACGTTTTTCAGAGCGTTTGAGAAGAGCGATTGCAGAGAAAATTAATCGTCTTCCATTGGGGTATTTTGATGGACATTCTCAAGGAGATACCTTGTCTCGTGTAACCAATGACGTTGACACTGCAGCACAGTCCCTGAATCAAAGTCTGGGAACAGTTCTTTCATCTAGTTTATTGGTCGTAGCAGTCTTGGTAACCATGTTTGGGATGAACTGGATTTTAGCCTTAGTGACGGTTGTTTCAACACTTATTGGTTTTGTTTTCGTGTCCGTCTTTATGGGCAGATCACAGGGATTTTTTAAGAGTCAGCAACAGGATTTGGCAGCTGTAAATGGTTATGTGGAAGAAATGTACTCTGGTCATAATGTGGTGACCAGCTACAATGCTATCGAGAACACGAAAGAAGAGTTTGCGAAATTAAACCATCGTCTGTATGACAGTATCTGGAAGTCTCAGTTTATTTCAGGGATTATGATGCCGATTATGGTGTTTATTGGTAACTTTAGCTATGCCTTAGTGATTATCGTTGGTGCAGCCTTAGCTCTGAATGGGCAGATTAGTATCGGGATTATCGTTGCCTTTATGGCCTACGTTCGTATCTTTTCTCAGCCCCTTTCCCAAATTGCTCAAGGGATTACCAGTCTTCAGCAGGCTAGCGCAGCCATGGGACGTGTCTTCGAATTCTTAGCTGAAGAGGAAATGGAAGATGAATCTCATAAAGAAAGACAGTTGAGCGATATGAAAGGGCAAGTGGTCTTTGATCGAGTTTCCTTTGGTTACACACCAGAGCGAACCATCATTCATGACTTTTCTGCGACTGCTCATGCAGGTCAAAAGGTTGCCATTGTCGGACCGACCGGAGCTGGTAAGACAACCATTGTCAATCTTTTGATGAAGTTTTATGAGATTGATAAGGGAAACATCCGTATCGATGGTGTGGATACCAAGGAGATGAAGCGTTCGGAAGTACACGATGCCTTTTCAATGGTCTTGCAGGACACTTGGCTCTTTGAAGGCACTATCCGAGACAATCTTATCTATAACCAAAAGGATATTAGTGATGAGCGCGTGATTGAAGCCAGCAAGGCTGTAGGGATTCACCACTTTATCATGACCCTACCAGATGGTTACGATACCGTCTTGGACGATACAGTAACCTTGTCTATCGGACAAAAACAGCTCTTGACCATTGCTCGTGCTTTGCTGAAAGATGCGCCACTCCTAATCCTAGATGAGGCGACTTCTTCTGTTGATACTCGGACTGAGGAATTGATTCAGAAAGCTATGGATCGTTTGATGGAGGGCAGAACTTCCTTTGTCATCGCCCACCGCTTGTCAACCATCCGTAATGCTGATCTTATTCTCGTCATGAAAGATGGGAATATCATCGAGCAAGGAAATCATGATGAGCTGATGGCGCAAGCTGGTTTCTACGCTGACCTCTACAACAGTCAATTTACAGAAGACGAAGCAGAAGAATAAATCAAAAGAAGGCTTGACGGCCTTCTTTTTCTGCACTATACTAGAAGACAAGTGCTTCCCTATAAGCAAAATTTGAGTAAGTGATGAGAAAATATATGAAAAATTATCAAGAATGGTATGGCCACGTTGCTAGTAACATTAAAAATAATCCCTTTCTTCTGAGCTTGTTAAGAACTTTCAATCGGTTCATGACAGTAGTTATGCCTATAGTTTATCTGACCTTGTTAACCACTATCTATTTCCGAGAAGGATTTGGGAAACAGGTCTTGATCTATGTGTTTATCCCTGCATCAGGTTTTGTGATTTTGTCCCTTCTTCGTAAGAAAATCAATGCCCCTAGGCCTTATGAAGTTTGGGAAATTGTATCGCTACTAGACAGAGACAGTCCTGGTCAGTCTATGCCCAGTCGTCATGTCTTCTCAGCAACCATTATCTCCATGGCTTGCTTACATGCTAGTTTATCTGTAGGGGTTATCTTGTTGGTCTTGTCAGCCCTCCTCGGTCTAGTGAGAGTCTTAGGTGGAGTGCATTTTCCCAAGGATGTAGTGGTTGGCTATATTTGTGCTCTTGTGTGGGGTGTGATTTTCTTTCTATTTTGACCTGTAAGTTAAGGTGGCCATACAACCACTTACGAGTCTAAAGTAGCCACTTGCTTTTTTGCTCTTGTTTTCTTATTTTCCCTTTGATATAGTAGAGTCAGAAAGGAGATGGAATGAAGTTACGAATTGAAATTGACAGCAATTTAGAGGAAACTGAAATTGTCATCAAGGCAGCGGCTTTGACAGATGAGATTGCGGATTTACAGAGCCTCTTGCAAGAGTCCAAGTCTCCTCGGTTGATTTTTTACAAGGGGACGGGCGAATATTATCTGGATTTGTCGGAAATTCTCTTCTTTGAGACGGAAGGTAGCAAGATTTATGCCCATACCCAGAAAGATGCCTACGAGGTTCGGCTTAAACTCTATGAGTTAGAGGCTATCCTTCCTCGCTATTTTAGTCGGGTATCCAAGTCGACTATTGCAAATATCCGTCAGGTTTACTCGGTGGACAAATCCTTTTCAGGAACGGGCACCATTTCCTTTTATCAGACCCACAAGGAGGTTCATGTCTCACGGCATTACCAATCCCTCCTAAAAGAAAATCTAAGAAACATGAGGTAAGAACATGAAAAAGAAAGCATTTGGTATTGTGTTGCTAGTATTGGCAGCTTTAATATTATTACAAGGAAATTTTGGAATCCCTTCATTCGGTGGGCAAATTTGGCCCTTGCTTGGTATTGGATTTTTTGCCTATCAATCAGTTGGAGCTTTGTTGCGTCGTCACTTAACTTCAGCCTCTTTTACAGCTCTAGTAGCCTTAATGATTGCTAACCACTTTTATGGCATTTTACCAATTCCTAATCAGTCATTGTTCTGGGCAAGTATTTTAATCGTAATGGGTGTCAGCGCACTCACTCATTCTAACAGAACTTGGAATGGGAAAAAATGGTGGTATGACGGTGAAAAGACCATTCTGACAGATAAGGAAGTTGCTTTTGGGACTGGGACTTTCTACAAGCAAGAGCAAGAATTGGTAGAAGATCAAGTAGAAGTTGGTTTTGGCAATGCCAAGATATATTATGACAATGCAGAGATTTTAGGAGATACCGCAACTCTGAAAGTGGAAGTTGGTTTTGGCAATGCAGTTATCTATGTTCCCCAACATTGGGGAGTTGATTTAAAGGTAGAAACTTTCTGTGGCGTAGCTAAGGCAGATACTCCTCTAGTCCCAACCAGCAAAACCTTGATTATCCGTGGAGATGTGGCTTTTGGGAAGTTGGGAATTGTCTACGTTAAATAAAAAAATCTTCCAATTCCCTTGCAAAAATGAAGAAAGTGTGATAACATAGTACGGTATGTGGTGCTAGCACATCCGCTATATTAGATCTAATAGGAGGAAAACACAATGGCTAAAGTATGTTACTTTACAGGTCGTAAGACTGTATCAGGAAACAACCGTTCACACGCGATGAACCAAACAAAACGTGCCGTAAAACCAAACCTTCAAAAAGTTACTGTTCTTATCGATGGTAAACCTAAAAAAGTTTGGGCTTCAGCTCGTGCTTTGAAATCAGGTAAAGTTGAACGCGTTTAATAATAAAAGTAAGGAGACCTTAGGGTCTTTTTTCTTTTACTGTAGATATAAGATCATTTGAACAATAGAGTAAATATCCGCTGATACAGTATTCTGCTTTTACACTTGGGCTGAAATATGATAAAATAGAGTATCAACTAGTTGAGGTAAAAAGGATGACTGTAAAAATTAATACAAAAGATGGTCAAATCGAACTAACAGATGAAGTGATTGCAACCGTCGTAGGTGGAGCAGCAACTGAGATTTTTGGTGTGGTCGGTATGGCTAGTAAAAATACCCTCAAAGATAATTTCCAAGCCCTTCTAGGTAAGGAAAATTATTCCAAAGGTGTCGTCGTAAAGGCGGCCGAAGATGGCAGTATTGCAGTTGATGTATATACCGTGTTGAGCTACGGAACAAAGATTAGCGAAGTGTCAAAAAACATTCAAGAGCGTGTTCGTTTTAGCTTGGAAAACCAGCTTGGAATTACTGCTCAGACTGTAAATGTCTACATTCAAAATATCAAAGTTGTAGGAGAATAACCGTGTCAAAAATTACTACTAGCTTATTTCAAGAAATGGTGCAGGCGGCATCAACTCGCTTGAATAAGCAAGCTGAATATGTCAATTCATTAAACGTCTTTCCAGTTCCAGATGGAGATACTGGAACAAACATGGGAATGACCATTGAAAATGGAGCTAAAGAAGTTGCAGACAAGCCAGCTTCTACAGTTGGCGAGGTAGCGAGCATTCTTGCCAAAGGTCTTTTGATGGGTGCGCGTGGAAACTCAGGCGTTATTACGTCTCAGCTTTTCCGTGGATTTTCACAAGCTATCAAGGATAAAGACGAGTTAACAGGTCAAGACTTGGCTCTTGCCTTCCAATCGGGTGTAGAAGTTGCCTATAAGGCAGTTATGAAACCAGTTGAAGGAACGATTTTGACAGTTTCTCGTGGGGCTGCTATCGGTGCTAAGAAAAAAGCTGAGCAAACAGATGACGCTGTTGAAGTCATGCGCGCAGCCTTGGAAGGTGCTAAAACAGCCCTAGCTAAAACGCCAGACATGCTTCCAGTATTGAAAGAAGTTGGCGTTGTGGACTCAGGTGGTCAAGGACTGGTCTTCATCTACGAAGGTTTCCTTTCAGCCCTTACTGGGGAATATATTGCATCTGAGGACTTTGTAGCGACTCCTGCCAACATGAGTGAAATGATCAATGCAGAGCACCACAAGTCTGTAGCTGGTCATGTAGCAACTGAGGACATTACCTTTGGTTACTGTACTGAAATCATGGTAGCTCTTAAGCAAGGTCCAACCTATGCTAAAGATTTTGATTACGATGAATTCCGTAACTACTTGAATGAACTTGGAGACTCTCTCCTCGTTGTCAATGATGATGAAATCGTCAAAGTCCATGTCCATACAGAAGATCCAGGACTTGTTATGCAAGAAGGTCTTAAATATGGTAGCTTGGTCAAGGTAAAAGTTGACAATATGCGTAACCAACACGAAGCACAGGTTGAGAAAGAAGCTGCTCAAGTTAGCAAACCAGCTGAAGAAAAAGAATATGCTTTGATTGCTGTCGTTGCTGGTAAAGGTCTAGCAGATATCTTCCGTTCTCAAGGTGTGGATTATGTTATCGAAGGCGGTCAAACTATGAACCCTTCAACAGAAGACTTTATCAAGGCTGTTGAACAGGTCAACGCTCGTAACATTATCTTCCTGCCAAATAACAAAAACATCTTCATGGCAGCTCAATCTGCAGCAGAAGTTTTGGAGCAACCAGCAGTAGTGGTAGAGACTCGTACTCTTCCTCAAGGTTTGACAAGTCTTCTTGCCTTTGATCCAAGCAAGTCCATCGAAGAAAACCAAGAGCGTATGACTGCTGCTCTTAGCGATGTCGTTAGTGGAAGCGTCACAACAGCTGTGCGTGATACAACCATTGATGGCTTAGAAATCCATGAAAACGATAATCTAGGTATGGTGGATGGGAAAATCCTCGTGTCAAACCCTGACATGCACCAAACCTTGACAGAAACCTTGAAACATATGTTGGATGAAGATAGTGAGATCGTAACCTTCTATGTCGGTGAAGACGGAAGCGAAGAACTTGCCAATGAAATTGCCCAAGAAATCGCAGAAGAATTCGAAGATGTTGAAGTAGAGATTCACCAAGGCCAACAACCAGTTTACCCATACCTATTTAGTGTGGAATAAGATTAATGAAGGACTGAGAAATCAGTTCTTTTTTCTTTTTGAATAATGAAATCGGTATCTTTTTAATAAAAACAAAAATAACATTCATAAATAAACGTTAAAATAGAAAATTCAGAAAATTTCTTCTTTTGTCTTGAAAAATTTTGAAAAAGTGGTATGATAGTAACAAGTTATTTTTAAGAGAAGAGAAAGGGGAACAATGGAGAAAATCAGTTTAGAATCTCCTAAGACGGGGTCGGACCTGGTTTTGGAAACACTTCGTGATTTAGGAATTGATACCATCTTTGGTTATCCTGGTGGTGCTGTCTTGCCTTTTTATGATGCGATATATAATTTTAAAGGCATTCGCCACATTCTAGGACGCCATGAGCAAGGTTGTTTGCATGAAGCTGAAGGTTATGCCAAATCAACTGGAAAGTTGGGTGTTGCCGTCGTCACTAGCGGACCAGGAGCAACAAATGCCATTACAGGGATTGCGGATGCCATGAGCGATAGTGTTCCCCTTTTGGTCTTTACAGGTCAGGTTGCGCGAGCAGGGATTGGGAAAGATGCCTTTCAGGAGGCAGACATCGTAGGAATTACCATGCCAATCACTAAGTACAATTACCAAGTTCGTGAGACGGCAGATATCCCTCGTATCATTACGGAAGCTGTCCATATCGCAACTACAGGTCGTCCAGGACCAGTCGTAATTGACCTACCAAAAGACGTATCTGCTTTGGAAACAGACTTCATTTATTCACCAGAAGTGAATCTACCAAGCTATCAGCCGACTCTTGAGCCGAATGATATGCAAATCAAGAAAATCTTGAAGCAATTATCCAAGGCTAAAAAACCAGTCTTGCTGGCTGGTGGCGGAATTAGTTATGCTGAAGCTGCTGCGGAACTAAATGAATTTGCAGAACGCTATCAGATTCCAGTGGTAACCAGTCTTTTAGGGCAAGGCACGATTGCAACAACTCATCCACTCTTCCTTGGAATGGGAGGTATGCACGGGTCTTTCGCAGCTAATATTGCCATGACGGAAGCGGACTTTATGATTAGTATTGGTTGCCGTTTCGATGACCGCTTGACGGGGAATCCTAAGACCTTCGCTAAGAATGCTAAGGTTGCCCACATTGATATTGACCCAGCTGAGATTGGCAAGATTATCAGTGCAGATATTCCTGTAGTTGGAGACGCTAAGAAAGCCTTGCAAATGTTGTTGGCGGAACCAATAGTTCATAACAATACTGAGAAATGGATTGAGAAGGTCACTAAAGATAAGAACCGTGTTCGTTCTTATGACAAGAAAGAGCGTGTGGTTCAACCGCAAGCCGTTATTGAACGCATTGGTGAATTGACGAATGGGGATGCCATTGTGGTCACAGACGTTGGTCAACACCAAATGTGGACAGCCCAGTATTATCCATACCAAAATGAGCGTCAGTTAGTGACTTCAGGAGGTTTGGGCACGATGGGATTCGGAATTCCAGCAGCAATCGGTGCCAAAATTGCTAATCCAGATAAGGAAGTGGTCTTGTTTGTTGGGGATGGTGGTTTCCAAATGACCAACCAGGAATTGGCTATTTTAAACATTTACAAGGTGCCAATCAAGGTGGTTATGCTGAACAACCACTCACTTGGAATGGTTCGTCAGTGGCAGGAATCCTTCTATGAAGGTAGAACATCTGAGTCAGTCTTTGATACCCTTCCTGATTTCCAATTGATGGCACAGGCTTATGGCATTAAAAACTATAAGTTTGACAATCCTGAGACCTTGGCTCAAGACCTTGAAGTCATCACTGAGAATGTTCCTATGCTAATCGAGGTGGATATTTCTCGTAAGGAACAGGTGTTACCAATGGTACCAGCTGGTAAGAGTAATCATGAGATGTTGGGGGTGAAGTTCCATGCGTAGAATGTTAACAGCAAAACTACAAAATCGTTCAGGAGTCCTCAATCGCTTTACCGGTGTCCTGTCTCGTCGTCAGGTCAATATCGAAAGTATCTCTGTTGGAGCAACAGAAGATCCGAATGTATCGCGTATCACCATTATTATTGATGTAGCTTCACATGATGAAGTGGAGCAAATCATCAAGCAGCTCAATCGTCAAATTGATGTGATTCGCATTCGTGATATTACGGACAAACCACACTTGGAGCGCGAGGTGATTTTGGTGAAGATGTCAGCACCAGCTGAGAAGCGAGCTGAGATTCTAGCTATTATTCAACCTTTCCGTGCAACGGTAGTAGACGTAGCGCCAAGCTCGATTACCATTCAGATGACAGGAAATGCTGAAAAGAGTGAAGCTCTATTGCGAGTCATTCGACCATACGGTATTCGCAATATTGCTAGGACGGGTGCAACTGGATTTACCCGCGACTAATACTCTTCGAAAATCAAATTCAAACCACGTCAGCTTCGCCTTGCCGTACTCAAGTACAGCCTGCGGCTAGCTTCCTAGTTTGCTCTTTGATTTTCATTGAGTATAAAAATCCAACTTAAATTTGTTAAACCAGCCTAAAAGGCAATAAATAATAGAAAAGAGAGAAAAAACTATGGCAGTTCAAATGGAATACGAAAAAGATGTTAAAGTAGCAGCGCTTGACGGTAAAAAAATCGCCGTTATCGGTTATGGTTCACAAGGACATGCGCATGCTCAAAACTTGCGTGATTCAGGTCGTGACGTTATTATCGGTGTACGTCCAGGTAAATCTTTTGATAAAGCAAAAGAAGATGGATTTGACACTTACACAGTAGCAGAAGCTACTAAATTGGCTGACGTTATCATGATTTTGGCACCAGACGAAATCCAACAAGAACTTTATGAAGCAGAAATCGCTCCAAACTTGGAAGCTGGAAATGCAGTTGGATTTGCTCATGGTTTCAACATCCACTTTGAATTTATCAAAGTTCCTGCGGATGTAGATGTCTTCATGTGTGCTCCTAAAGGACCAGGACACTTGGTGCGCCGTACTTACGAAGAAGGATTTGGTGTACCAGCTCTTTACGCAGTATACCAAGATGCAACAGGAAATGCGAAAAATATTGCTATGGACTGGTGTAAAGGTGTTGGAGCAGCTCGTGTAGGTCTTCTTGAAACAACTTACAAAGAAGAAACTGAAGAAGATTTGTTTGGTGAACAAGCTGTACTTTGTGGTGGTTTGACTGCCCTTATCGAAGCAGGTTTCGAAGTCTTGACAGAAGCAGGATACGCTCCAGAATTGGCTTACTTTGAAGTTCTTCACGAAATGAAATTGATCGTTGACTTGATCTACGAAGGTGGATTCAAGAAAATGCGTCAATCAATTTCAAACACTGCTGAATACGGTGACTATGTATCAGGTCCACGTGTGATTACTGAACAAGTTAAAGAAAACATGAAAGCTGTCTTGGCTGATATCCAAAATGGTAAATTTGCAAATGACTTTGTAAATGACTATAAAGCTGGACGTCCAAAATTGACTGCTTACCGTGAACAAGCAGCTAACCTTGAAATTGAAAAAGTTGGTGCAGAATTGCGTAAAGCAATGCCATTCGTTGGTAAAAACGATGATGATGCATTCAAAATCTATAACTAATTTATAGAAATTAAGGTGAAGGCGAGTTGGGGGGACCTAACTCGCTTTTATAATCAATTCATCTCTGTTTGAGAGGATGGATTGTGATAGTATGAATAGTCTAGGAGAAAAAGATGTTAAGTTCAAAAGATATCATCAAGGCTCACAAGGTCTTGAACGGTGTGGTTGTGAATACCCCACTTGATTATGATCATTATTTATCGGAGAAGTATGGTGCTAAGATTTATTTGAAAAAGGAAAATGCTCAACGTGTTCGTTCCTTTAAAATTCGTGGTGCCTATTATGCTATTTCTCAGCTCAGCAAGGAAGAGCGTGAGCGTGGGGTAGTCTGTGCTTCTGCGGGAAACCATGCGCAGGGAGTTGCCTATACTTGTAATGAGATGAAAATTCCTGCTACTATCTTTATGCCCATTACAACTCCGCAACAAAAGATTGGTCAGGTTCGCTTTTTTGGTGGTGACTTCGTAACCATTAAACTAGTTGGAGATACCTTTGATGCCTCAGCTAAAGCGGCTCAAGAATTTACAGTTTCTGAAAATCGTACCTTTATTGATCCCTTTGATGATGCCCATGTTCAGGCAGGTCAAGGAACCGTTGCTTATGAGATTTTAGAAGAAGCTCGAAAAGAATCCATTGATTTTGATGCTGTCTTGGTTCCTGTTGGTGGTGGCGGTCTCATTGCTGGGGTTTCTACCTATATCAAGGAAATAAGTCCAGAAATTGAAGTCATTGGGGTAGAGGCTAATGGAGCGCGTTCCATGAAGGCTGCCTTTGAAGCTGGTGGACCTGTTAAGCTCAAAGAAATTGACAAATTTGCGGATGGGATTGCCGTGCAAAAGGTAGGTCAGTTGACCTATGAAGCAACTCGCCAACATGTTCAGACTTTGGTAGGTGTCGATGAGGGATTGATTTCTGAAACCTTGATTGACCTCTACTCTAAGCAAGGGATTGTCGCAGAACCTGCTGGAGCGGCTAGTATCGCCTCTCTAGAGGTGTTAGCTGAATATATCAAGGGGAAAACCATTTGTTGTATCATTTCTGGAGGAAATAATGATATCAACCGTATGCCAGAAATGGAAGAGCGTGCCTTGATTTATGATGGGATCAAGCATTACTTTGTGGTCAATTTTCCACAGCGTCCAGGGGCTTTGCGTGAGTTTGTAAATGATATCTTGGGGCCAAATGATGATATCACACGTTTTGAGTATATTAAGCGAGCTAGCAAGGGGACAGGTCCAGTATTAATTGGGATTGCCTTGGCAGATAAGCATGATTATGCAGGATTGATTCGTCGAATGGAAGGTTTTGATCCAGCTTATATTAACTTAAATGGTAACGAAACGCTCTATAATATGCTTGTCTGAGGACTAATAAAAAAATATCATATTATTTGCACAATTGATGTATAGGTGCTATAATGAAGATGAAGAAAGGGGGCGATTCCTATGGACTTAGGAAATCGATTACGCTATTTCTATCATAACTCATTATAGTACCTATGTTTTTTGATTCAATTTATAATAAGGGAGTAAAATTACTTGTTATATGTAAGGAGTTTTTTGAAATATACTATTTTATATATAGCTAATCTGAAATTTGTCTAAATATAATAGGAATTAGAAAAAATAATCAATACTAATGAGATGCCTCATTATACTGAGGTTACTGAGAAGAGTAATGGGATACTCGTAAGATGAAAACAGTAGAAAAAATGAAGCATAAAATACTACGGTTTCCTAGCTACTCGTCTTTTAATGGGTAGGAGAAATAAAAAGTAAACTTGATAAAGTAAATAACTGGTACAGTTGATCAAATGATTGAATGCTAGTGTAGACAGGAAAAAGTCTAAAAGGAGAAAAATACTCGTTAGAAATGGTTTAGAGCAGAAGACTATTTTGTCAAATTTTTTTGTTTTGCAGTGGAATAAATAATATGAAATAAGACTAGAATATGTCTAGATTATCGAGAATAAGCATCTGTTAAATGTGAATATTATTACATAAATAAGGTTTGATAATACAGTTGCTTTAAAGAACTAAAAAAATTGTTTTCGGCAATGAAAAACTTATATATTATAAGCTTTAATAAGATAGCAAGTAAAAATAAGGGCGTTCATTTTATCGAATATATGTTTTTTTATTGACAAAAAGTATAAAAGCGTATACAATTAAAAGCGTATACAATTAAATATCGTAAATAAGAAAATAGGAGGAAGACATGGCTAAGTCAAACTTTGAAAAAGTAGAATCAGTTGTTGGCTGGGTTCGTGATAAGAAAATCACAGGCTACCGTATCTCTAAAGAAACGAATGCGCGTGAAATGTCTATCATTGCTCTAGCGCAGGGTCGTGCAAAAGTAAAAAATATTTCATTTGAAACAGCTCTAGGTTTAATTGATTTCTATGATAAAAATCATGAAAAATTTGAAGATTAATCTTTGGATAATGGCGGATTCTTGAATAAGGTCTGCCTTTTCATTTTGATACTCAATGAAAATCAAAGAGCAAACTAGGAAGCTAGACGCAGGCTGCTCAAAACACTGTTTTGAGGTTGCAGATAGAGCTGACGTGATTTGAAGAGATTTTCGAAGAGTATGAGGACAGCAAAAAGACTGCACGATTGATGCAGCCTTTTCTTTTTATTTGAGATAGCGTTGAAGGAATTCTTTTGTACGGTCTTCTTTAGGATTGGTGAAGAGGTCTTCTGGTTTGCCTTCTTCAGCAATCACACCCTTATCCATAAAGATAACACGGTGAGAGACATCACGGGCGAATTCCATTTCGTGGGTTACGACAATCATAGTCAAGCCTTCCTGAGCCAAATCTTGCATGATTTTGAGGACTTCTCCAACCATTTCTGGATCGAGAGCTGATGTTGGTTCATCAAAGAGAATAGCGTCAGGATTCATGGAGAGGGCACGAGCGATGGCTACACGTTGTTTTTGACCACCTGAGAGTTGTTTTGGTTTGGCTTGCCAGTAGCGTTCTCCCATGCCGACCTTTTCTAGGTTTTCTTTGGCAATCTTTTCAGCTTCTGTACGTTCGCGTTTAAGGACAGTTGTCTGAGCGACAATTGTGTTTTCAAGTACGTTAAGATTTTCAAAGAGGTTAAAGGATTGGAACACCATCCCCAACTTTTCACGGTATTGCGTGAGGTCATAGCCTTTTTCGAGGACGTTTTGTCCATGATAAAGGATTTGTCCATCAGTTGGCGTTTCAAGGAGGTTAATGGAGCGTAGGAAGGTTGATTTTCCGCTTCCAGAGCTTCCGATGATAGAGATAACTTCTCCCTTGTGGACAGTTAGAGAAATGTCTTTTAGCACTTCGTTTTGTCCATAGGATTTTTTGAGGTGTTTAATTTCAAGGATTGCTTGTGTCATTATTTCAAATCCTCCGTTTGCATTTGGTTAGCACCTGTAGTATAGGTATCCATGTCCATGCGGCGTTCGATGAATCGTAGGATACGTGTTACGGTGAAGGTGAGGACAAAGTAAATCACGGCGATGATTGTAAATGTCTGGAAGTATTGATAGGTTTGTGTTGCTACGGTATTTCCTGAGAAGTAAAGTTCGACAACCGAGATAACGTTCAATACAGATGTATCTTTGATATTGATGACAAATTCATTACCAGTTGCTGGTAGGATGTTACGAACTACCTGAGGGAGGACAATCTTACGCATGGTTTGGTTATGGGTCATACCAAGAGCAGTCGCGGCTTCAAATTGTCCCTTGTCAACTGCTAGGATACCACCACGAACGATTTCAGTCATGTAGGCACCAGTGTTGATCGAAACGATGAAGATAGCAGCAAGTGTGCGGTCAAGGTTTATCCCGAAAGCTTGGGCAGTTCCATAGTAGATAACCATCGATTGAACGATCATTGGGGTACCACGGAAAATTTCAATGTAGACATTGAGAATCCAGCCGACTAGTTTTTGTAAGCCATAAATGGCCTTATTCTCAGATAGAGGAGCAGTACGGAAGACACCAATGGCAAGTCCAATAATGAGACCTGTGATGGTTCCGACGATAGAGATTAAAAGAGTGACACCAGCACCACGCAAGAGTTGTTGCCAGTTTTCAGAAAGAATTTTAGCGACTTGGCTAAAGAAACTACTGCTAGTCTCTTCAGTTGTTGTAGCTTCGGCAGGTTGTTCCTTGATCATACGATCCATCAAGGCAACTTGATCGTCTTTTGAAATGGTTTCAATGCTGGCATTGATTTGGCTAATACGATTGTCATCCTTACGAAGTCCAATGGCAATAGCTGTATCTTCTTCCCCAGTTTTGAAACCTGGTTCTACTTGAACCATTTTAAACTTAGAGTTAGCAGCTTCAGCAGTCAGAGCTTCTGGGCGTTCAGAAACATAAGCATCAATGACACCAGCCTCAAGTGCTTGGCGCATTTGAGCGAAGTCTCCCATGGCAGTTTCTTTTTTAGCACCCGGAATTTGTGTAATCAAGTCGTAGAGGTAGACACCTTGTTGAGAAGTGATTTTCGCACCGTTAAAGTCATCCAAAGATTTTGCGTTTGCATAAGTAGAATCTTTTTTGACAAGCAAAACTGGTTCGCTAGTGTAGTAACTGCTTGAAAAGGCAATCTCTTGTTTACGCTCGGCAGTAGGACTCATTCCTGCGATAATCATGTCAATCTTACCAGAAGTAAGGGCAGGAACTAGACCTTCCCACTTTGTTTTAACAACCAAAGGTTCTTTGCCTAAGTCCTTAGCGATTTTCTTGGCGATTTGAACATCGTATCCGTTAGCATACTGGTTAGTCCCATCGATTTTGACAGCCCCATTGCTATCATCGTCCTGAGTCCAGTTAAAGGGAGCATATGCTGCTTCCATCCCGATGCGTAAATATTCATCAGCTTGGGCAACATTGACAAGTCCCAGCATCAGCAAGAGACTTGTGAAAATAGATAAGTATATTTTTCTCATGATTTCTCCTATTTCTAATCTATTAAAAAATAACTGTCTCCTATTTTATCGAAAAAAACTCTATTTTTCAATATAGGTAAGCCCTTACTTCTGAAAAAATGATATAATGATAGCAAAGATAAAAAGGGGGCTTAGTTGATGAAAAAAACTTTTTTCTTACTAGTGTTAGGCTTGTTTTGCCTTCTGCCGTTCTCTGTTTTTGCCATTGATTTTAAGATAAACTCTTATCAAGGAGATTTGTATATTCATGCAGACAATACGGCAGAATTTAGACAGAAGATAGTTTACCAGTTTGAGGAGGACTTTAAGGGGCAAATCGTGGGACTTGGACGTGCTGGCAAGATGCCTAGCGGATTTGAGATAGATCCTCAACCAAAGGTTCAGGCCTCGAAAAATGGTGCTGAACTAGCAGACGTTACTAGCGAAGTGATAGAAGGAGCAGATGGTTATACTGTTAAAGTCTATAATCCAGGCCAGGAAGGCGACACAGTTGAAGTTGACCTTATCTGGAACTTAAAGAATTTGCTTTTCCTTTATGATGATATCGCTGAATTAAATTGGCAACCTCTGACAGATAGTTCAGGAGCTATTGGAAAGTTTGAATTTCATGTAAGGGGAGACAAGGGGGCTGAAAAACTCTTTTTCCATACAGGGAAACTTTTTAGAGAGGGAACGGTTGAAAAGAGTAACCTTGATTATACTATCCGTTTAGACAATCTTCCGCCTAAGCGTGGAGTTGAATTACATGCCTATTGGCCTCGAACTGATTTTGCTAGCGCTAGGGATCAGGGATTGAAAGGGAATCGTTTAGAGGAGTTTAATAAGATAGAAGACTCGATTGTTAGAGAAAAAGATCAGAGTAAACAACTCGTTACTTGGGTCCTCCCTTCGATACTTTTTATCTCCTTGTTATTGAGTGTCTGCTTCTATTTTATTTATAGAAGAAAGACCACTCCTTCAGTCAAATATGCCAAAAATCATCGTATCTATGAACCACCAATGGAATTAGAGCCTATGGTTTTATCAGAGGCTGTCTACTCGACCTCCTTGGAGGAAGTGAGTCCCTTGGTCAAGGGAGCTGGAAAATTCACCTTTGACCAACTTATTCAAGCTACCTTGCTAGATGTGATAGACCGTGGGAATGTCTCTATCATTTCAGAAGGAGATGCAGTTGGTTTGAGGCTAGTAAAAGAAGATGGTTTGTCAAGCTTTGAGAAAGACTGTCTAAATCTGGCTTTTTCAGGCAAAAAAGAAGAAACTCTTTCCAATTTGTTTGCGGATTACAAGGTATCTGATAGTCTTTATCGTAGAGCAAAAGTCTCTGATGAAAAACGGATTCAAGCAAGAGGGATTCAACTCAAATCTTCTTTTGAAGAAGTATTGAAAGAGATGCAAGAAGGAGTGAAAAATCGGGTTACTTTCTGGGGGCTCCCAGATTATTATCGTCCTTTAACTGGTGGGGAAAAGGCCTTGCAAGTGGGTATGGGGGTCTTGACTATCTTGCCCCTATTTATCGGATTTGGTTTGTTCTTGTACAGTTTGGATGTTTATGGCTATCTTTACATCCCCTTGCCAATACTTGGTTTTCTAGGTTTGGTTTTGGCTGTTTTCTATTATTGGAAGCTTCGATTAGATAATCGTGATGGTGTCCTAAATGAAGCAGGAGCAGAAGTATACTATCTCTGGACCAGTTTTGAAAATATGTTGCGTGAGATTGCACGATTGGATCAGGCTGAACTGGAAAGTATTGTGGTTTGGAATCGCCTCTTGGTCTATGCGACCTTATTTGGCTATGCGGACAAGGTCAGTCATTTGATGAATGTTCATCAGATTCAAGTGGAAAATCCAGATATCAATCTCTATGTAGCTTATGGCTGGCATAGTATGTTTTATCATTCAAGCGCGCAAATGAGCCATTATGCCAGCATCGCAAATACAGCAAGTACCTATTCCGTATCTTCTGGAAGTGGAAGTTCTGGCGGTGGCTTCTCTGGAGGCGGAGGTGGCGGCAGTATCGGCGCCTTTTAAAGAGAGCTATCACTGGCTGAAAAAATATGCTATAATGGAAGATAGAAAAAGGAGTAATCTATGTATCTTATTGAAATTTTAAAATCTATCTTCTTCGGTATTGTTGAAGGAATTACGGAATGGTTGCCGATTTCCAGTACAGGTCACTTGATTTTAGCAGAGGAGTTTATCCAATACCAAAATCAGAATGAATCTTTTATGTCCATGTTTAATGTTGTGATTCAGCTTGGTGCGATTTTAGCGGTTATGGTCATTTACTTTAACAAGCTCAATCCTTTCAAACCGACTAAGGACAAGCAGGAAGTTCGTAAGACTTGGAGACTGTGGTTGAAGGTCTTGGTTGCCACTTTACCTTTGCTTGCCGTCTTTAAATTTGATGATTGGTTTGATACTCACTTCCATAATATGGTTTCAGTTGCTCTCATGTTGATTATTTATGGGATTGCCTTTATCTATTTGGAAAAGCGAAATAAAGCTCGTGCTATTGAACCAAGTGTAACAGAGTTGGACAAGCTTCCTTATACGACAGCCTTCTATATCGGACTCTTCCAAGTTCTTGCTCTTTTACCAGGGACTAGCCGTTCAGGAGCAACGATTGTCGGTGGTTTGTTGAATGGAACTAGTCGTTCTGTTGTGACAGAATTTACCTTCTATCTTGGAATTCCAGTTATGTTTGGAGCTAGCGCATTAAAGATTTTCAAATTTGTGAAAGCAGGACAGCTCTTGAGCTTTGGACAATTGTTCTTGCTCTTGGTTGCCATGGGAGTCGCCTTTGCGGTCAGCATGATCGCTATTCGTTTCTTGACAAGTTATGTGAAAAAACACGACTTTACCCTTTTCGGTAAATACCGTATCGTGCTTGGTAGTGTCTTGCTACTTTATAGCTTTGTTCGTTTATTTGTATAAGAAAAACCTTGAAGGGGCAGCTCTTCAAGGTTTTAAAATCCAGTCAGGGTAATCCCCAATAGGCGGACACCTCTTTCTTTTTCGCTTAACTCTTCATAGAGTTGCAGGGCAATTTGGCTTATCTGACTAGCATCCTGTGTTTTTTGGGCCAGACTTTTTCGTTTAGTAAGAGTTGAAAAGTCTTCATAGCGGATTTTCAAAATGACAATTTTTCCAGCTTTTTCTTGTTGACTGAGATTGAGAGCGACTCTTTCTGATAGAAGAGTCAGCTCTTTTTTGATGTCTTCCTCAGCACGTAGAATCTTCCCATAGGTTTTCTCCTTCCCGATTGATTTACGGATACGATTGGATTTGACTGGGGAATTGTGGATGCCACGAGCCTTTCGATAAAGGTCATAGCCCAGCCTGCCAAAACGGTCTATTAGGGTTACCTCAGGGACTTCAAGCAAATCAGCGCCGGTAAAAACGCCCATTTGATGAAGACGTTCTACCGTCTTTTTTCCTACTCCATGAAACTTGGAAATATCCATTTGTTTGAGAAAGTCCTCAGCCTGGTCAGGTAGAATCACTGTCAGACCATGTGGCTTTTGATAATCACTGGCCATTTTAGCTAAGAATTTGTTGTAAGAAACACCAGCAGAAGCAGTTAGATGGAGTTCTTGCCAGATATCTTCTTGAATGAGGCGAGCGATTTTGACCGCTGACTTGATACCGAGTTTATTTTCTGTTACATCCAAGTAGGCTTCGTCAATACTCATAGGTTCAATCAAATCTGTATAGCGCTTAAAAATAGCTCTAATCTGGAGTCCCACAGTCTTGTATTTCTCATAATTCCCTGAGATGAAGACAGCCTGGGGACAACGCTCATAGGCTTCCTTGGAACTCATGGCTGAATGGACACCAAAAGCTCGTGCCTCATAGCTACAGGTAGAAACGACTCCCCGTCCACCTGTTTGCCGAGGGTCACTTCCGATAATGACAGGTTTTCCTCTGAGTTTAGGATTATCTCTGATTTCCACCGCAGCAAAAAAGGCATCCATGTCAATATGGATGATTTTTCTTGACAAATTATTTAATAAGGGAAAAATCAACATGCCTAGCACCTTTTTACTACTTATTTTCTCTTATTATACCCTTTTTTCTGAAAAAAAGGAAAAAAGGCTTTATTTTTTCAAAAATATAATACAGTTCGGAACAAAATATAGACTGTTTTAGAAAAGAAAGTGTAAAAACAGGGAATTCCCACTTGTTGAAATCGGTTACTGTGTGGTATACTTGTCTCATGAATGTAACAGATGGTTGTTACTAGAAAGAAAAAAGAGGACATTAACATGGTTGTTAAGACAGTTGTTGAAGCACAAGATATTTTTGACAAAGCTTGGGAAGGCTTCAAAGGCGTAGATTGGAAAGAAAAAGCAAGTGTATCACGCTTCGTACAAGCTAACTACACACCTTATGATGGAGACGAAAGCTTCCTCGCAGGACCAACAGAACGTTCACTTCACATCAAAAAAATTGTAGAAGAAACTAAAGCACACTACGAAGAAACTCGTTTCCCAATGGACACTCGTCCAACATCTATCGCTGATATCCCTGCTGGATTTATCGATAAAGAAAATGAAGTTATCTTCGGTATCCAAAATGATGAACTATTCAAATTGAACTTCATGCCAAAAGGTGGTATCCGTATGGCTGAAACTACTTTGAAAGAAAATGGATACGAACCAGATCCAGCTGTTCACGAAATCTTTACTAAATACGTAACAACAGTTAACGACGGTATCTTCCGTGCTTACACTTCAAACATCCGTCGTGCTCGTCACGCTCACACTGTAACTGGTCTTCCAGATGCATACTCACGCGGACGTATCATCGGTGTTTACGCACGTCTTGCTCTTTACGGTGCAGACTACTTGATGCAAGAAAAAGTAAACGACTGGAATGCAATCGAAGAAATCGATGAAGAAACAATCCGTCTTCGTGAAGAAATCAATCTTCAATACCAAGCGTTGCAACAAGTTGTTCGCTTGGGTGACCTTTACGGAGTTGACGTTCGCAAACCAGCGATGAACGTTAAAGAAGCAATCCAATGGGTTAACATCGCCTTCATGTCTGTCTGCCGTGTTATCAACGGTGCTGCTACATCTCTAGGACGTGTACCAATCGTATTGGATATCTTTGCAGAACGTGACCTTGCTCGTGGTACATTTACTGAATCAGAAATCCAAGAATTCGTTGATGACTTTGTTATGAAACTTCGTACAGTTAAATTTGCTCGTACAAAAGCTTACGACCAATTGTACTCAGGTGACCCAACCTTCATCACAACTTCTATGGCTGGTATGGGTAACGACGGTCGTCACCGTGTTACTAAGATGGACTACCGTTTCTTGAACACTCTTGACAACATCGGTAACTCACCAGAACCAAACTTGACAGTTCTTTGGACTGACAAATTGCCATACAACTTCCGTCGCTACTGTATGCATATGAGCCACAAACACTCTTCTATCCAATACGAAGGTGTAACAACAATGGCTAAAGACGGATATGGTGAAATGAGCTGTATCTCATGCTGTGTGTCTCCACTTGACCCAGAAAATGAAGAACAACGCCACAACATCCAGTACTTCGGTGCTCGTGTAAACGTATTGAAAGCCCTTCTTACTGGTTTGAACGGTGGTTACGACGATGTTCACAAAGACTACAAAGTATTTGACATCGAACCAATCCGTGACGAAGTTCTTGAATTTGAGTCAGTTAAAGCTAACTTTGAAAAATCTCTTGACTGGTTGACTGACACTTACGTAGATGCTTTGAACATCATCCACTACATGACTGATAAGTACAACTACGAAGCTGTTCAAATGGCCTTCTTGCCAACTAAACAACGTGCGAACATGGGATTCGGTATCTGTGGATTTGCCAACACTGTTGACACATTGTCAGCTATCAAATACGCTACAGTTAAACCAATCCGTGACGAAAATGGCTACATCTACGATTACGAAACAATCGGTGAATACCCACGTTGGGGTGAAGATGACCCACGTTCAAACGAATTGGCAGAATGGTTGATCGAAGCTTACACAACTCGTCTACGTAGCCACAAACTTTACAAAGACGCTGAAGCTACAGTATCACTTTTGACAATCACATCTAACGTTGCTTACTCTAAACAAACTGGTAACTCACCAGTCCACAAAGGTGTATACCTCAACGAAGATGGTTCTGTAAACTTGTCTAAACTTGAATTCTTCTCACCAGGTGCTAACCCATCTAATAAAGCTAAAGGTGGATGGTTGCAAAACTTGAACTCACTTTCTAGCCTTGACTTTAGTTATGCAGCTGATGGTATTTCATTGACTACACAAGTATCACCTCGTGCTCTTGGTAAGACTCGTGACGAACAAGTTGATAACTTGGTAACAATCCTTGATGGTTACTTTGAAAACGGTGGACAACACGTTAACTTGAACGTTATGGACTTGAACGATGTTTACGAAAAGATCATGTCAGGTGAAGACGTTATCGTACGTATCTCTGGATACTGTGTAAACACTAAATACCTCACTCCAGAACAAAAAACTGAATTGACACAACGTGTCTTCCACGAAGTTCTTTCAATGGATGATGCCTTGGATGCGTTGAGCTAATCAAGTTCTTAAATAATGAAATAAGGAACCCTCGGTCAGTCGACTGAGGGTTTTTGGGTAAAATCTCTTCAAAGCACGTCAGCTTTATCTGCAACCTCAAAGCGGTGCTTTGAGCAACCTATGGCTAGCTTCCTAGTTTGCTTTTTGATTTTCATTGAGTATAAGTCAGGCACTAAAATGTCTGACTAGGATTCAAAGATACTTGTTGAGTTGCGAGGAGTATTTAAAAATAAAAACACCACACTTTGTAAGGAAACAAGGTGTGGTTGTATTTTATCTTTTAGACCAAGTTCTCTTCATAAAGAGAAGTAGGATTGGATAAATCTCCAAGCGCCCTGCAATCATTGCAAAGGAGAGGAGAATTTTTGAGATAGGACTAAAGATTGAGAAACTAGAAGTGGTTCCTAGAATAGGTCCGATATTATTGAAACAGCTAAAGACAGCGCTGGTAACGACTAGGAAATCATTGCTATCTAGGCTGACAATAAAGATAAGGGATAGCAAAATCATAGAATAGATGACAAAGTACTTGAGAATCTTATGCTGGGTATCTTTGTCAATTACCGTTTTATTAACATGGAGGGTCAAAACACGGTGGGGTGATAGAATTGACAAAATCTGATTTTTAGCAATTTTTGAAAGTATGAGGCCTCGAATAACCTTGAGTCCACCTGCGGTTGAACCAGCAGAGCCACCGATTATCATGAGGAAGAGGAGGATGAACTGGGAGAAGAGGGGCCAATTAGTAATGTCTCCATATCCAAAACCAGTCGTCGTAATGATATTGGAAACTTGGAAGAAGGCCATTTCAAAACTCTTTGAAAATCCTGGGTAGAGATAGAGGGTATTAAGGCTAATCAAGCCTGTAGAAAGCAGTACAATGACCAAGTAAGCTCGAAGTTCCTCGTCACCAAAGAAGGCCTTGACACGACGGAGCATGAGGTAGTAGTAGAGATTGAAATTTACCCCAAAAACCAAAACTCCGATACTAACCAGATAGGTAATCAGTGAGCTACCATAGTGGGCGATTCCATCGTTATAGACGGTAAAGCCTCCTGTACCTGCTGTCCCCATGGCAATGACAAAACTATCAAATAGGGGCATGCCAGCTAGATAATAGATGATGACAAAGAGGGAGAAGAGAGCTAGATAAAGGAGATAGAGAATCTGGGCAGTGTTTTTTAGTTTGGATACTACTTTACCAAAAACAGGGCCAGGAACCTCAGCCTTCATCACTTCTAGGTGACTATTCTTGGCATTATCCATAATAGCAAGTGCAAAAACAAGCACTCCCATCCCTCCAATCAAGTGGGTAAAACTTCGCCAGAAGAGGAGGGAACGACTGAGAACCGAAACGTCGTTCAGAATAGTTGCTCCAGTAGTTGTAAAGCCAGAACTGATTTCAAAAAATGCATCGATAACGCTGGGAATTTGTCTAGCAAAGACAAAGGGGAGACCACCAAAGAAAGACCAAAGGATCCAACAGAGGGCCACAATCAAGATTCCCTCCTTGGCATAAATTCGTTGATTTTTTGGCTTTTGTAAAATTCCTGAACCGCCTAGTAATACGAGAATCCCAATCGTTGTAAAGAGGGCTGTAAAGACTTGGTTCGATTCACGGTAATAGATAGCAACAGCTACAGGAACCAAAAGAAGAACAGCTTCAATCAAAAGTAATTTTGAAAGGAGGTAACGAATCATACTTTTATTCATTTCTTACCTCGCAATCAAGTCATAAATCTTAGTGATGTTTGGCAACAAAGTTGTTACTAGGAGCTTGTCTCCAACTTCCAGCATATCCTCTCCAGTTGGGAAAATAGTCTTGCCCTTTCGAATGATAGCTGCAATAAGAACCCCTTTTTTCAGTTTTAGTTGAGAAAGAGGTTTGGCAGTCATTTTATTAGCTTCCTTGATATGGAATTGTAGGGTTTCGATTTGTCCATTGGCTAGATGGTGCATGGCCTGAAGGTCTGAATACTGGGCATTAACCCGACCACGAATAAAGTGCATGATTGTATCTACAGCGATGCTTTTAGGGGTGATGATACTTGAAAAATCAGGCGCATTGATGATCTCGAGGAGACTGGTACGATTGACCTTAGTAATATTTTTCTGTACACCTACCCTGTCAAGGAACATAGAAGTAATCAGATTTTCCTCATCGACTCCTGTTAGAGTTGCAACGGCATCATAGTTTTGAGCACTTTCTTCCAGCAGGATATCTTTTGCGGTTCCATCTCCTTGAACGATGTAGAGGTTTGGGAATTTCTCGCTAAAGAAGCTGGCGATTTCGGGATTGATTTCAATGACTTTTGTATCGATACGACTGTCTTTGAGGATACCTAGTAGATAATAGGCAATTCTACCAGCTCCAACAATAAGAAGACTCTTCACGGCACGAGATTTAAAATAATTATGGAAGAGCATCATATCAACACGGTTACCAGTGACAAAGATTCTATCTTTATCCTGTATGGTCATGTCACCACTTGGGATGATAATTTGATGATCTCTTTCTATCGCACATACAATGACATTGCCAAATTTTTTCCGAAAATCAGAAATGGGCATTTGGCAAAGACCACTGGAGGATTTAACAGTGAATTCCATCAAGCTGACCCGTCCACCAAAGAAACGTTCGACAGAGAGGGCATTGGGGAAGTCAATGATATTCGCGATAGCGCGGGCGGCCAAGAGCTCAGGATTAACGATAAGAGAAAAACCGAGAATATTCTTTTCTTTAAAATAAGAGTTAGAATATTCAGGGTTCCGCACCCGAACGATGGTCTCTTTAGCTCCCATTTTTTTGGCTAGAACGGCTGCAATCATGTTCACTTCATCGTATTCAGTCAGGGCGATAAAGATATCACAATCCTGGACACTGGCTTGCTCAAGGATGGTAAAATCAGCCCCGTTACCAAGGATACCCATGATATCAAAGCGATTAACAATATGATTGAGAACAGCTTCGTCTTGCTCAATCAGCAAAACATCATGCTTTTCTGCAACCAAGGAGCGACAGAGGGCAGAACCAACTTTTCCCCCTCCGACAAGGATAATTTTCATAATAAAACCTACTTCTTCATTATGTAACTATCATACCTTTTTTCAAGAAAAAATGCATCTACTAGCTAATCACCAGAGTTTTTAGTAGGAAATTTGCTATAAGGTAAAACTATACCCTAATCAATTGAAATAGCTATTAGCACCTTTCTCTGAAATATGGTATGATAAAGGATATACAAGGAGATAAAATGAATAATAATTTACTGGTATTACAATCAGACTTTGGTCTGGTTGATGGTGCGGTATCGGCTATGATTGGAGTGGCTTTAGAAGAGTCTCCAACCTTAAAAATTCATCATTTGACGCACGATATCACGCCTTATAATATTTTTGAGGGGAGTTACCGTCTCTTTCAGACGGTGGATTACTGGCCTGAGGGAACGACATTTGTATCGGTGGTCGATCCAGGTGTCGGCTCGAAACGTAAGAGTGTGGTTGCCAAGACTGCAAAAAATCAATACATTGTCACGCCAGATAATGGGACGCTTTCTTTTATCAAGAAACACGTTGGCATTGTAGCTATTCGTGAGATTTCTGAAGTGGCCAATAGACGTCAAAATACAGAGCATTCTTATACCTTCCACGGTCGAGATGTCTATGCCTATACTGGTGCTAAATTAGCCAGTGGTCACATTTCTTTTGAGGAAGTGGGGCCAGAGCTCAGTGTGGATCAGATTGTGGAGCTTCCAGTCGTAGAGACAATCATAGAAGATCATCTGGTGAAGGGAGCTATTGATATTCTGGATGTGCGTTTCGGCTCGCTTTGGACCTCTATCACGCGAGAAGAATTTTACAAGCTGGAACCAGCATTCGGTGACCGTTTTGAAGTGACCATCTATCATGCAGATATGCTGGTCTATCAAAATCAGGTTGTTTATGGCAAATCATTTGCAGATGTGAGAATTGGGCAACCCATCCTTTACATCAACTCTCTCTATCGTTTAGGTCTGGCTATCAACCAAGGTTCCTTTGCCAAGGCTTATAATGTGGGCGTCGGTTCATCTTGGACCATTGAAATAAAGAAAATAGAATCATAAAATAGGAGAATATAGATGAAAAATCAATCAATTAAACAAGTTGTTGCTATCGGTGTTGGAGCTGCGCTCTTTGTTGTCATCGGGATGATCAGCATTCCGACACCTGTTCCAAATACAAGCATCCAGCTTCAGTATGCGGTACAGAGCCTCTTATCTATCATTTTTGGCCCTCTAGTGGGATTACTTGTTGGTTTAATTGGGCATGCAGTGAAGGACTCTCTTGCTGGCTACGGTCTTTGGTGGACTTGGATTATTGCTAGTGGTCTCTTTGGTCTAGCTGTAGGTCTCTTTAGAAAATACATTCGAGTAACACAGGGTGTTTTTGAGTTGAAGGATATTGTCTTCTTTAACCTCATTCAGATTGTTGCAAATGCTCTTGTTTGGGGTGTCTTGGCACCACTTGGAGACGTTGTGATTTATCAAGAAGCGGCAGAAAAAGTATTTGCCCAAGGGATTGTTGCGGGAATTGCTAATGCTGTAACTGTAGCTATCGCAGGTACTCTTCTCTTGCTAGCTTATTCACGTACGCAGACTCGTTCAGGAAGTTTGAAAAAGGATTAACATAAGGGAAAAGGCTGGACAACCAGTCTTTTTCGATGTTTATTGATTAGTTAGGCAAGTAAGCTATGATAGGAATCTTTTTGGCGCTAAGTTTTTCAGAGAAGAGTCTGCAAGAAGGGTTCGATTTATGATAAAATAGAAGTCTAAGAAGCGAATGAAGAGAGTAAGATGAAAGAAGCTATAATTGAGTGGAAGGATTTCTCTTTCCAGTATGAAACGCAACAAGAACCGACCTTGCAAGGAGTGGACTTGACTATTTATAAGGGAGAGAAAGTCTTAATTGTTGGCCCATCTGGGTCAGGCAAGTCTACCTTGGGGCAGTGTTTGAATGGAATTATTCCCAATATTTACAAGGGTCAGATGTCTGGAGAATTTTTGATCAAGGGGCAAGCAGCCTTTGATATGAGCATCTACGATAAATCTCATCTGGTCAGTACAGTTTTGCAGGATACAGATGGGCAGTTTATCGGCTTGTCTGTGGCAGAGGACTTGGCTTTTGCTCTAGAAAATGATGTAACAGGTCTAGAAGAGATGAAAAGCCGTGTTCATAAATGGGCTGAAAAGCTGGATCTTATTTCTTTACTGTCTCAGCGTCCTCAGGATTTGTCAGGTGGACAAAAGCAGCGGGTCAGTCTGGCTGGTGTCTTGATTGATGAGAGTCCGATTCTCTTGTTTGATGAGCCACTCGCCAATCTGGATCCCAAGTCAGGTCAGGATATTATCGAATTGATTGATCAGATTCATAAGGAAGAGGGGACGACGACTCTTATTATCGAGCACCGTTTGGAGGATGTTCTGCATCGCCCTGTGGATCGGATTGTCTTGATCAATGATGGTCGTATTCTCTTTAATGGGAGCCCTGACCAGCTACTGGCGACTGATTTATTGACCCAAAATGGAATTCGAGAACCCCTTTATCTAACGACTCTCCGTCAACTGGGTGTGGATTTAAAGAAGGAAGAACAATTAGCAGATCTGGATAACTTGTCTATCTCAAAAGGCCAGGTTCAGTTGCAGAATGAACTGGCAAAAGAAACCTCAGAATTGCAGTCACTCTTTAAATTAGAGGATGTGTCTTTTTCTTATGATGATAGACCGATTTTAAAATCCCTACATTTAGATATTAAAAAGGGTGAAAAGATTGCCATTGTCGGGAAAAATGGAGCAGGGAAATCAACCCTTGCCAAGGCCATCAGTAGCTTTATCCAGACGGAAGGTCGCTATCTGTGGGAAGGGCAGGATATCAAAGAAGATTCTGTTGCAGAGCGGGCGGAACGAGTAGGCTATGTGCTGCAAAATCCTAATCAAATGATTTCGACCAATATGATTTTTGATGAGGTGGCTCTGGGGCTTCGTTTGCGAGGTGTAGACGAGCAGGAAATTGAAACGAAAGTCTATGAAACCTTGAAAATCTGTGGTCTCTATGAATTCCGTAATTGGCCTATTTCTGCCCTGTCATTTGGTCAGAAAAAACGCGTCACTATTGCCTCGATTTTGGTCTTGGGGGCTGAAATTATCCTCTTAGATGAACCGACAGCAGGTCAAGACCAGAAGAACTATACTGAGATTATGGAATTTCTCGAAGAGTTGCATCAAAAAGGGCATACCATTGTCATGATTACTCATGACATGCAATTGATGCTGGATTATTCAGACCGAGCTCTTGTCATGGTGGATGGGGAACTGATTGCCGATACTGATCCAGCTAGTCTGTTGAGCAATCCTGAGTTGTTAGTAAAAGCCAACCTAAAAGAAACTTCAATCTTCAACTTGGCCAAGAAACTAGACGTGGATCCACTTGCTTTAACGGCATTTTACAAAGAAAGGAGAGAAGGATGCAAGCTAAATTAATCGGTTACCAGCATAGAGATACTGTGATTCATCGCTTGTCAGGCGCTGGTAAACTCCTCTTTTTCATTCTCGTATCATTGGCGGCCATGATTAGCTATGATACCAGACTGCTTGTTCTGATTGCCATCTTTTCGGTCTTTCTCCTTTATTTGTCAGAAATCCGCTTTAAAGATGTTTCCTTTGTGGCCGTTTTTGCGACGGTATTTGCCGTTTTAAATGTCTTGATGGTCTATTTCTTTTCTCCCGAGTATGGGGTTGGACTTTACGGAGAGAGAAGTGTGATTTGGCAGGGAATCGGTGCCTACACTCTAACCAGCCAGGAGCTCTTTTATCTGCTAAATTTGGCTATTAAGTACCTTTGCACCATTCCTCTGGCTATTATCTTTTTGATGACAACTCATCCTAGTCAGTTTGCTTCTAGTTTAAATCAAATTGGTGTGCCTTACAAGATTGCCTATTCAGTCAGCCTGACTTTGCGCTATATTCCAGATTTGCAGGAAGAATTCTTTACTATCAAGATGTCTCAGGAGGCGCGTGGGATGGAATTATCCAAGAAAGCTTCTCTTATGCAACGAATCAAAGGCAATCTGCGCATTATCACTCCCTTGATTTTTAGCTCGCTAGAACGCATTGATACCATTGCGACCGCCATGGAGCTTCGACGCTTTGGGAAAGAGAAAAAACGCACTTGGTATAGTTATCAGGCCTTGAAAAAAGGAGACTATCTTACCTTGGTCTTGGCAACCTTGTTTTTAGTAGCCAGTTTACTACTTATCTTGCAGAATCAGGGACGATTTTACAACCCTTGGAAATAGCTTGAAAAAATTGAAAAAATCAAGTCGTTTCTATTGACAATGATTCTGAAAGTGTTATACTAAGAAAGTAGTTTCGCTGATTTACTTCAAACCTGTTGTGAGGTAAGTTAACGATGCCTTAACCACGCTGTTTGCTGAGCTTGACTCCGGGCAGTGTGGCTATTTTTTTGCAATGGTAAAAGGAAGCAAGTCATGACAAATCACATTGTATTATTTGAACCTCAAATTCCACAAAATACAGGCAATATCGCGCGTACTTGCGCTGCGACAAATTCTCCCCTCCACATCATCAAGCCAATGGGCTTTCCTATTGACGACCGCAAGATGAAGCGAGCTGGATTGGATTATTGGGATAAGCTAGAGATTTATTTTTACGAGAGTTTGGAAGATTTTATGTCTCAGATGAAGGGCAAACTCTATCTGATCTCAAAATTTGCTGAGAAAGTCTATTCTGAGGTGGATTTATCGACTGACGAGGACCATTATTTTCTCTTTGGACGTGAAGACAAGGGCTTGCCTGAGGACTTTATGCGAGAACATCCTGAAAAGGCTCTCCGTATTCCCATGAATGATGAACATGTCCGCAGTCTCAATGTGTCTAATACCGTCTGCATGATTGTCTACGAAGCCCTCCGCCAGCAGAACTTTGCAGGTCTTGAGCTCGTTCATACCTATGAAGTGGATAAATTGAAATAAAAAATGAAAATGAAAATGAACAAAATGCTTGCGCTTGCAAGCGTTTTTTGTTATGATAAAAGAGTCTTCAGGGCAGGGTGTGATTCCCGACCGGCGGTGACTTTAACTAGGAAATGATCTTTTCCTTTTATACTTTGTTGACAAGCTTTGCCTAACCAGAAGTTATGCCTACAGCTTGTCGCCTAGTCTAAAAGAAAAATCTCTATTTCCTTCTCTTTAAAGAAGTCCGCGAGCGCAAGCTGATGTGGTGAGATTCCACAACCGACAGTATAGTCTGGATGGGAGAAGACGAAAGAATAGCTTTGTCTGTTCTGATAGATTTATAGCTGAACTGTAACCGCTTGCTTTGATTTTCTTTAATAGAGTAAGAGGAAAGATTTGGGATATAAAAAGTGAGAATAGATAGAGGAATCCTTTCTAACTTCTTCTGATTTTATAGAAAATTGGAGGAACCTGTTATGACAAACACACGTCGACTTTCGACCATTGCAATTTTATCAGCCATCTCATTTGTGCTGATGTACTTTGATTTTCCGCTCTTGCCAGCGGCATCCTTCCTCAAGATCGAATTTAGTATCTTGCCAGTCCTTGTGGGCTTGGTGGTCATGGATTTGCCTGCTGCTCTAGGAGTTCTCTTGCTTCGCTCACTCTTGAAATTGCTTCTTAACAGCCAGGGAGTGAATACTTACATTGGTTTACCAATGAATATCGTAGCTTTGGGAGTTTTTGTCATCGTATTTGCTTTGATTTGGAAAAAGGAACGGACAACCCTTCGTTTCCTACTAGGCTCTCTAGCTGGGACTATTGGTTTAACCGTGGCTATGTTGGTTCTCAACTATGTTTATGCTGTTCCTTTGTACGCTAAGTTTGCTAACTTTGATATTGGAAAAATTTTGGGGCTTTCCAACTACCTAATGACCATGGTATTACCTTTTAACTTGATTGAGGGTGTAATCTTTTCCGTTTCATTCTGGTTGTTGTATGTTCTCTTGAAACCAACCTTAAAACATTATGAGAGATAAACAAACATTTTTAATGAAGGGCAGTTTTGCCCTTTTACTTTTCGTTATTCTTGGCTACATGGTCAAATTTTACCCTGAAACGCTGGTCGGTTTTGACCAACCGATACAGACTGCCGTTCGAGGAGACTTGCCAGATTACTTGACTATTCTTTTCAGGGCCATCACACGCTTGATTGATATCCCAGTGATTATCACTTGGGTTGTCATTACAGCTTTTGTCTTTTATCGTAAGCGGTGGAAGATAGAAAGTTTCTTCATGCTAGGAAATCTGGCTTTGGCAGGACTTTTAATCGTGACCTTTAAAAATATCTATCAGCGCCCACGACCAGATATCTTACACTTGGTAGAGGAGAAGGGATTTTCTTTTCCAAGTGGACATTCTCTGGCTGTAACCTTGATGGTCGGTTCTCTGATTGTCATCCTCAGTCAACGGATTAAAAATCCGGTCTGGAGAAAAATTGTACAAATCGTGCTAGGCCTCTACCTAGTCAGTGTGTTGGTATCGAGGGTCTATCTGGGAGTTCATTACCCATCAGATGTACTTGCCAGTCTCTGTGTCGGCTTGGGAGTCTTGTTTATCGAGTTTCCCTTTTATGATAAGCTCCGCTTCCAATGGCGATTTAAAGGTAAGCAAAAGTGAGATAGGTCTTGCAAGAATGGTAAAAATCTGATAAACTATGTAGTAATTGAATAGAAATCTGCAAGACTAGTAACTCAAGGGAAGTATATCAGGGAGGAGAGCCGTGACTGCAAGCTCTCTATATGAAAGCTGGGTGAATTCACTTGCGCATGGATTTAGAAATGAAGGTCTGACTTGTCAGATGAAAACGGATGGTACCGCGTGTCAACGCTCCGAGTGGAGTTTTTGGCATGTGGTTTTCTTTTTATCTACGAGAGACTGATGGAGGAATTATGTCAACTATTGAAGAACAATTAAAAGCGCTTCGTGAAGAAACGCTGGCTAGCTTGAAGCAGATTACTGCTGAAAATGAAAAAGAGATGCAAGATTTGCGTGTTTCAGTCCTTGGGAAAAAGGGTTCACTTACTGAAATACTCAAAGGGATGAAAGATGTCTCTGCTGAGATGCGTCCAATTATCGGGAAACACGTCAATGAAGCTCGTGATGTCTTGACAGCTGCCTTTGAAGAAACAGCTAAGCTTTTGGAAGAAAAGAAAGTCGCGGCTCAACTGGCTAGCGAGAGCATTGATGTGACACTTCCAGGTCGTCCTGTTGCGACTGGTCACCGTCACGTTTTGACACAAACCAGTGAAGAAATCGAAGATATTTTCATTGGGATGGGTTACCAAGTCGTGGATGGTTTTGAAGTAGAGCAAGACTACTATAACTTTGAACGTATGAACCTTCCCAAAGACCACCCAGCCCGTGATATGCAGGACACCTTCTATATTACAGAAGAAATCTTGCTCCGTACCCACACGTCTCCAGTTCAGGCGCGTGCTATGGATGCCCATGATTTTTCTAAAGGTCCTTTGAAAATGATCTCGCCAGGGCGTGTCTTCCGTCGTGATACGGACGATGCGACTCACAGTCACCAGTTCCACCAAATTGAAGGCTTGGTTGTTGGGAAAAATATCTCTATGGCAGACCTTCAAGGAACCCTTCAGTTGATTGTGCAAAAAATGTTTGGTGAAGAGCGTCAAATTCGTTTGCGTCCATCTTATTTCCCATTCACAGAGCCATCTGTTGAGGTGGATGTTTCTTGCTTCAAGTGTGGTGGAGAAGGCTGTAACGTATGTAAGAAAACAGGTTGGATTGAAATTATGGGTGCCGGTATGGTTCACCCACGTGTCCTTGAAATGAGTGGTATCGATGCGACTGTTTACTCTGGATTTGCCTTTGGTCTTGGTCAAGAGCGTGTAGCTATGCTCCGTTACGGAATCAACGATATCCGTGGATTCTACCAAGGAGATGTCCGCTTCTCAGAACAGTTTAAATAATGATTAGAAAAGCAGAAATGGCAGATGTTGAGGTATTGGCTAAAATAGCCAAACAAACCTTTCGTGAAACATTTGCTCATGATAATACGGAAGAGCAGTTACAGGAATACTTTGAAGAGGCTTATAGTCTGAAAACTTTATCAACTGAGTTGGAAAATCCTGACTCCGAAACCTATTTTATTATGCATGAAGAGGAGATAGCCGGTTTTCTCAAAGTTAACTGGGGAAGTGCTCAGACTGAGAGAGAATTAGAGGACGCTTTTGAAATACAACGTCTCTATGTGCTAAAAAAATTCCAAGGATTTGGATTCGGTAAGCAACTGTTTGAATTTGCTCTTGAACTTGCTACCAAAAATAGTTTTTTCTGGGCTTGGTTAGGTGTTTGGGAGCATAATACAAAAGCTCAAGCGTTTTATAATCGATATGGTTTTGAAAAATTTAGCCAACATCATTTTATGGTTGGTCAAAAAGTAGATACGGATTGGTTACTGAGAAAGAAATTAAGGTAAGAAGATGATTCTTCTATTGAAATGATAGGAAAGGAAAAGAACTAGAGTGACAACTGTCATTCTGGAGAACTAAATTATGCTTGTATCTTATAAATGGTTAAAAGAATTGGTGGACATTGATGTTCCATCACAAGAGTTGGCTGAAAAAATGTCAACTACAGGGATCGAGGTAGAAGGTGTCGAATCACCAGCTGCTGGTCTCTCGAAAATTGTCGTCGGTGAGGTATTGTCTTGCGAAGATGTGCCAGAAACTCACCTCCATGTTTGTCAGGTTAACGTTGGCGAAGAAGAAGCCCGTCAAATCGTCTGTGGTGCCCCAAATGTGCGTGCTGGTATCAAGGTTATGGTGGCTCTTCCAGGAGCTCGCATCGCTGACAATTACAAGATCAAAAAAGGGAAAATCCGCGGTCTTGAGTCACTTGGGATGATCTGTTCGCTTGGCGAATTGGGAATTTCTGACTCAGTTGTGCCAAAGGAATTCGCAGATGGCATCCAAATTTTACCTGAAGATGCCGTTCCAGGTGAGGAAGTCTTCTCATATCTAGACTTGGATGATGAAATCATCGAACTTTCTATCACACCCAACCGTGCAGACGCTCTTTCTATGCGTGGGGTAGCTCACGAAGTGGCAGCCATCTATGACAAGGCGGTCAACTTTAAAGAATTTACTCTAACAGAAACTAATGAAGCTGCGGCAGATGCCCTTTCTGTAGGTATTGAGACAGACAAGGCGCCTTACTATGCAGCTCGTATCTTGGACAATGTGACTATCGCACCAAGTCCACAATGGTTGCAAAACCTTCTCATGAACGAAGGAATCCGTCCAATCAATAACGTAGTGGACGTGACCAACTACATTCTTCTCTACTTTGGTCAACCAATGCACGCCTTTGACTTGGATACCTTTGAAGGGAGTGACATCCGTGTACGTGAAGCGCGTGCTGGTGAAAAATTGGTGACTTTAGATGGTGAAGAACGTGACTTGGAAACAAATGACCTAGTCATCACTGTCGCAGATAAGCCAGTAGCCCTTGCAGGTGTTATGGGTGGTCAAGCAACAGAAATCTCTGAAAAATCTAGTCGTGTCGTCCTTGAAGCTGCAGTCTTCAACGGAAAACCTATCCGCAAGACCAGTGGTCGCCTGAATCTTCGTTCTGAGTCATCTTCTCGCTTTGAAAAAGGGATCAATGTGGCAACTGTTAGCGAAGCCCTTGATGCGGCGGCTAGCATGATTGCAGAGCTTGCAGGTGCGACTGTGCGTAAGGGTATCGTTTCAGCGGGTGAACTTGATACCTTTGATGTGGAAGTTTCTTCAACTCTTGCTGATGTTAACCGTGTCCTTGGTACAGAACTTTCTTACGCGGATGTAGAAGACGTCTTCCGTCGTCTTGGCTTTGGTCTTTCTGGAAATGCAGACAGTTTTACAGTCAGCGTCCCACGCCGTCGCTGGGATATCACTATCGAGGCAGACCTCTTTGAAGAAATCGCTCGTATCTATGGATATGACCGCTTGCCAACCAGCCTTCCAAAAGACGATGGGACAGCTGGTGAATTGACTACGACACAAAAACTCCGCCGTCAAGTTCGTACCATTGCTGAAGGGGCAGGTTTGACAGAAATCATCACCTATGCTCTGACAACTCCTGAAAAAGCAGTAGAGTTCACAGCTCAACCAAGTAACCTTACGGAACTTATGTGGCCAATGACAGTGGATCGTTCTGTCCTCCGTCAAAATATGATCTCAGGTATCCTAGATACAGTTGCTTACAACGTGGCTCGTAAGAACAAAAACTTGGCTCTTTACGAGATTGGAAAAGTCTTTGAACAAACAGGTAATCCAAAAGAAGAACTTCCAAATGAGATCAACAGCTTTGCCTTTGCCTTGACAGGCTTGGTTGCAGAAAAAGATTTCCAAACAGCAGCAGTTCCAGTTGATTTCTTCTATGCTAAAGGAATCCTTGAAGCGCTATTTGCTCGTTTGGGACTCCAAGTAACTTATACAGCAACATCTGAAATTGCTAGCCTTCATCCAGGTCGTACAGCAGTCATTTCACTTGGTGATCAAGTTCTTGGTTTCCTTGGTCAAGTACACCCAGTCACTGCTAAGGCCTACGATATTCCAGAAACGTATGTAGCTGAGCTTAACCTTTCAGCCATCGAAGTAGCCCTTCAACCTGCTAATCCATTTGTGGAAATCACCAAATTCCCAGCAGTCAGCCGTGACGTTGCCCTTCTCCTCGAGGCAGAAGTCACTCACCAAGAAGTTGTGGACGCTATCCAAGCTGCCGGCGTGAAACGTTTGACAGATATCAAACTCTTTGACGTCTTCTCAGGTGAGAAATTGGGACTTGGTATGAAGTCAATGGCTTATAGCTTGACTTTCCAAAATCCAGAAGACAGTTTAACGGACGAAGAAGTCGCACGCTACATGGAAAAAATCCAAGCGTCTCTCGAAGAAAAAGTCAATGCAGAAGTGCGTTAAAGTATCAATCCATCCTTCGGGGTGGATTTTTGCTTTTTAAATAACAATTCAGGATCAAAAATAGACAGTTGAGGAACAGAGAAGATAAATTGGAGTTTACCAGTGTATAATGTACTCATAACTCAAAGTACCCTAAGATTTTTTACTAAAATGAGGATGATAAAAATGGACAGAAATCATTGTAAAGGCTATCAAAAAAGAGTATAATGAGTGAAAGACATTTCGGAGGTGAAAGATGCTAGAAGTAAGAAGTCTAGAGAAAAGTTTTGGACCCAAGCAAGTTTTGTTTGGTATTGACTTTCAAGCGCGACCAGGTCGTATTTTGGGATTAGTCGGGAAAAACGGTGCTGGGAAGACAACAATTTTCCACAGTATTTTGAAGTTTTTAGAATATCAAGGAGAAATCAGTCTGGATGGTCAGGATATTCGTCAAGAGACCTACGCTCGGATTGGCTATCTACCTGAAGAACGCAGTCTCATGCCTAAATTGACAGTCCTTGAACAAGTTCGCTATTTGGCGACTCTAAAAGGTATGGATGCTAAGGAAATCAAGGAAAAACTTCCTCAATGGATGAAGAGGTTGGAAGTGAAAGGGAAGCTGACAGATAAAATTAAGAGTCTGTCAAAAGGAAATCAGCAGAAGATTCAGCTCATTATTACTCTGATTCATGAGCCAGACTTGATTATCTTGGATGAGCCTTTCAGTGGATTGGACCCAGTCAATACTGAATTGCTAAAGCAAGTCATTTTTCAAGAAAAAGAACGTGGGGCAACCATTATCTTTTCTGACCATGTCATGACCAACGTCGAGGAGCTTTGTGACGATATTCTCATGATTCGAGATGGCCGTGTGGTCTTGCATGGACCAGTTCAGGATGTTCGCAATCAATACGGGAAAACGCGTCTCTTTGTTTCAAGTGAACGAAGTAAGGAAGAATTGGAAAATCTTCCTCATGTTAAACAGGTGAGCTTGACCAAACAAGGCAGTTGGAAATTGATCTTAGAGGATGAGAGCGCTGGAAGGGAACTCTTCCCAATCTTGACTCAGGGGCAATACATCGCAACCTTTGACCAGCAAGCGCCAACAATTGATGAAATCTTTAAACTAGAATCAGGGGTGGAAGTATGAGAAATATGTGGGTTGTAATGAAGGAAACCTATCTTCGACATGTCAAATCGTGGAGTTTCTTCTTTATGGTGATTTCGCCGTTCCTCTTTTTAGCCTTATCTGTAGGAATCGGCTATCTCCAAGGGTCTTCTATGGCCAAGAATAGTAAGATAGCAGTAGTAACAACTGTGCCATCTGTGGAAGATGGGCTCAAGGGTACCAATGGTATCAACTTTGATTATCAGGATGAAGCAAGTGCTCAAGCTGCTATCAAGGATGAGAAAATCAAGGGTTACCTAACCATTGACCAAGAGGACAGCGTCCTCAAGGCCGTCTATCATGGTGAAACTTCTCTTGAAACAGGCATCAAGCTAGCAGTAACCAATAAGCTTAACGAACTGCAATACCAACTCAATCGTTCGGCAGCCAATTTGTCACAAGAACAGGAAAAACGCTTGGAACAAACAGTTAACTTTACGGAGAAAATTGATGAATCCAAGGAAAATAAAAAAATGATTCAAACCATTGCGGCCGCAGGGCTTGGTTTCTTCCTTTATATGATTTTGATTACCTATGCTAGTGTCACTGCTCAGGAAGTGGCTAGCGAGAAAGGAACCAAAATTATGGAGGTGGTCTTCTCTAGTATCCGAGCTAGTCATTATTTCTACGCTCGCATGCTGGCTCTGCTTCTTGTGATTTTGACCCATATTGGCATTTACGTCGTGGGTGGACTTGCTGCCATTCTTCTCTTTAAAGACCTACCAATCTTGGCACAATCTGGTATTTTAAACCATATAGGAGAGGCTTTCTCGCTCAACACCTTATTGTTTGTCTTGGTTAGCCTATTTATGTACGTTGTTTTAGCAGCCTTCCTAGGTTCTATGGTTTCTCGTCCTGAGGACTCAGGAAAAGCCTTGTCGCCTTTGATGATTTTGATTATAGGTGGTTTTTTTGGAGTGACAGCTCTAGGTGCAGCTGGTGACAATCTCATCTTGAAGATTGGTTCATATATTCCCTTTATTTCGACTTTCTTCATGCCGTTTAGAGCTATTAATGGTTATGCAAATGGGTTAGAAGCTTGGATTTCGCTTGCTATTACGATTGCTTTTGCAGTAACGGCAACAGTCTTTATCGGGCGTATGTATGCTAGCCTCGTTCTGCAAACAGATGATTTAGGTCCTTGGAAAACCTTTAAACGTGCCTTATCTTATAAATAGAAGAGCCTCGCGAAAGCGAGGTTTTTTAGAGATAAAAAGAGTGGAATTGAGAAAAATATTTTTCATATCTATTGACTTTTAGGGGTAAAATTTGGTATTATAGTAGGCGGTATTGTTTACCCCATTTGAAAGGCCCCGGAACCTTCCAAATACTTTTCGATGGGAAGGAACACCCATCACCGTAAACAAAAATCGAACTATATATAGGAGAAATCATGAACAAAACAACATTTATGGCTAAACCAGGCCAAGTTGAACGTAAATGGTACGTAGTTGACGCAACTGATGTACCACTTGGACGTCTTTCTGCAGTAGTTGCTAGCGTACTTCGCGGAAAAAACAAACCAACATTTACACCACACACTGATACAGGTGACTTTGTGATTGTTATCAATGCTGAAAAAGTTAAATTGACTGGTAAAAAAGCAACTGATAAAATCTACTACACTCACTCAAACCACCCAGGTGGATTGAAACAAATTTCTGCAGGTGAACTTCGTTCTAAAAATGCAGTACGTTTGATCGAGAAATCAGTTAAAGGTATGCTTCCACACAATACTCTTGGACGCGCTCAAGGTATGAAGTTGAAAGTATTTGTTGGAGCTGAGCACACTCACGCTGCACAACAACCAGAAGTTCTTGACATTTCAGGACTTATCTAAGGAAAGGAACAATAAAGTATGTCACAAGCACAATATGCAGGTACTGGACGTCGTAAAAACGCTGTTGCACGCGTTCGCCTTGTTCCAGGAACTGGTAAAATCACTGTTAACAAAAAAGATGTTGAAGAGTACATCCCACACGCTGACCTTCGTCTTGTCATCAACCAACCGTTTGCAGTTACTTCAACTGCAGGTTCATACGACGTTTTCGTTAACGTTGTAGGTGGTGGATACGCTGGTCAATCAGGAGCTATCCGTCACGGTATCGCTCGTGCCCTTCTTCAAGTAGACCCAGACTTCCGCGATTCATTGAAACGCGCAGGACTTCTTACGCGTGACTCACGTAAAGTTGAACGTAAGAAACCAGGTCTTAAGAAAGCTCGTAAAGCATCACAATTCTCAAAACGTTAATCAATACGATATATCAACGTTTACAGACATTCAAGAATTTTCTCTTGGATGTCTTTTTTTGTCTAAAAATCAAGAGTTCACCCCAAAATTTACCTTATTTTCACCTCATTGTTTTAGAGACTTTAAGGCAAATTCACCTACTGTCATAGGAACTACATTAGAAGTGTTGACATAAGTCTTTGTTGTAATCGTTTCACTATGCGTTAGTGCTTTATAGATTCCATAGTTTAATCCAGTTTTAGCTATTTTATTTTCTCCTTTATTTTATTATTTCTTGAGTATTAGTTTCTCAGCAAAAACGTTGAGAGCAGGTACGACAGAATTTACATTCAGAGACGTGTCTGATAGAAAGACAGGGTTAATCACTTTTACAAGAGCATCTTCTGGGAAGATAGTGGTAGAAGCAGGTGTGATAACATGGAAGGAACTATGTGTTTCGATGTTTAGAATATGACGTTGATATTTACCTTCTTTTCCAAAGATAAAACGTGGGGCATTTCCCAATTTTTCATAGTAAGCTGCGCCGATAAATTCTGGTTTCATTTTTAAAGTTTCTTGAATCATAAGTTTTTTCCTTTCTGATTGTAAAATAAAAAGAGTTAAGCTGGTAGCTTCACTCTTGAGTAGTAGTGAGTAGAAAGTTTGCATTTAAACATTCTAGTATAGAATGCCACTTCGGCATGAGAAAATCCTGTAACAAGTGATTTCTTTGCTACAGAATCTAAATCATTCAAAGCCTGAGTGTACAGTTGAACTGTTAGTTTATCAGATGAACTGAAGATTCTATAGGTAAATGCGTAATTATCATACAGTCGTTTACATTGTAGTACGAAAAAAGTTAGTCATAGTTTTCTCCTTTATTCTAAAAGTAAAAAAGCTACTAAGAAAAAAGAAGAGTTAGTAGCTTGAGAGTGAGTCTATCAAGGTAGATAGACAGAAGTAAAGAAAAGTTATTTGGTTGAAGAATCCCTCCTTCACGGTGGTAACGTTTAACAAGGTGCTTTTCATGAATTACCATCGCTATCCCAACCAACCTTAATAGGTAGTTATTATATCCCTATTAGGTTCTTTTACGCTCTTTGGCGAAGCCAGTTCACTTTACTATTCGGAAAAGTGCGAAAGTCCGAAATGCGTGGAAGTCCACAAAAAATGTTTTAAATGGTAAATCTTCACTTCAACCATAAAGAGACTTGACTTTTCTTTCCAAAACAATTACAATAAAGGTACGAAGGTTAGTGTAGTTTTGGCGATCAGCTCTCTGGTTGTCAGACGCACTTTTTATTTAATTGTCAATGATCATGATTTAGCCTTGAAGATAAGGTTATTATTTTCAACCGCTGTACAACTATTAGTTGTTGATTATGTTGTACAATCATTGGTTGTTGATGTCAATGATTTTCTGCAAAAATTTTTTTGAGGTCACATATGGAATTCGCAGAACGCTTGAAAACACTAAGGAAACAAGTAAAACTAACACAGGCTCAAATAGCTGAAAAATTAGATATTTCCCAACAAGCATATGCTTCATGGGAACGTGGTGTAAAAAAGCCAACACAGAAAAATCTTGTTAAGATTGCACAAATTTTAAAAGTATCTGTTGATTATTTAGTTGGAAACTCTGGAGAAAAGTCAGATGGATTAGACAACATTGAATTGCTCTTCCGTATGAATTCCAAAGGTCTTACAGATGATGAGAAAAAGGTTTTTAAAAAAGAGTTGATTGAATTTATGGAAGAGCGAAAAAAACTTTTTACTAATAGAAATAAACTGTAATTTTTTTATGATGAGTTTAATGGAGGAGGAATTGATTTATGACAGTAAGATATAACAATATTAATGCTTTAATAAAAAAGTTAAAAAAGGATGAAAAAAAATCTGGAGAAATATACTATTATCGTGGTCAAATTCATAATTGGCCGATTGAATCTTCTATTTCGAGAGTAAATAATAACAAAGAAGAAAGCTCTAAAACATTATTCTTTGTAACGAAATTTTTAAATAATCCATCTTTGCATCTGAAAGATGATAATGCAGAGGATATTCAAAGATGTTATGCTATTGCTCAACATTATGGTTATAAAACAGATTTGATTGATTTTACTACTAACCTTGAAGTTGCTGCTTACTTTGCAACAGATGGAATTGAAGAACATCCAGACTTTAAATATGGTTATTTATGGAGAATATCAGAAAAAGAAATTTTAATTATTAAAAAAATTTTAGAATTAACAGTTAAAAATATAGAAGAGACTAACAATAATGATTCAGTTAAACAATGTTTAAGTATATTAAAATCATTGGATTTTAATCCATTCTTTAGTGTCTCCATCCCCGAACTATCAAGAATGAATAATCAACAAGGTGTTTTTCTTTGGGATTTGTATGGAATCGTAGTTAATCAATATTTTAGGGACAGAGAACCAGATTTTGAATTTCGACATAATGGTAACGTATATTCAAGCAATACCTTAAATTCAGAGTTAATTTACCCTAAACCGAATGCTTTGGAACTGGAAATTGAACGATTTAAATCGGTAGAAGCAATGGTAGAATTTCAAAATAGTGAACTAATGAATGTAATCAATGCTTCACCTGGTTCATTCGTACTGAAAGTAGAAAATACAAAATCAAAAATTGCAGATTACCTTAATGATAATGATTGGCCACAAAACTTTGGAGATTTGTCAACGGATTTTGAAAAATCTATAAAAAAAACAGAACAGATCTTTATAAAAAATCCTTTGAATTCGAAGGAAAAGATAATTGAAATTATTAAAACTAATAAATTAAATATTTCTTATGGAAATCGGATTAGTATCTCTTTATGTGAAGAAGATTTCGCAGAGGTAATTAATGAAGTGATTGAAACACTTATTTATTATAATTATACGCCGGAAGAAATTTATCTAGTTATAAGCAATATTACTAAACAATACTATAAGGTAAAGGAAAATGACTCTAGTTTCAAAGACTTCATTAAGGGCTATAAATATAAACAAAATGATTTACATGGAGAGAACATGCTTTATATTGGCATGAAAGATAAGCTAGGAGTTGAATCTTATGCTTATATCCCTTGGAAAATAATTGCAAATAAAAGATTGTATTTGTTAGATAAATTAGGTAATGATATTCCTAAGGATATAAAAGAACTATTTGAGAAAGAGAATTTATGGAGTTTATTTCTAGATCTTAATAAAAATCCCCAAAAAATGTTTAATTTTGATGAAATAAAGCAGATATTCCTAAATTATGTTTTACCTTATCAATTTATAATAAGACCAAAAAATTCTCGTATTTATAACCCTGCATTTCTAAAGATATTTGGACCTGAGTAAGTATAGTCAGATAAGCTACTTGTTCACGAAGAAGGGCAAGTTTATTGGTGAGACTATCAATTGTAGCACTCTGTTGTTGAATGATTTTCAATAATTCTTCCATGAGCTTCCCTCCTTGTTTTCTAGCTTTATTATACCGAAAAGAAAGTCCTAATTTCAATAGAAATCACGACTTTCTGATGAATTTATTTTGGGAGTGATAGAAAATCCCTTCATAAGCCAATCTACTTGTTCAGGTGTGAGAGCTTTGACATCGTTTTCTGTACTTGGCCAAGTCAGTTTACCATTCTCAAAGCGTTTATAAAGTAACCAAAATCCTTGACCATCCCAGTAAAGGGCTTTAAAGCGATCTTTATGTCCACCACAAAAGAGAAAGAATTGACCATAAAAGGAGGAAAACAAATTGAAAATTTTTAAGGGAGAGTTTTATCGAATCTCTGTATTAACAGACAAGTTAGTAAGGCTAGAATACTCTCAAACTGGAAGTTTTGAGGATAGAACGACACAACTTATCTATAATAGAGATTTTGGTCAAGTTTCGTTAGATTATATCGAGACATCAAACGTACTAGATATTATGACGGACTATTTTCATCTGCACTTTAATAAAGGAGAATTTAACGCCGAAAATTTATTTATAGAATTAAAAGGAAATTTTGCCGTATATGGTAGTCGCTGGTATTTTGGTGAATCTATTGAAACGTTAAAAGGAACAGCTCGGACTCTGGATAAGGCAGATGGAGCAATCTCGTTAGAAGATGGAATTATTAGCCGAAATGGGATAGCCTTATTGGATGATTCTCAAGGATTTATTTGGGATGAACAGTCTGGTTATATTGAGAGAGAAAATCAAATTGACCTGTATTTCTTTGCCTATGGGCATGATTATAGAGGAGCAATCAGAGACTTTTACCATTTGACTGGTTCAACCCCTTTGTTGCCAAGATATGCTTTAGGCAATTGGTGGAGTAGATATTGGCCTTATACGTCGGATGAATACTTGGATTTAATAGACAGATTTGAAACAGAGAAAATTCCATTATCTATCGGTGTTTTAGATATGGATTGGCATATCACTGACATTCCAGCTCGTTTTGGAAGTGGCTGGACAGGATATAGTTGGAATAAAAATTTAATACCTAATCCAGAGCAGTTATTGCAACAACTTCATGATAGAAAGTTGAAACTCTCCTTAAATGTCCATCCTGCTGATGGTATACGGGCTTATGAAGAAGCTTATCCTCGAGTCGCCAAACGATTGGGGTTAAATGTAGAATTAGAAGAACCTGCCATTTTTGATTTTTTTAATCCCTCTTTTAGAGAAGCCTACTTTAAAGATGTTCATTATGAGCTAGAAAAGCAGGGAGTAGATTTTTGGTGGATTGACTGGCAACAAGGGACACAAGGTATGCTAGATCCACTATGGCTTTTAAACCATTATCACTATCAGGATAGTTGTAAAAATGCAGAAGGCGGTTTGATTTTATCAAGATATGCAGGTCCTGGTAGTCACCGCTACCCTGTTGGTTTTTCAGGGGATACTATTATTAGTTGGAATTCGTTAAGATTTCAACCTTATTTTACAGCGACAGCATCTAATATCGGTTATAGTTGGTGGAGTCATGATATCGGTGGGCACATGCTGGGGGATTATGACGAAGAGCTACAAACTAGATGGCTACAGTTTGGCGTTTTTAGTCCGATTACTCGATTACATAGTTCTAGAAGTCCCTTTAATAGTAAAGAACCTTGGTTTTTTTCAGAAACAACATCTAAGATTATGAAGAAATACCTTCGTTTGAGACATCAGATGATTCCATATCTATACACTATGAATGTAAAGACACACGAGGCAGGTGCCCCATTAATCAGCCCAATGTATTATTTCTACCCAGAGAATGATGAGAGTTATAATGTTCCAAATCAATACTTTTTTGGAACAGAACTGATGGTGGCTCCCATTGTAGAAAAGATGGATTTGGCATTCCAATCTGCAAAAGTAGATGTATGGTTCCCTGAAGGTGAGTGGTATGACTTCTTTTCAGAGAAAAAATATACAGGTGGTGTGAAGTTGAGTGTTTATAGAGACATTTCGACTATACCTGTGTTTGCAAAAAGTGGTGCAATCATTCCTTTGGTTGGTTCTGAGATAGATATGGGTGTTGATTTACCTGAAGTTGTAGATTGGTATGTATTTCCAGGAAAACAACATTCTTTTGAAATGATTGAAGATCAAAATGGTCAAAGATATAAAACAAGATTATCAATCGACTGGGAAATGGGGATGGTAGAGTTAACATTACAAGGAGATTCTAGTATCCTTCCAAGTAATAGAAGGCATAGAATTCATCTTAAAGGAACGAATGTGTCTATAATTGAATTGCCAAATAAGAATGATACAGCTAGATTTGAATGTAAAGATAATAAAACAATATCTTTAAATGATGAAGTTTTTAGACTACTAAAGACGGCTTCTCTTCCATATGAATTAAAAGATAGATTATTAAATCAATTCATCAATGCCAAAAATTCTCATGAGTTAATGAATATCTTGCATCATCAGGATAAGGAATTGAGAGGGCGTTTGTTAGAAATGATATTTACTAGCGAAAACTAATTGAGAAATTTCGTACACAATTTTTATTATTTAATTACTAATTATTTATTTTTTAATGTGTAATAGTTTTGCATCTCTATGATTATTGACTTGTATTTTAGTAATTACGAGTTTGGCATAGAGATGTTTTTTGTTTACTGAAGAGGAAAGGATAAGCATGTTTCAAGGTTTGAAACATTTTTCAACTAAATAAGAGCAAATTTTTAGAGGTAATTTTTCAAACTAACTTCCACTTGCCTGACCAAAGTGGAATTTAGTCTGAAATGGATTTTTATGGTGGAATTAAGTATGAGACGTGTGATTTTTTCAGAAAATTTTCTAAAATAAACAGGATTTGTTTGACATTTGTTTGAAAATTCTGTAAAATGAATTATTATATCGTTAAAGGAGAATATATATGGAAAAACAGAAAACATTTTTTGGACATCCTATGGGCTTGTCCACCCTCTTCTTTACAGAGATGTGGGAACGCTTTTCTTACTATGGGATGCGAGCTATCCTACTTTACTATATGTACTATAGTGTGCAAGATGGTGGATTGGGAATGGATAAGACCACGGCTGCATCGGTTATGGCGATTTATGGCTCGCTGGTATTTTTGTCCTCGGTTGTCGGTGGTTTTGTCAGTGACCGTATTTTAGGAAGCCGTAAGACTGTCTTTTACGGTGGGATTTTGATTATGCTAGGGCATATTGCTTTGGCAACACCTTTTGGACAAGTGACTCTCTATCTTTCTATTGCCTTGATTATCTTTGGAACTGGATTTTTAAAACCCAATATCTCAGATATGGTTGGGGGAATTTATGAGAAAGAGGATGATAGACGGGATGCAGGTTTCAGTATCTTTGTCTTTGGTATTAACTTAGGTGCCTTCGTTGCCCCTTATTTAGTAGGTTATCTAGGTCAGGAAATCAATTTCCATCTAGGTTTCTCACTAGCTGCCATTGGGATGTTCTTTGGTTTGGTGAAGTATGTTTTAGATGGGAAGAAATATCTGCCTGAATCAAGTCTTTACCCCACTGATCCACTTTCACAGAAGGACCAGCAGACCTTGATTAAACGCTTGCTGATTACGCTTGTCATGGTTATTCTTGTGGTTATAGGTTTAGTCTTTACTCACCAATTTAACGTGGATATGATTGTTAATATCTTTACAGTGATTGCTGTAATTATTCCAATCTACTATTTCTTCAAAATTTTATCTAGTCAGAAAATAACTGCTACTGAGAGATCCCGAGTATTTGCCTACATTCCTTTATTTATCGCTGGAGTACTCTTCTGGTCTATTGAGGAGCAGGGGTCTGTTGTTCTCGCTCTATTTGCGGATGATCAAACTCGACTTTACTTTAATGTATTTGGGAATCAGATTCATTTCCCATCTAGCTTTTTCCAAAGTATCAATCCACTTTTCATTATGATTTATGTGCCGATTTTTGCATGGTTGTGGGGGAAAATGGGTAAAAAGCAACCGTCCTCTTCTAAGAAATTTGCTTACGGTTTATTAGCAGCAGGTTTATCCTTCTTGTGGATGATGTTACCAGGGATGCTCTTTGGGACAGATGTTAAGGTCAGTCCTTTCTGGTTGATTATGAGTTGGGCTATTGTGATTGTGGGGGAGATGTTGATTTCGCCTATTGGTCTATCAGTCACTACTAAGCTAGCACCAAAATCCTTCCAAGCACAAATGATGTCTATCTGGTTCTTGAGTAATGCAGCTGCCCAAGCTATCAATGCTCAAATTGTAAAATTTTATACAAGCGAAACTGAAGTGGCTTACTATGGAATTGTTGGAGGAATTACGATTGTATTCGGTATTATCTTACTTTTCTACGTTCCACGTATTGAAAAACTAATGTCTGGTATCAAATAGAGAAAAACTGGAATTTCTGTAGGAATTTTAAAAGTTAGATCAATTATTTATTCAAAGGATTTAGTTCTGTATGGTGCAGGGCTAGGTCCTTTTAGTTTGATTAATACTCTTCGAAAATCAAATTCAAACCGCGTCAACGTCGCCTTGTCGTATATATGTGACTGACTTCGTCAGTCTTATCTACAACCTCAAAACAGTGTTTTGAGCAACCTGCGGCTAGTTTCCTAGTTTGCTCTTTGATTTTCATTGAGTATAAAACTCACGATGTTTCTGCTTTTCCTAGTGGACATTTGTCTACTTTTTTTATATAATAAAACTAAACAAAATTGGTTGAGTTTTAAAAGTGACTCAACTAAAGATTAGCTTTTCTAAGGAAAATCATTTAAGATAAGGTTCTATACTAGGAGGTGAAGTATGTATCAGCCAGAAAAATTAAAGGCTCGGAGGAAAGAGTTAAAACTGACACAGAAGGAAATTGCAGAGCAACTTGGGATTAGTTTCCAGGCTTACTCGGCTTGGGAACGTGGAGTCAAGGAACCGTCCAAGGAGAAGGTGTTCCAGCTAGAGAATATTTTAAAAGTAGCAAAAGGATATTTTACTCAGATTGAGATTGTCCGTCTCTACCATAGCCTCTCCAAGCAAGGGCAGGAGAAGGTTGTTCTCTATGCTCGCAATCTGGCTCAAGAGGAAGAAGTCAAGAAAGTGGCTCCCATGCCAGAGCGACTTTACGAGTATCGTGTTTATGAACGCATGTCAGCAGGGATTGGGGCTTCGGTCTACGATGATCAGAATTTTGATACGGTTTACTTTAATGAGGAGTTGGCGCATGATTTTGCGTCATGGGTGTCTGGGGACTCCATGGAACCTAAATACCAAAATGGTTCAGTGGCACTGATTCGAGAGACAGGATTTGACTATGACGGGGCGGTTTATGCAGTGGTTTGCAATAACCAGACCTATATCAAACGGGTCTATCGAGAGGAGAATGGATTGCGTCTAGTCTCTATCAATCCTAAATACAAGGATATTTTCATCTCCTATGAGGAAGATCCTCGGATTGTGGGGATTATCGTTGGGAACTTTGTGCCGATGGAGGGATAGCCAATGGGCTACTTTGATTATTCCAGAGAACCCAAAAGTGATATTGCCTTTGTCGATATGAAATCCTTTTATGCCAGCGTTGAGTGTGTGAAAAGGGGCTTGCATCCGCTGAAGACTTCACTTTGTGTCATGAGTCGCGCAGATAATTCAACTGGTCTTATCCTAGCCTCCTCTCCCATGTTTAAGAAGATTTTTGGCAAGTCCAATGTTGGTCGGGCCTATGATTTGCCTTTTGATATCAAAACGCGCAGATTTTCCTATTACAATGCTCGAAAGCAGGGGTTGCCTACCGACTCGGACTATGTTCGTTATATCGAAGATTGGGCTCAAGTGACCTTGATTGTGCCTCCTAGGATGGATGAGTACATAGCGGTCAATATGGAAATCCAGCAAATCTTTCAAAACTATGGTAGCCCAGATGATATTTATCCCTACTCTATCGATGAGGGCTTTATCGATCTGACTAGTTCGCTCAACTATTTCATCCCAGACAAGAGTCTCTCTCGAAAAGACAAGCTGGATCTGCTTTCTGCCCGTATTCAGAGGGATATTTGGAGGCAGACAGGAATTTACTCTACAGTGGGCATGTCAAATGCCAATCCTTTACTGGCCAAGTTGGCTCTGGATAATGAGGCCAAGCACACTCCGACCATGAGGGCCAACTGGTCTTACCAGGATGTGGAAGAGAAGGTCTGGTTCATTCCCAAGATGACCGACTTTTGGGGGATTGGCAGGCGGATGGAGAAACGTTTGCATGCTCTGGGGATTTTTTCCATCAAGGAATTGGCCACAAGCAATCCAGACCAGCTAAAGAAAGCTCTGGGTCAGGCTGGCTTGCGTTTGTGGTTTCATGCTAACGGAATTGATGAGAGCAATGTTCATAAGCCCTATAAAGCCAAATCCAAGGGCTTGGGGAATTCTCAAATCTTGCCGAGAGACTACGTGAAGCTACGGGATATTGAAATTATTCTCCGAGAAATGGCGGAGCAGGTAGCTATTAGACTGAGAAGGTCTGGTAAGAAAACAACCCTTGTCTCTATCTATGTCGGTTTCTCTAAACAGGAGGTTAGGTCGTCTATTCACACACAAATGAAGGTCGAACCGACCAATAATACTGCGGTCTTAACGGATTATGTTTTAAAGCTATTTCATAACAAATACACTTCTGGAGCGGTCAGAAGTGTCGGAGTTAACTATTCAGGCTTTGTAGACGAGTCCTTTGGTTTGATATCTCTCTTTGATGATGTTGATAAGTTAGAAAAAGAAGAAAGGCTCCAGACGGCCATTGACTCCATTCGGGAACAATTTGGTTTCACTTCTCTGTTAAGAGCCAATGCACTGGAAGAAGCATCTAGGAGTCTTGCTAGAAGTAAGCTGATTGGAGGACATTCTGCTGGAGGATTAGATGGATTACAATGATTGATCGTTCTTATTTACCTTTTCAATCTGCGCGAGATTATCAAGATCCAGGGATGCAGAAGTGGATGGGATTTTACCTATCAGAACACACCAGTTCGCTCAGTGAAGAAAAAAGCCGTGTTGATTTTTCGACGGATTTGACTCCAGATGAGAAGTTGCACTTGCTTTCTCAGCTTTATGTTGGCCAACTTAAGGGATGCTTTGTGGTCAAGGAAAAGAGGCAGAAGGCGACTATCATCGGTGTGGTGAGAGAGTTATCACCTCAGACTCTATCTATTAGGACAAACGAGGGATATAGGTTGATAGAGGTTGCAGATATCCTAGAAATTCGGCTGTGGGAGGAGGGAGTTTATGACTAGAAAAGAGCTGTATGAAAACAAACTGCAGATGGATTATTTTTCAGATGACTATATTCGTTTTGAAGAGGATTTTCAAAAATACTCTGCCCTGAACGTACCCTTGACTTTCTTGATTGATGACATCCTACGAACCATGGCGATGAATCAGAAAAACTACTTTGTCTTAAACAAGGAAAATGCCAAGGATGGGTGGGAGCATAGCTTTTATTTTAGGGTGGTAACGGAAAAAGCGTGTCCTAGAAATAGGACCTATGTATATGCTGGGGTTAAAAATAGTGGCCAGTAGATTTGGTAGGAGATGAACTCGTTTTTTGGTGTGCACCATTGCAGCTATCTGCGGAGGACTTGCAGAAGCTTATTATGGTCTTTCTGACGAGATTAGACAAGAAGTCCTATCTTTTTTAGATAATCGTTTACTTGACATCGTAGTGGAATTCGAAAATACCTATCCTAAATAATCATTCTATTTTATATATACCACGACATCCATATAAATTTATGGATGTTTTTTAATTTGTAAATAGAAAAAGAGAAGACCAGCCGGTCCTCTCTTTGGGGGAACTAGAATCATTGAAAAGAATGAAGTAAAGATTTTAATTAGTCTTTGAAATTCTTTTGGAAGATGAGTAGAGACAATACTGAAGTAATAGCAGCCAAGAATAAGAAGGCATTTGCTTCTTGCTCTCCAGTTTCTGGGAGTTGTTTTTCCTTGTCTTGTTTAACTGTAGTAGCAACAGGTGCTTTTTCATCTTTACTTGGTGAATCTTCTGTTACAACTGCAGGAGCTGGATTTCCAGTTTTTGCTGGTGAATCCTCTGTTACAACGGTAGGAGCTACTTTTTCAGTTTTTGTTGGTGAATCTTCTGTTACAACGGTAGGAGTTGGTTTTTCTGTTTTTCTTGGTAGCTCAGCCTCAGGAAGAGTTACTGTTGGAGGTGTATATGTTCCTACAGATCTTTGTTTAGTCCCAACTTCAATCACTCGATCTTGAGCTGGCGTTGCTTCAGTTTGGACCACCTTACGATTGCTACCATCTACTTCGACGTACTCGACAAGTAGACCATCTTTCCCTTCTGATAGAATTTGTTCCTTCCCGTTCTCTAATTGTGGATTTTCACGACGGATAGTCTTGAATGGTACTACCTTTTTAACAATTTCTAAACTTGGGAGTTGGAAGACAAGATCCTTGACTCCTTCTTCGGGGGTTGAAGTAGAAATTGGTTTGTCGGTTTCTGGTGCTAGAACTTTATCAGGATTCTCCACTGCAACTTCATTTTGTTTAGTTCCAACTTCGATGATACGATCTTGAGCTGGTGTGTTTTCTGTTTGGAGAACCTTGCGATTATTTCCATCTACTTCAACATACTCGACTATAGCGCCCTCTTTACCTTCGGATAGGACTTGTTCTTTCCCTTTATCTAATTGTGGATTTTCACGATGGATAGTCTTGAATGGTACTACCTTTTTAACAATTTCTAAACTTGGGAGTTGGAAGACAAGATCCTTGACTCCTTCTTCAGGAGTTGAAGTAGAAATTGGTTTTTCAGGTTGTTTAGGTTCAACAGGTTGTTCAGGTTCAACAGGTTGTTCAGGTTGATCTGGAGTTGGATCATCACCGGGTTTTTGGTAATTTTCATCCTTGCTAAGAATATCTTGTAAAGTAGTGACTGTTAACATCACATCTTGTACATTTACAACATCAGAATTTAGCTGTCTAGTAAGTTTATTAAGGTTAGACTTAAATGCTTGGCGTGCAGTTGCTGTATTTTTCAAACCACTTGGATCAAAGTTAGATAAGTCGTCTTTCCATTTAGAGAGAGAGCGAATAATATCTTCTTTGCTATATAGTTCTCTACCGTCTCCAAAAGTGATGAATCGGTCAACTTGGATACCAATATTTTGTGTTATGTCGTTATGGTCAGAATCAAGCTGTAAGGTTACTGCATGTAAATTTTCATCAAGTCCTTTTAAGCTGACCAAAGTTTGATCACCTTGGCGTTCAGTAGCATGTCCACTAAAGTATTTTTTACCATTCACAATTGACGAATTACCCATTCCATCTTGGTATTGGACTTCCTTACCATCAAGCAAGACTTTATAGATACCATGACCTGGGTCGACAAAACCTTTGATTTCTAGTCCTGTACCGTAAAAGTAAGCTGTTACAGCTGTCGTAGTCTTTTGATCATCTGCTAAATGATTAAATGAAGCCCAAGACTCAGTTTGTTTGTACTTATCTGGGGAATTTGTTTCATGCTTCCATCCAGGGCTATAATCCAATTGGCTAACTTGGTCATCATAACTAGTCTGGTCTTTCTTGAGTAACTCAGCATTCATTACTTGAATAGTAGAGTCTGTAGTGAAGCCGAGTAAGGCTCCATCAGATACAGAAGTGAGTTTAGCTTTGAAATCAAAGATTGCATCTTCTTGTTCTTTGAAGTCGATAGTTGGGACAGTAACTATTTTTTCTGTTTCCCCATCATTAAATGTGACATCCTTTGTAGTGTCTTGGTAGACTTTCCCGTGAACTCCTGTTCCAGGTTCAGTGATAAAGCGAACAGTGGCTAACCCTTTGCTTCCACCTACACGTTTAATCTTAACAGTGACTGGTTTTCCTTTTTCGATGTCGTAGCTAGCAGACTCTAGTTCAAACATACCTCTACTATCATTATTTAAGGAATAGATTCCTTCTGTAGCTATTGGTTCACCTGTTTTATTAACGAGAGTAATAGTATGTTCTCCTGGTTTCAAATCACCTGTTTCAAAGACTTTTTGGCTACGTTTGCGAGTACTGTTTTTAGTCTGTACATCAGCAACCTTTTGTCCGTCAACATACACGGACATTTCTCCGTGTCCTGGGTCCACTGTCGAGACTACATATGCTTTAGTTCCTGTGAAATGATAGGTTGCTTTAGCATCTTTCTGATTCGTCCACATAGAAGTGCCACGAATACCTTCAGATTCATTATTCCAAGTTGTTTCAGCTGTATCTGCTGTTGTATTTGAGTGGTATTCTAGTCCAAGAGGATAACCGTCAGTCTTTTCGATATTACTTGGTGTCTTATAGACTGAGAAGTTGTTTAAGATAGGGGTAGCCTGTGCTCCTGTGATAGTAACACGGATTTTTTGTGCTTCGATAGGTTTTCCTTGGATTAAGCGCCGGTAGCCAACTGTTGCACCTTCTCCATAAGTGACCCAGCGACCGTTGATTTCAACTTCAATCTTAAATCCAGAAATACGTTGTCCCTTAGCGATATCCTCTTTAAATTCAACGACATCAAAGCGTCTCTTTTGACCTAAATCTACTGTGAAGCTACCAGTTGTAGCATCGTTTGAGAGAGCCCAGCTGGTATCGTCTTTGCCGTCTGTAAGGTTACTTGCTTTATATAGGTGGTTTTGACGAGTAGAACTTGCTGTGACAGTCGCTCCTTTGGCGAAATCAGTTGCATACATTTGGTCTAGGGTCGCCTTGAATTCTTTCAAGCGAGCTACGTCGGCATCTGCAAATTTACCCTCTCTGTTTGGTGGAATATTGAGTAGAAGCGGGGTTCCACGACCTACAGACTTGAAGTAGATATCCATCAAGTCTTTGAGTGATTTTGGCTGTTGGTTATCATGATAGAACCAACCAGAACGGATCGAAACATCAGCTTCACCTACAGAGTACATATCGCCATCAGGGTCTCCATGGTTGAGGTATTCATTTTTTACATCTTCTGTGATGTTTGCTTTTTTAACTTTGTGCCATACAGGATCACCTGCGATACCACGTTCATTTCCGATCCAACGAATACTTGTTGGTTGTGCAGAGAAGATAGCGATATCTCCTTCAGCTTCCTTAATGTATTTGAACCATTCGTCAAAGGTGTAGGTTACTTTCTGGGCACCGCTACCACGCGCACCATCCATCCAAACTTCAATGAATTTACCTTTGTTTCCATATTTTGGATTTCCAAGAATTTCTTTTAGTTGGTTGAGATAATATTCATTGTATTCTTTTTCTGTATCAACCTTGTATTTAGGGCTATTAACATCCCATGGTGACAGATAAACCCCCATATTCATATCGTATTTAGTAGCTGATTTTGAAACTTCTTCTAAAAGGTCTCCCTTACCATCTTTCCAAGGGCTAGCAGCTACGGTATGATTTGTATATTTAGATGGGTAAATAACGAAACCGTCGTGGTGTTTCACCACCATAATGGTTCGTTTGAAACCAGTTTCTTTAAGAGTACGAATCCATTGATCAGTGTCTAAGTTCGTTGGATCAAAGTATCCTGGATCTTCATTCCCGTGTCCCCACTCAGAGTCAGTGTAGGTATTCATTCCGTAGTGGATGAAAGCAGCTAATTCTTCTTTATGATAGTCTAGTTGAGCTTTGCTTGGGAGAGGGCCGTAGTTACCGATTTCGGTTTCTTTATCTTCTGGATGGGTGACGGGCAAATCATTTGTAGTTGGATTGGAGTTATCAGAGATTGATTCATATTCAAATACGACCGAATTTACTCCTTTGTGCTGAATACTTGATTCTAATGTTGTCTTAACTGGACGATAGCCAGCGATTTCTTTTGCATGGAAAGTGTTGACAAAAGAAACATCGTATTCCATTCCATTATTGTTGTCTGCAGTTGCTTCTGTTAGATCTTTTTCGGATCCTTTCAAGCGATAGTGAATTTCGAAAGAACCTTTATTCACTTTATAAACCACCTTGATGACACGTGTACCAGCAGGAACTTTGCTTACAACACTGTGGTCCTCAGTCCAGGTATCTTTTAGTTGTTTGTTGACTTTGACACCATCAATTGATACGATTTCGTATTTTTCTTTATTTTTCTCATAGAAATCAGTTTTTTCAATTTCTTTTTTGAAATCGTAAGTAAATGGGGAGTCAACCGTTGTTGATTCGATAAATTTGTCGTTTTCTTTGACAAGATTACCTTCTTCGTCTTTGTGCTGGACAAGAACGCTACCGTACTCTACCCCTTTAGTTAAAGTAGCAACTCCATTTTCATTGAAAGAATATTCATTGTTACCAATTACAGCTTTTTCATTACGAAGCATATGACCTTCATTAGTGAAATAGTAACGATTTCCATTATCTCCTTGGTACCAGCCCTTGACCCCATATTGGGCAATCATATCTTTAACCCATTTAAGTTGCTCAGGTGAAAGAACGAGTCCACCACCAAATCGGTCTTTTTCAGGGACTCCATTGTCAACTGTTCCGTGTTGGTGAATACCGATAACTTTTCCTTGGCTATCCAAAATACCGCCTCCAGATAAACCAGATACAGAAGTAGTTTGGTAGGTGATTCCAGTAGCTCCTTGCTCATTATAGGCTTCAACAGAGCGAATAGTACCATCCGCTTTATAAAGTTGACCAGCTACTATTGGTTGTTTGAGTTCTTTTGAGCTAGAATCTGTTGGATACCCAATCGTACTAATAGCTTCTCCGGGCTGATAGGTTTTATGATCAGCTAAAGGTGCAAAGGTTGCAGATTTATTTGGACTGGCAATTGGAAGAGGGACAGGAGTTGTTACTAAAGCAAGATCGTTCTTGTATCCTTGTCCGAAGTCTTTTTTATTCCAGAAATGGATATCTTTTTCTTCGAATAAAACAGTTGTTCCAGAAGATGGGAGAGAGTTTTTCTTCTCGCTATTTGATCCAACATTATAGTAGAATTGTGCGGAATTTCCACCTCGAATCTGCCCTTCTCTAGTTTCCTTGTTTTCTTCTAAGAAATTATGAGCAACTGTAAGAATTAGATTAGGTGCAACAAAAATACCAGAGCCTGAAACGATATAGCGTTGAGAGTCCCCATTATATGTAGTGTAAATCATACTAGCAGCAGTAGCGGGTTGACCATCATAGTTGATGTGTTTAAGATCTTCCCCGCCATTAATGATGGCACGATTTTCATTTCCAACTTCTTCTTTAGTTTCTTCCTTTTTTTTCAAAATGCTCTTAGTTGCAACTTGAGGACTGTCCTTCTTTTCAACAATTGCGGATGTATTTAATTTTTTTACAGGTGTATCGGGATAAGCCTGATCATTGATTTCCTCAGGAAGTAAGTCGGCAGTGGGAGTATTTGGTACAGATGGTTCTTCTACTGGTTTCGCCGTATTCTCTTCCTTTTCCAATCCTTGAGGTGTAGAGATTAGAGGGCTTTCATTCTTGATTTCAGGTTTTGGAGTCTCAGCCTCTGCGAGTTTTTCCACGTTTGGTTGAGAAGTTGGACTTTCAATTTTTGCTTCGTCGGCTAGTGCGGTTCCAGAAGCAAAAAAAGCGAGTCCAACCATAACCGAAGCAACTCCAACGGTTAATTTTCTGATGCTAAAAGTTTGCCCTTTTTCAAAAAGGTATCGATTCATAATGTACTCCTAGTTTTTATAAAGACAGTCAGCTACTGTCTGAGCCCAAGTCTTACTTGGTATCGATCTTATTCAACAAAAAAACTTCTAGTTTCTGGTTTCTTCCCACCTCATCTCTTGGATATAAAACGCTTACATTTTTGAAGAAAAAAATTTAAATCTTCTGTTCCGAATATAACATAAATAATTCTATATTATAAACACATGGTAAATATACTAGATTATCAGGAGAAATGCAATAGAGAAAGTAAACCTAATTTAAAGAAATTCTTTCACTTTTTAAAGAAAAAATACATCCTTTCAAGAATTAAACTGAATGAAAGAATGTATTCAAAAAAATCAGAGTAATTTTTGTATGGCCTCTTCAATTTGTTTTGGGTCTGTTTTTGAAGAGAAGCGTTCAAAAACCTGCCCATCACGACCGATGAGAAACTTAGCGAAATTCCATTCGACTCGTTTTCCCAGCGGGCCAGATTTCTGGTCTTTCAACCAAACATAGAGGGGATCTGCCTCCTTACCGTTGACCTTGATCTTGGCAAAACGTGGGAAGGTGGTCTGATAATGTAGGCTACAGAAGCTGTTGATTTCCTCTGCGCTGCCTGGTGCTTGTCCCATAAACTGATTGCAAGGGAAGTCTAAAATCTCAAAACCTTGTTCTTGATAGCGATCATAGAGTTCTTGAAGTCCTTGGTACTGGGGCGTTAAACCACATCCAGTAGCAGTGTTGACAATCAAAAGAACCTTACCACGATAGGCATCTAGTGGAGTTTCTTGCTTGTCTTGGTTCAAGACTGAAAAATCGTATAGTGAAGTCATTGATTGCTTTTCTCCTTCTGTTTGGTATTTTTAGGAGTTTTCTCCTCCTGTAGTGATAGAAATCCGTAGGTCAGGGTTCCAAAAATGCTACCGATAATGAGGCCATACATCAGGAAAGGACCACTTTTATCGAATTGCATGAGCAACTTTCCAAAATCTGAAAGGGACATCTGCTGAACGAAGACTTTATGAAAGATGAGTAAGGTAAATAAGCCAATCTGAATACCGATAAACACAATCCAGCTTCGGAATTTGATTTGGGCTTTGCTGTAGGTTTTGAGAATGATTTCTGATTTGTCATCCTTTTCAAGATGAAGCTCTTGGACGGCTTTTTGAGCTTTTATACTCATGAACAAAATGAGTCCAAAATAGATGTAGGGCATAACATTTCGAACAATTTCTATAAAGCTTCCGAACAAAATATAGAATAGGAAGAGAATGAAGGAAGAGTAAAAGATTTGGATCATGGAACGGGCGCAAGCCTTGTAGATAACCTCTTGACGGCATTCATCAAAAGGCCCTTGGATATGAAAGAAATTTCGAAGTAGGCGAGTTGTTAAGTCTTCTTTTTTCATGCTAGTAACCTCCTAAATGAACGATGTTATTTTGTTTCTTTTACGAATTGATAGAGATAATAAAGATAAGTAATAGAAGAAAGGCTAGCGATAGTCAGCAGTAAATAATATTTCCAATCGCTTGATATGAGCATCAGTTGTGGAAAAGATAGAATCATAAAGTATAGTGCTAAGTTAAGTGTGCGCGTTTTTGGGGAGTCAATCTTTAGATAAGTCAGTACTTTGTTAAGTGCTAGAATAAAGACTAGCACGAGGAATGTCTCGTCGATTGGCAAGTTCCCTGAAACGATGATGAAGATGAGCAGTGAAGCAAATAAAAGATGATAGGTAAGTAAAGTTACTAGTGATTTCATAGGGCACCTCCTAATCCTCATCTTGCTCTTTTTTAGTTTTTGCAATGCGACGGGAGATGAGGAACTGTATGCTCGCTCCGAAGAAAATAGAACCGAGAATGCTTGATACACCATTTCTTATAGTGAGAAGAGACTGAAAATAGTCCTGACCTTCACCTATGAGTATACCGAGAAGAGGAGTTATAAAAAACATCCATAGACCAAAGAACAAACCTGCTTTAAGACCTGGGTAGTGTAGTTGCTTACTTTCTTTCTCGCTCAGCATATCTGGTTCAATAGTTGTAATCCCTGTTTTTTGCATTTGATAGGTGAGATATCCAGCAGCGATGAGGGCAATCACTAAAATTAGAGGAGGATAGACTAGAGCCACTAGCTGAGGGTATTTATAGACCAGAAGGAGTGGAATAAGATTTCCGAAAATCATCAGATAAAAGAGGATGATAAAGACTTGGTTCCCAATACGATCGATCTCACGCAGTTTGTATTCGTCAAGGGGACCAGAAATACCGTATGTGCGTTTGATGAGTTTTTCAGTGAAGGTTTCTTTTTTCATGAGTTTGCTCCTTTTTTAAAAATTATCCTCCCAAAAGAGACTGTTTAGGTCAGTTTGGAGGCTGCGGGCGAGATTGAGACAGAGTTCCAGGGTTGGATTGTACTTGTCGTTTTCAATCATATTGATGGTCTGTCTCGAGACACCGATATCCTTGGCTAGCTCGAGCTGGGAAATGCCCAGTTCCTTGCGAAATTCTTTCACACGATTCATCTGGACTCCTTTCTGATTTGTGTCGCATATATTTGACTATATTATATTCTTCTATGAAATAGATGTCAAGCATATTTGACATATTTCTTAAAGAAATCTTACTTGTTTTTGGTCTATTTGTCTGACTAGTGCAAGCTAGTCAGATTTGTGGTAAAATAGATAAGATATGACAAAAGAATTTCATCATGTAACGGTCTTACTCCACGAAACGATTGATATGCTCGACGTAAAGCCTGACGGTATCTACGTTGATGCGACTTTGGGTGGAGCGGGCCATAGCGAATATTTATTAAGTAAATTAAGTGAAAAAGGCCATCTCTATGCCTTTGACCAGGACCAGAATGCCATTAACAATGCGCAAAAACGTTTGGCACCCTATATCGAAAAAGGGATGGTGACTTTTATAAAGGATAACTTCCGTCATTTACAGGCACGTTTGCGCGAAGCTGGTGTTCAGGAAATTGATGGAATTTGTTATGATTTGGGAGTGTCTAGTCCTCAACTGGATCAGCGTGAGCGTGGTTTTTCTTATAAAAAGGATGCACCACTGGACATGCGCATGAATCAGGAAGCGAGTCTGACAGCCTATGAAGTGGTGAACCACTATGACTATCATGACTTGGTTCGTATTTTCTTCAAATATGGCGAGGACAAATTCTCTAAACAGATTGCGCGTAAGATTGAACAAGCGCGTGAAGTCAAACCAATCGAGACAACGACTGAGTTGGCAGAGATTATCAAGTCGGCTAAACCTGCCAAGGAGCTCAAGAAGAAGGGCCATCCTGCCAAGCAGATCTTCCAGGCTATTCGAATTGAAGTCAATGATGAACTGGGAGCAGCAGATGAATCTATCCAGCAGGCTATGGAGATCTTGGCTCTAGATGGTAGAATTTCAGTGATTACCTTTCATTCCTTAGAAGACCGCTTGACCAAGCAATTGTTCAAGGAAGCTTCAACAGTGGAAGTTCCAAAAGGTTTACCCTTCATCCCAGATGATCTCAAGCCCAAGATGGAATTGGTATCCCGTAAGCCAATCTTGCCAAGTGCAGAAGAATTAGAAGCCAATAACCGCTCGCACTCAGCCAAGTTGCGCGTGGCCAGAAAAATTCACAAGTAAGAGGAAAAAATGGTAGATAAGAAAGAAACAACCAGTCAATTCTTGCAGAATCGTATAAAAAAATTCTCACGTGTGGAGAAGGCTTTTTATCTTTCCATCGCTTTTACGGCTCTCGTTTTAGCAGTGAGTATCATCTTTATGCAGACACGACTCTTGCAAGTGCAAAGTGATTTGACAAAAATCAATGCACAGATAGAGGAGAAGAAGACAGAGCTGGATGATGCTAAGCAGGAAGTGAATGAATTGATTCGTTCAGAGCGCTTGAAAGAAATTGCAGATAAAAAAGATTTGAAATTGAATAATGAAAATATCCGAACAGCGGAGTAAGATATGAAATGGACAGAAAAAATAACCCGATTTGCGATAAAAAATCGTAAATCTCCAGCAAAAAACCGTAGGATAGTTGGTAAGTACCTCAGCTTTGTAGCTGTTACCCTTTTCGCCCTCTTTTTGGCTAATTTTGCGTATATTATCGCAAAAGGTAATATATTTGGTACTGACTTGGTAAAAGAAGCTAAAAAGGTTCACCAAACAACTCGAACAGTACCTGCCAAACGCGGAACTATCTATGACCGAAATGGAGTGCCTATCGCTGAAGATGCGACCTCTTATAACGTCTATGCTGTTATTGATAAAAAATACAAGTCAGCAACGGGTAAAATTCTTTATGTAGAGGATTCGCAGTTTAATAAGGTAGCTGAAGTCTTCCATAAGTATTTGGATATGGATGAAGCTTATGTGAAAGAGCAATTAGCTCAACCAAATCTAACTCAAGTTTCCTTTGGTGCAAAAGGAAATGGGATTACCTATGCCAATATGATGGCGATTAAAAAAGACTTGAAAGATGCTAGTGTGGAAGGGATCGACTTCACAACTAGCCCTAACAGAAGCTACCCAAATGGCCAATTTGCTTCTAGTTTTATTGGTTTAGCCCAACTCCATGAAAATGAGGACGGCAGTAAGAGTTTATTAGGAACCTCTGGTCTAGAGAGTTCGTTAAATACCATTCTTGCGGGGACAGACGGTATTATTACCTATGAAAAAGACCGTGTAGGGAATATCGTACCAGGTACAGAACAGGTGTCGCAACAAACTGTGGATGGCAAGGATGTTTATACAACATTGTCTAGCCCTCTCCAATCTTTCATGGAAACTCAGATGGATGCCTTTCTAGAAAAAGTAAAAGGTAAGTATATGACCGCGACCTTGGTCAGTGCAAAGACCGGTGAAATCCTTGCTACCACCCAACGACCTACCTTTAATGCAGATACTAAGGATGGTATCACCAAAGACTTTGTTTGGCGTGATATTCTTTATCAAAGTAACTACGAACCAGGATCAGCCATGAAGGTCATGACGCTAGCAGCATCTATTGATAATAATACTTTCCCAGGTGGAGAATACTTCAATAGCAGCGAATTAAAAATAGCGGATGCGACGATTCGAGATTGGGATGTTAATGATGGTTTGACTACTGGTGGGATGATGACTTTCTCACAAGGTTTCGCTCACTCCAGTAATGTTGGAATGAGTCTACTTGAACAAAAAATGGGAGATACTACTTGGTTGGATTATCTAAACCGCTTTAAGTTTGGGGTGCCGACGCGTTTTGGTCTGACTGATGAGTATTCAGGTCAATTGCCTGCAGATAATATTGTTAATATTGCCATGAGTGCATTTGGTCAGGGGATTTCTGTAACGCAGACCCAGATGCTACGTGCTTTTACAGCCATTGCCAACGATGGCGTCATGCTAGAGCCTAAATTTATTACGGCCTTGTATGATCCAAATGATCAAACCGTTCGTAGATCTCAAAAAGAGATTGTAGGAAATCCCGTTTCGAAAGATGCAGCTAGCCAAACTCGGGCTCACATGGTCTTGGTAGGAACGGATCCTAGATATGGAACTATGTATAATCATAGTACAGGAAAAGCAACTGTCAATGTTCCAGGTCAAAATGTAGCCCTCAAGTCTGGTACGGCCCAAATCGCTGACGAGAAAAATGGAGGCTACTTAGTTGGTTCTACCAACTACATTTTCTCAGTTGTGGCTATGAACCCTGCTGAAAATCCAGATTTTATCTTGTATGTAACGGTTCAACAGCCTGAACATTATTCAGGTATCCAGTTGGGGGAATTTGCCAACCCAATTCTTGAAAGAGCCTCAGCTATGAAAGAATCTCTCAATCTTCAATCTCCTGCTAAGAATTTAGATCAAGTGACGACAGAGTCTTCTTATGCAATGCCTAGCATCAAGGATATTTCACCTGGTGATTTGGCAGAAGCCTTACGTCGCAATATTGTGCAACCAATCGTTGTGGGTACTGGAACAAAGATTAAAGAGACTTCTGTAGAAGAGGGAAAAAATCTAGCACCTAACCAACAAGTTCTCCTTTTATCTGATAAGGTAGAAGAAATTCCAGACATGTATGGCTGGAAAAAGGAGACTGCTGAGACCTTTGCCAAATGGTTGGATATTGAACTGGAATTTGAAGGTTCGGGTTCCGTTGTTCAGAAGCAGGATGTTCGGACTAATACAGCTATCAAAAACATCAAAAAAATTAAATTAACTTTAGGAGACTAATATGTTTATTTCCATCAGTGCTGGAATTGTGACATTTTTACTAACTTTGGTAGGAATTCCGGCCTTTATCCAATTTTATCGAAAGGCGCAAATTACAGGTCAGCAGATGCATGAGGACGTCAAACAGCACCAGGCAAAAGCTGGGACTCCTACAATGGGAGGTTTGGTTTTCTTAATTGCTTCTGTTTTGGTTGCCTTCTTTCTTGCCTTATTTAGTAACCAACTCAGCAATAATGTGGGAATGATTTTGTTCATCTTGGTTCTTTATGGTTTAATCGGATTTTTAGATGACTTCCTCAAGGTCTTCCGTAAAATCAATGAGGGCCTTAATCCCAAACAGAAATTGGCTCTTCAGCTTCTAGGTGGTGTCATTTTCTACCTTTTCTATGAGCGCGGTGGCGATATGCTTTCAGTCTTTGGCTACCAAGTGCATCTAGGGATTTTCTATATTGTCTTCGCCCTTTTCTGGCTAGTTGGTTTTTCAAACGCAGTCAACTTGACAGACGGAATTGATGGTCTGGCTAGTATTTCAGTCGTGATTAGTTTGTCTGCCTATGGAGTTCTTGCCTATGTGCAAGGTCAGATGGATATTCTTCTGGTGATTCTAGCCATGATTGGTGGTTTGCTCGGCTTCTTCGTCTTTAACCATAAGCCTGCCAAGGTCTTTATGGGAGATGTGGGAAGTTTGGCTTTAGGTGGAATGTTGGCAGCTATCTCTATGGCCCTCCACCAAGAATGGACTCTCTTGATTATCGGAATCGTTTATGTCTTTGAAACAACTTCGGTCATGATGCAAGTCAGCTATTTCAAACTGACTGGTGGCAAACGTATTTTCCGTATGACGCCTGTGCATCACCATTTTGAGCTTGGAGGATTGTCTGGTAAAGGAAATCCTTGGAGCGAGTGGAAAGTTGACTTCTTCTTTTGGGGAGTGGGACTTCTAGCAAGTCTCCTGACCCTAGCAATTTTATATTTGATGTAAGAATGGCACCCTGATGTTTCAGGGTGTTTTCGCTTTTTAAAAAATATTGGTCAATTAAAGTCAAATCTCTTGACCTTTTTTGACTAATGTAGTATATTATGAACGTAAGGTAAATGAAAGCCTTACGTGAACACTTATTCTCAATGAAAATCAAAGAGCAAACTAGGAAGCTAGTCGCAGGTTGCTCAAAACACTATTTTGAGGTTGCGGATAGAGCTGACGTGGTTTGAAGAGATTTTCGAAGAGTACCATTTAAAGTAAAATAGAAAGAGGTGGGGTCTATGTTTAATCTAGAAATCTTTAGAAGTAAAGATAGTCTACTCCTGTTTGAAAAAGAAAAACCAGAAATAGTACGTAGAGTAGCAATCTAGCTAGTCTAAATTTTTTAAAACAAAGGTCAAAGATAGTCAATATCAGTAATAATAAATAACAAAAAGAGGTAAAGAATATGAATAACAACTTTAATAATTTTAACAACATGGATGATTTATTTAACCAATTGATGGGTGGTATGCGAGGATATAGTTCTGAAAATCGCCGTTACTTGATTAATGGACGTGAAGTGACACCTGAGGAATTTACTCACTATCGTGCAACTGGTCAATTGCTAGGAAATGCAGAAGCTGATGGACAAATGCCACAACATACGTCAGGTATGAAACAAGATGGTGTACTTGCTAAACTGGGTCGAAACTTGACAGCAGAAGCGCGTGAGGGCAAGCTGGATCCTGTTATCGGACGAAACAAGGAAATTCAAGAGACATCTGAAATCCTCTCACGCCGTACTAAGAATAATCCTGTTTTGGTTGGAGATGCAGGTGTTGGTAAGACAGCAGTTGTCGAAGGCTTGGCACAAGCCATTGTGAACGGCGATGTTCCAGCTGCCATTAAGAACAAGGAAATTATCTCCATTGATATCTCTGGTCTTGAGGCTGGTACTCAATACCGTGGTAGTTTTGAAGAAAACGTTCAAAACTTAGTCAATGAAGTGAAAGAAGCGGGAAATATCATTCTCTTCTTTGATGAAATTCATCAAATTCTCGGTGCTGGTAGCACTGGTGGAGACAGTGGTTCTAAAGGGCTTGCAGACATTCTCAAGCCAGCCCTCTCTCGTGGAGAATTGACAGTGATTGGGGCAACGACTCAAGACGAATATCGTAACACTATTTTGAAGAATGCAGCTCTTGCTCGTCGTTTTAACGAAGTCAAGGTTAATGCTCCTTCAGCAGAGGATACATATAAAATTCTTCAAGGAATTCGTGATCTCTATCAACAACACCACAATGTCATCTTGCCAGATGAAGTCTTGAAAGCAGCGGTGGATTACTCTGTTCAGTATATTCCTCAACGTAGCTTGCCAGATAAGGCTATCGACCTTGTCGATGTAACGGCGGCTCACTTGGCAGCTCAGCATCCAGTGACAGATGTTCATGCTGTTGAACGTGAAATAGAGGTAGAAAAAGACAAGCAAGAAAAAGCAGTTGAGGCGGAAGATTTTGAAGCAGCTCTAAACTATAAAACACGCATTGCAGAATTGGAAAAGAAAATCGAAAACCATACAGAAGATATGAAAGTGACTGCAAGTGTCAACGATGTGGCTGAATCTGTAGAACGTATGACGGGTATTCCAGTATCTCAAATGGGGGCTACGGACATCGAACGTTTGAAAGATATGGGTCATCGTTTGCAGACGAAAGTTATTGGTCAAGATAAGGCCGTTGAAGCAGTAGCAAAAGCTATCCGTCGTAACCGTGCTGGTTTTGATGAAGGTAACCGTCCAATCGGTAGCTTCCTCTTTGTAGGTCCTACTGGTGTTGGTAAGACTGAGTTGGCTAAACAATTGGCTCTTGATATGTTCGGAACGAAAGATGCTATCATCCGTTTGGACATGTCAGAATACAGCGACCGCACAGCCGTATCTAAATTGATTGGTACAACTGCAGGTTATGTTGGTTACGATGACAACAACAATACCTTGACAGAACGCGTCCGTCGCAATCCATACTCAATCGTCCTTCTCGACGAAATTGAAAAGGCTGACCCTCAAGTCATCACCCTTCTCCTTCAAGTTTTGGACGATGGTCGTTTGACAGATGGTCAAGGTAACACTGTCAACTTCAAGAATACGGTGATTATCGCAACTTCAAACGCAGGCTTTGGTTACGAAGCTAACTTGACAGAAGATGCTGATAAACCAGAATTGATGGATCGTTTGAAACCTTACTTCCGTCCAGAATTCCTTAACCGTTTCAATGCTGTCATCGAATTCTCACACTTGAGCAAAGAAGATCTTTCTAAGATTGTAGACCTTATGTTGGTTGAAGTTAACAAGACGCTTTCTAAGAAAGACATTGACTTGGCAGTGAGCGAAGCTGCTAAAGAATACATGACTGAGGAAGGCTACGATGAAGTCATGGGTGTTCGTCCACTCCGTCGTGTGGTTGAACAACAAATCCGTGACAAAGTCACAGACTTCCACTTGGATAACCTTGATGCTAAACACCTAGAAGCTGACATGGAAGATGGTGTTTTGGTCATTCGTGAAAAAGCCTAAGACAGAATTTTGAGCATAAAAAAGAAGGAGCCAGCTGAAAAACTGGTTCCTTTTTTGTGTTTAGATGACATGGCGTTCAAAGGCATCATCTGAAATCCCTTGTTCCAAGATGAGTTTAGCCCATTCTTTAGCAGAGAAGAGGCTGTGATCCTTGTAGTTGCCGCAAGATTCGATGGTTGTTCCAGGGACGTCTTCCCAAGTAGTAGTCTCAGCGATTTCCTTGAGCGAATCCTTTATAACAGCTGCGATTTCAGCGCTGGTATGGCGCCCCCACATAATCATGTGGAAGCCTGTGCGGCAACCAAAAGGTGAACAGTCAATCATGCCGTCGATGCGGGTACGGATGAGTTTGGCCAAGAGGTGCTCGATAGTGTGAAGGCCAGCAGTAGGGATAGAGTCTTCGTTTGGTTGCACCAAGCGAATATCATAATTGGAGATGATGTCTCCTTTTGGCCCTATTTCTTCCCCAATCAAGCGAACATAGGGTGCTTTAACAATGGTGTGGTCAAGTTCAAAACTTTCAACAATAACTTCTTTTGACATGGTAAATCCTTTCAGTTTTCTAATTTCATTATAACATAAAGCCAGCTCTTGAGACAGAGAGAAAACCTCTCCGAGGGTGGAGAGGTTGAAATCTTTATTTACGATACAAGCGGTCGTATTGGTAGTAAGGGTCAAAGGTTACATTGATACCTAGTTTACGAAGGACATTCTTGTCTTCATCAGTTAAGATGATGGTTGAGTGGGCTTCGCTTCCTTTGAGGTTGCCAAGTTCTTCCATAGCACGAGCAGCATCAGGATTTTCTGTAGCTGTGATAGCAAGTGCAATCAAAATTTCATTTGAATGCAGGCGTGGATTGCGACTTCCAAGGTGATCAATTTTAAGACCTTGAATCGGTTTGACAACTTCAGGTTCGATTAGTTTCACTTCTTTAGCAATATCAGCTGATTTCTTGATGGCGTTGATCAATGCAGCGGCTGTAGGACCAAAGAGTTCTGAGTTCTTACCAGTGACAATTTCCCCATTTGGCAATTCAAGGGCTAGGGCTGGTCCACCAGTTTCTCCTGCTTTTTGACGGGCTACAACTGCAACCTTACGGTCTGCTGGTGTGATACCGAGGTCGTTCATGAGCAACTCAATTTTCTTGACAGCTGCTTCGCCAACTTTTTCAGCTTTGAAATCAAGAACAGTTTGATAGTAGCGGCGGATGATTTCTTGTTTAGAAGCTTCGACAGCAGCTTCATCATCTGTAACAGCGAAACCAACCATGTTGACACCCATATCTGTCGGAGAAGCGTATGGAGATTTACCAAGGATACGTTCTAACATGCGCTTGAGCACTGGGAAGATTTCGATATCACGGTTATAGTTGACAGTAGTTTCTCCATAGGTTTGGAGATGGAAGGGGTCAATCATGTTGACATCATCAAGGTCAGCTGTGGCAGCTTCGTAGGCCAAGTTGACTGGGTGATGAAGGGGAAGATTCCAAACTGGGAAGGTTTCAAATTTAGCGTAGCCAGACTTGATGCCATTGATTTGGTCGTGGTACATATTGGACATACAGGTTGCCAATTTTCCAGAACCAGGTCCAGGAGCGGTTACGACGATCAAGTTACGACTGGTTTTGATGTAGTCATTTTTCCCCATACCTTCTAGAGAAATGATGTGATCCATATCTGTTGGATATCCTTTGATTGGATAATGAAGATAAGAATCAATTCCGTTTTTCTCGAGTTGATTGCGGAAGGCATCTGCAGCGGGTTGGCCAGCGTACTGTGTGATGACTACTGAGCCAACAAAAATTCCCAATTCATTGAATTTATCAATCAGACGAAGAACTTCCTGGTCATAAGAAATGCCCAAGTCACCACGTGCCTTGGAATGTTCGATGTTGCTAGCGTTAATGGCAATCACAACCTCAACCTGCTCTTTCAATTCTTGCAAGAGTTTGATTTTATTGTCAGGCTCATAACCAGGAAGAACACGAGCAGCGTGGAAATCTTCTAACATTTTGCCACCAAACTCCAAGTAGAGCTTGCCGTCAAATTGGTTAATGCGCTCCAAAATGTGGTCGCGCTGTAGATTCAAATATTGTTCAGAACTAAAAGCTTGTTTTTTCATTTTTTTACCTCTGACCTCTATTATAATAAAAAATTGGAAGTTAGGAAACTATGGAGTTAAAAAAGGAATCAAAAAGATTAGGCAAACGCTTGCATAAAATTTTAAAAAGCGCTATCATAGACTACAGATTATTAAAATAATGAGGTAAGAAGATGCAAGAAAAATGGTGGCACAATGCCGTAGTCTATCAAGTTTATCCTAAGAGCTTTATGGATAGCAACGGAGATGGAATTGGCGATTTGCCAGGAATTACCAGTAAGATAGACTATCTAGCCAAGTTAGGAATTACAGCGATTTGGCTTTCTCCTGTTTATGACAGTCCGATGGATGATAATGGATATGATATTGCTGATTATCAAGCGATTGCGGCTATTTTCGGGACCATGGAAGATATGGACCAACTGATTGCAGAAGCTAAGAAACGTGATATTCGTATCATCATGGACTTGGTGGTCAATCATACCTCAGATGAACATGCTTGGTTTATCGAGGCTTGTGAAAATCCTGATAGCCCTGAGAGAGACTACTATATCTGGCGGGATGAGCCCAATGATTTGGAGTCTATCTTTAGTGGGTCTGCTTGGGAATACGATGAAAAATCAGATCAATATTATCTCCACTTTTTCAGCAAGAAACAGCCGGATCTCAACTGGGAGAATGAAAAACTTCGCCAGAAAATCTATGAGATGATGAACTTTTGGATTGATAAAGGTATTGGTGGTTTCCGCATGGATGTCATTGACATGATTGGGAAAATTCCTGACGAGAAGGTAGTTAATAATGGTCCTATGCTCCATCCCTATCTCAAGGAAATGAATCAGGCGACCTTTGGAGATAAGAATCTCTTGACAGTAGGAGAGACCTGGGGAGCAACGCCCGAGATTGCTAAGCTCTACTCGGATCCAAAGGGACAAGAATTGTCTATGGTTTTCCAGTTTGAACATATTGGTCTTCAGTATCAGGAAGGGCAGCCTAAATGGCACTATCAAAAAGAACTGAATATTGCTAAGTTAAAAGAAATTTTCAATAAATGGCAGACAGAATTAGGAGTTGAGAATGGCTGGAATTCGCTCTTCTGGAACAATCATGACCTTCCTCGTATCGTCTCTATCTGGGGGAATGACCAAGAATACCGCGAAAAATCTGCCAAAGCCTTTGCAATCTTACTTCATCTCATGAGAGGAACTCCTTATATTTACCAAGGTGAGGAGATTGGCATGACCAACTATCCGTTTGAAACACTGGACCAAGTAGAAGATATTGAATCCCTCAACTATGCGCGTGAAGCTCTTGAAAAAGGTGTTCCGATGGAAGAAATCATGGACAGTATCCGTGTCATTGGACGTGACAATGCCCGTACTCCAATGCAATGGGATGAGAGCAAAAACGCTGGTTTCTCGACAGGTCAGCCTTGGTTGGCAGTCAACCCAAACTATCAAGCAATCAACGTTCAAGAAGCACTGGCAAATCCAGATTCTATTTTTTATACTTATCAGAAACTGGTTCAAATCCGCAAAGAGAATAGCTGGCTGATTCGAGCTGATTTTAAATTGCTTGATACGGTTGATAAGGTCTTTGCCTATATCCGTAAAGATGGAGACCGTCGTTTCCTAGTTGTGGCCAACTTGTCCAATGAAGAGCAAGACTTGACCGTAGAAGGAAGTGTTAAGTCGGTCTTGATTGAAAACACCGTGGCTCAAGAAGTTTTTGAAAAACAAATCTTGGCTCCATGGGATGCTTTCTGTGTGGAATTACTATAAACATTTTTTACAGAAAAATCTAAAAATGAAATCGTATAAAAACAAGGGAGGACTGTATGAAAGGCAGAAATCCTTTGTTTTTTTATGGCTAAGATTTATAAACTTTCATTCTAAAAATTCAATTAACTTTACAAATTTCCACTATTTTGGTAAAATAAATCTATGTTATAAAAACTAACATAAAGGAGAAAGAAGATGAATACAAAAAAGCGTGTCCTTAGTGCAGGCCTGACTTTTGCGGCTGCTTTGCTTTTAGCCGCTTGCGGACAATCAGGTTCAGATACAAAGACTTACTCATCAACCTTTAGTGGAAATCCAACTACATTTAACTATTTGTTAGACTACTACGCTGATAATACAGCTATTATTACTAACCTAGTTGATGGTTTGCTTGAAAATGACAACCACGGAAACCTAGTTCCGTCTTTGGCAGAAGACTGGTCTGTTTCAAGCGACGGTCTGACTTATACCTACAAATTGAGAAAAGATGCCAAATGGTTCACGGCTGACGGTGAAGAGTACGCGCCAGTCAAGGCACAAGATTTTGTGACAGGGATTAAGTATGCAGTGGACAATAAATCACAGGCCATTGACTTGATACAAAACTCGATTAAGGGCTTGAATGATTATATTACAGGAGCGGATTCTGACTTTTCTAAGGTTGGAGTGAAAGCCATTGACGACCAGACTGTTGAGTATACTTTGGCACGTCCAGAGCCTTACTGGAATTCAAAAACAACCAACAGTATTCTTTTCCCAGTGAATGAAGAGTTTCTAAACTCAAAAGGGAAAGATTTTGGTACCCTATCTCCAGATAGCATTCTCTACAGTGGACCTTATTTGTTAAAAGATTTCACATCAAAATCATCAATCGAGTATGTGAAAAATCCGCATTACTACGATCATGATAAAGTATCAATTGAACATGTGAAATTAGCTTATTTTGATGGTTCAGACCAAGAATTGACTATCCGTAACTTTGAAAGTGGAGCTTATTCTATCGCTGGGGTTTATCCAAATAGTTCTAACTTTGCTAAGACCAAGGAGAAATATAAGGATAATATCGTCTATAGCTTGCAGGACAAGACTTCTTGGTATTTCAATTTCAACGTCAACCGTAAGGCCTACAATCACACTGCTAAAACGACAGATGAGCAGAAGAAGTCAACTGAGACAGCTGTCTTGAACAAAAACTTCCGCCAAGCAGTGAACTTTGCCTTGGACCGCACAGCCTATTCTGCTCAGTCAAATGGGGAAGAAGCGGCTAGCAAGACCCTTCGTAACACCCTGGTACCTCCTACATTTGTCCAAGTTGGAGACAAGACCTTTGGAGAAGTAGTTGCTTCTAAATTGGTCAACTATGGCACAGAATGGTCAGATATTAACTTGGCAGATGCTCAGGATGCCTATTTCAACAAAGAAAAAGCCCAAGCAAAATTTGCGGAAGCTAAAAAAGAATTGGCAAGTCAAGGTGTGACTTTCCCAATTCACTTGGATGTGGCTGTTGATCAAACAAGTAAAAATGCTGTGACAGGAATGAACTCAGTTAAGCAGACACTTGAATCAGTTTTGGGTGCTGATAACATTGTCATTGATGTTCAGCAACTTTCAACAGATGATTTTAATAACGTAGCCTTCTTGGCACCAACACCAGCTGATCGTGACTATGATTTGAACTTTGATGGTTGGGTAGGTGACTACCAAGATCCATCAACTTATCTCAATCCTTTCAATGCAGAGGATGGGTTCTACCTCAAGATTTTTGGTCTAGATGCTCAAGAAGATAAAGCTAAGATTGCTAGCTTGGGGCTTGATACTTACACCAAGATGCTCAAAGATGCAGATAGTGAAAATAAAGATGTAGCCAAACGATATGAAAAATATGCTGAAGCACAGGCTTGGATGATTGACAATTCTCTGATTATGTCAGCCATGTCAAGTGGTGGTACAGCATCTGTAACCAAAGTAACGCCATTTACAAGAGGGTATTCACTGGTCGGCATCAAGGGCGACGGCAATAACTACAAGTACATGAAACTGCAAAAAGATACTGTGACAACCAAGCAGTATGAAGAAGCTAAGACTAAATGGGAGCAAGAAAGCAAAAAAGCAATCGAAAAAGCTCAAAAAGAAGCAGAAAATCATGTTAAATAAAGATGAGCGAGGTTCCGTAAGGGACCTTGTTTTAATATTCATATAGTAAATTTATAGATGTAATTGTTTGCAAGTCAAAAAGAATGTTTCGGAAAGAAGATGAAAACGCCTTACCTAAGCGGATTTACCCCACAAGTGTATTTTTTTATGATATAATAAAATGAAATAAAAATTGATAATAGAGGTATATCGTGAGTAGATCTTCGAAGCGAGCTCGTCAGGGTAAAACAAAAATAGTGATTAGTTGGGGGTTGCTAGCTATCTATGCAGTACTAGCAGTCTTTTTATTGTTTTTGATTTTTAAATACAATATGCTAGCCTTCCGACATCTCAATATAGTGCTCACCGTCTTAATTGTAGCCTTAGCCATCTTGTGCTTCTTTTTAATTCGGTCTAAGAAAGTTCAAAATCTAACGCTGATTTTATTACTACTTGGTGTGTTAATCAATGGAACTTCCCTCTTTGCTGTAAGTCAGTTTATTGGCTTTACCAGTCGTTTGAATGCAACATCGAATTACTCAAATTATTCGATGAGTATTGCGGTGTTAGCAGATAGTCCAATTGATAATATCAGTCAGGTAACCAGTGTGATGGGACCGACTGGGACGGATAAGGATAATATCCAACAGTTGATGAATGATTTGAAAGCTAGTCAAAACAAGGAATTGCCAGTCGAAGAAAGTAGTTCTTATCTTGCGGCCTATAAGAGCTTGTTAGCTGGAGATACAAAGGCAATCCTTCTAAACAGTGTCTTTGAAAATATTATCGAATCAGAATATCCAGACTATGCTTCAAAGATTAAGAAAATCTATACCAAAGAATTAACCAAGAAGGTTGAAACTCCAAAGGATGTCAAAGGTAACAGTTTCAACGTTTATATCAGCGGAATTGATACTTACGGTCCAATCAGTTCAGTTTCTCGTTCGGACGTCAATATCATTATGACAGTGAATCGTGAAACTAAAAAGATTCTCTTGACAACAACACCTCGTGATTCATATGTTCCAATTGCAGATGGTGGCAACAACCAAAAGGATAAGTTGACCCATGCGGGGATTTATGGGGTCGATGCTTCCATTAATACACTGGAAAATCTCTACGGTATTGACTTGAACTATTATGCTCGTTTGAATTTCACCTCTTTCTTGAAATTGATTGATTTACTTGGTGGAGTTGATGTCTATAATGACCAAGAATTTACAGCTCATACAAATGGGAAGTTCTATCCCGTAGGAAATGTTCATCTTGATTCGGAGCAAGCTTTAGGATTTGTGCGTGAGCGCTATTCTCTGTCTGATGGAGATCGGGATCGTGGCCGTAACCAGCAAAAAGTTATCGTCGCTATTTTGCAAAAGTTAACTTCGACAGAAGCTTTGAAAAATTATGACAGTATTATTAAGGGTCTACAAGATTCCTTGCAAACCAATATGCCACTCGAAACCATGATGAACTTGGTCAATACCCAACTTGAGAGTGGTGGAACGTATAAGATCAATTCGCAAGATCTTAAAGGGACAGGGCGGATGGATTTACCATCCTATGCCATGCCTGATAGTAACCTCTACATGATGGAGATAAGTGATAGCAGTTTAGAGTCAGTCAAGGCTGCCATCAATGATGTGATGGAAGGGAAATAAAGCAAAATGATTGATATTCATTCGCATATTGTATTTGGTGTGGATGATGGTCCGAAAACTAAGCAAGAAAGCAAGGCACTTTTGACAGAAGCCTATAGGCAAGGGGTAAAGACTATTGTGTCGACATCGCATAGACGAAAAGGAATGTTTGAAACTCCTGAGGAGACGATAGAGGCAAACTTCCAAGAAGTTAAGGAGCTAGCCAAGGAAGTGGCTCCAGACTTGACCATTCTCTATGGAGCAGAGATTTATTATACCCACGATGTGCTTGAAAAGTTAGAGAAGCAGGTGATTCCAAGTCTTAATGGGACACGCTATGCTCTTATTGAGTTTAGTATGGCTACCCCTTACAGGGAAATTCATACTGCTTTAATAAACCTTCTCATGCTTGGGATAACGCCTGTAGTTGCTCATATTGAACGCTACCACGAGTTAGAAAATAATGAAAAACGGGTAAAAGAATTGATTGATATGGGGTGCTATACTCAAATCAATAGTTCCAGTATTTTAAAACCAAAGTTATTTGGGGATAAATATAAATTTATGAAGAAACGAGCTCGCTATTTCCTAGAGCGTGATTTGGTACATTTTGTTGCTAGCGATATGCATAATCTAGACCAAAGACCACCTTATATGAAAGAAGCCTATGAGCTTGTCTCAAAACAGTACGGTGAAAGTAAGGCGAGAGAATTATTTATCGAAAATCCTCGCATCATCTTAGCTGATCAAATTATTTAGGAGTTGACATGAAAGAAAATAAAGAAATCTCAATTGATGTTGTTCACTTATTTAAAATCCTTTGGAAGAAGAAAATCGCTATCATTATGACTGCGATTGTAGCAGCTGTGCTTGCATTTGGTGTAAGTAGTTTTGTATTGAAGCCGGAATATGCTAGTACAACGCGTATCTATGTTGTTAGTCGTAATCAGTCTGAAAATACAGGTTTGACTAACCAGGATTTACAAGCCGGTAGCTATCTAGTAAAAGACTATAAGGAAATTATCCTTTCTCAAGATGTACTAGAGAAAGTCATTTCAAATCTTAAATTAGAAAAATCAGTCAAGGGATTAAGCAGTAAAATTAAAGTGTCGGTACCTGTGGATACTCGTATTGTATCAATCGTGGTAACAGATGCCCAACCGGAAGAAGCTAGCCGTATCGCAAATGCGCTTCGTGAAGTGGCCGCTGAAAAAATCATTAAGGTAACTCGCGTATCAGATGTAACAACACTAGAAGAAGCACGACCAGCCCTGACGCCTTCATCACCTAATATTCGTCGCAATACTATGCTTGCCTTCTTAGCAGGTGGAGCATTGATGGTTGTTTCAATCTTATTGCTTGAATTATTGGATGATCGTGTCAAACGACCAGAAGATATTGAAGAAGTCATGCAGGTTGCACTTTTAGGAATTGTTCCAGATTTGAATAAATTAAAGTAGGGGAGAAAATATGCCAACATTAGAAATTTCGTTGAAACGTATTGATTTTATAAAAAAAGCAGAAGAACATTACAATGCTTTGCGAACCAATATTCAATTGAGTGGTGATAATCTGAAAGTTCTGGCTATCTCATCTGTTAAACCAGGCGAAGGGAAATCGACGACATCGACAAATATTGCTTGGTCATTTGCAAGAGCTGGGTATAAGACTTTGCTAGTTGATGCAGATGTTCGTAACTCAGTTATGTCAGGAATATTCAAATCGAGAGATAAAATCACTGGCTTGACAGATTATCTATCTGGGGCGACAGATTTATCACAAGGTCTTTGTGATACCAATGTTGAAAATTTATTTGTTATTCAGGCTGGACCAGTATCTCCTAATCCAACAGCTCTTTTGCAAAGTGAAAATTTTCATACCATGATTGATACTCTTCGTAAATATTTTGACTACGTCATTGTAGATACGGCACCGATTGGGGTGGTTATTGACGCTGCTATCATTGCACAGCAATGTGATGCTTCTATCTTGGTAACGGCAGCTGGTGAGACAAAACGTCGTGATGTTTTAAAAGCTAAAGAACAATTGGAACAGACAGGGGTACCTTTCGTAGGTGTTGTTCTAAATAAATTTAACACAGAAGTTGAAAAATATGGAGCTTATGGCGGATATGGAGCCTATGGTTCCTATGGAAATTATGGGAAGAAATAATTAATTAAAAATGTATTTGATTTTTAAAAATACTTTAGACAGATTTTTGGCATTTTTCCTTTTTATTACCTTAATAATCATACCGATTATTCCGATAACAATTCTGGCTATTTGGATAGAAGATCCAGGAGATGTTTTCTTTTTACAAGATAGGGTTGGTTTAAATGGCAAGAAATTTAAAGTAATAAAGTTTCGAAGTATGTATAGGGATGCTGATAAGATAATAAAAGAAAATATTAATAGTGGTAAAACTGATCGTCTAAATTTTAAAGAACATTCTCAAAGTATGACTACAAAAGTCGGTAAAGTGATACGCAAACTTTCAATTGATGAACTGCCTCAATTGTTGAATATTATAAAAGGCGATATGGCTATAGTGGGACCTCGTCCACTACAACAATTTGAGATTACTCATCATATTCTTACCCATAGAGAAATGGATAATACTTTAAAAATGTCTAAAAGATTGTCTGTGAAACCTGGCTTGCTTTGTTATTGGCAAGTAACGCCAAATAAGAATGATATGCCATTTGGAGACAGAATGGATCTCGATTTATTATATATTGATAATGTATCTTTCAAGACTGATTTCTTGCTTATTTTGAAGGGATTTTTTACAGTTTTAATGGGTAATAATAATTAACATGAAGAATATAAAAATATTAGTAGCAACACATAAAAAATATAAAATGCCTGCTGATACAAGTGTATATCTACCGATTCACGTAGGATGTGAAGGAAAGGAAGACTTAGGCTTTCAAGGTGATAATTCTGGAGAAAACATTTCAACCTTAAATCCTTACTATTGTGAACTTACAGGTCTCTATTGGGCTTGGAGAAACTTAGACTGTGACTATCTTGGTTTAGTACATTATCGTCGTTATTTTACTAAAATAACGAAAAGATACAATGAATCAATAAATATTGATGATGTAATCTTAAATAGATATGAAATTGAGGAACTATTAGAGAACTCAGAAGTTATCGTTCCCAAAAGAAGAAAATATTATATTGAAACTCTCTATTCTCATTACGACCATACATTTGATGGTACCCACTTGGATTTAGCTAGAACAATAATTGAAATGAAAAGTCCAGAATATCTTCCAAGTTTTGAAAAGGTAATGAAGCAAAGAAGTGGCTATATGTTTAATATGTTCATTATGAAAAAAGAACTAGCTGATGATTATTTCACTTGGCTATTTCCTATTTTGGATAGTATGCATGAAAGTATGGATTTGTCAGGTTTAACTGATTTTGAGGCAAGATTATTTGGAAGAGTAAGTGAGCTACTATTTAATGTGTGGTTAGATAAAAATAATCTAAAGATGAAGGAAATTCCTTTTATGTACATGGATAAGGTTAACTTATTTAAAAAAGGGATGTCCTTTTTAATGGCGAAGTTTTTTGGAAAAAAATATGGACAGAGTTTTTAGTTGATGAAAGTAACAATTGTAGGACAAATAAAGAATAGACAAACCGGTCTTGGAAAAGCTATTAATGATTTTCAAGATTATTGTGAGAAGGAAGCAGAAAAGGTGATGTCGATTGACATTACAGATAATAAAAAATTTTTTTATTATGTCTATCTTATTTTAAAAGCAAATACAGATGTTTTCTATTTTACACCATCTGGATCTGTTGGAGGAAATATTCGAGATTCTATTTATTTACTTCTGATGATTTTAAAACGTAAGAAAATTGTAACTCATTTTCATAATAGTGCGTTTGGTAAAGTGGCAAATAAAAATAAAATTTTGAGAATTATTAATAAAACTATTTATCAACGTGTTGATAAAATTATCATACTAGGTCATAAATCCAAGAGAATGTTTGAGTCGTTAATGATTCCAAATGAAAAATTTGAAATTATCCGAAATGGGATTGATGAAAATTTGTTTATATCTAAAGAAGATTTAGAAACAAAACAAAAATCTAAGCCAATAAATATTATTTATTTCAGCAATATGCTAAAGGAAAAAGGCTATGACCTTGTGCTAGAACTGGCCACATACATGCAAAGTAATCCTAACTATCATTTTTACTTTTCAGGAAAGTTTTTTGATGTCACACTCGAAAATGAATTCAAACATAGAATATCTACAATGGGAAACGTGACTTACTTTAATGGTGTATATGGAGAAGAAAAAAAACATCTTCTAAAAAAAATGCATTATTTTATCTTACCTTCCAAAGATGAGGCTTTACCAATTAGTATGTTAGAGGCTATGGCAAATGCTTTGTATATTATAGTTAGTGATGTTGGAGTTGTTTCGGAAGTTGTGAATGATGATACGAGTCACTTATTACATTCTATTAATGAAAAAACTAAATTTGAAATAGAAGAGATACTTTTAACTACGACTTCTAAAATTGAAAATATAGATTATAAAGTCGAGAAACTCCGTACTTTGTTTTCCAATAAGAAAATTCAAAAGGAAATATTTAATCTCTTAAATACTCTATAAGTTAGGGGGGAATATGTATAAAATATTAGTTTGTGGTTTAACTTCTAATCTTGGAGGGATCGAGAAAGTTATACTAAATTTTTATCAGGCTATGGACAAAGAAAGATTTGCACTAGATTTTATTTGTTTAGGAAATGAAAAAATTGGCTTCCATCAAGAATTTGAAAGTAGTGCTAATAGAAAAATTAATTATATATTTTTACCCAAACCATCTGATAATCCATTTGTATTTAGAAAACAATTAGATATTTTCTTTAATGAACATGCCGATGAATATGATGCAATTTGGGTAAATTTATGTCAGTTATCAAATATAGAGTATTTGAAATTAGCAAAAAAACACGGTATAAAAAAAAGAATCATTCATTCTCATAACGGTAATGATGATTTCAAGGGAATAAAGCAAATTTTACATAAAATCAATCGTAAATTGATTGAAAATTACGCAACTGATTTTTGGGCTTGTAGTGATGAAGCTAGTAACTGGTTTTACCCACCGAAGACAAGAAAAAATGTTAAATTTATTCACAATGCAATAAAAGTTGATGAGTTTATATTTGATAAATCTAAGAGAGAATTATTAAGAGAAGAACTTGGTATAAATCAGGACGAAATAGTGATTGGACATATTGGAAGAATCAGCTTCCAGAAAAATCAAGAATTCATTTTATCGGTATTTACTCTTTTGCACGAAAGGTTAACTAACTTAAGGTTAGTATTAATTGGTGGTGGAGCAGATCATGAATTAAGAGAGTTTGTAGAAGCAAATGGTCTTAGAGATAAAGTAATATTTTTGGGATTGAGGAATAATATTAAAGATTATTACTCTTTGTTTGATGTCTTTTTCTTTCCTTCAAGGTATGAAGGACTCCCAGTGACTCTTTTAGAAGCGCAAGCAAATGGTCTTCCAATTTTAGCTTCAGATGTTATCAGTAAACAATCAAAAATTAATAAGAATCTATTATTTTATTCTCTAGATTTGCCTCCTGAAAATTGGAGTAATAAATTAGAAGAAATAATAAAAGAAAGTAAAAGAATAGACCCTAAAATTATTTTCGATAATTTTAGACAAAAAGGATTTGAAATTACTTCGGAAGCAAGAATAGTAGAAGAGTTGTTTGAAAAATAGATTAAAATGGTAGTATTTAAAAATCGAATTGAGGGAAAGAATGAGTGATAAATTATTAAGTGTTATTGTTCCTACATATAATATTGGGCAATATATTGATAAATGCATTGAGTCGTTTAAACAGGTAGATAAAAAATATTACTCAACTTTTGAAGTGATTGTTGTTAATGATGGTAGTACGGATAACTCACTTCAGATTGTTGAAGGATTGATTGCAGATACTCAATTAGATATAAGAGTTATTACTAAAGCAAATGGTGGACATGGTTCAACTATTAATGTTGGTATAAATGAAGCTACGGGCAAATTTTTCAAAGTGATTGATGGTGATGATTGGATAGATGTGTCAAACTTTGAAATTTTTATTAAAAAACTTGAAAAAGTAGATGTAGATTTAGTAATTACAGACTATACAGAACAACATATTTATAACCAAACTGAAAAAAAGATTACTTTTTCAGATGAATTGGAAATAAATAAAGTGTATAGTGGATTACCGAGTAAAAGAATTCCTATGCATGCTGTTACTTTCAAAACAGAATTGTTAAAAGAAAATAAAATTGCAATAAGCGAAAATACATTTTATGTCGATATGGAATATACATTATTACCTCTACAGTATGTAGGAAATTTTATATATTTTGATTTAGATATTTATCAGTATTTTTTAGGCAGACCGGATCAGAGCATGAATTTAAATGTAATGAGAGCAAAATCGGAACATCATTTAAGAGTAACTAAAAAGATATTGGACTACTATAATATGATTCGATTTAATAAAGCATTAGAGCCAGTCGTAAATGAGGGTGTAACCTATTTAATTAATAAACAATGTCAACTATTTATAATGAATGACAGTGTAGAAAATATCTATGAACTATTTAAGTATGGACATAACTGTAACTATAAATGGAAGTTTGATGCAACGAAAAAAACAGTTTCTCTTATTCATATTAATTTTAGATTAAACAATTTATTTGATTTTATCGTAACTCCACTAATCAACAGACAACAAAAAGAATGGAGTGAGAGGAATGAATATTAGTGTTATTGTTCCTGTTTATAATGTCGAAGAGTACTTACATTATGCAGTAGAAAGCTTGGCGAAACAAACTTATAAAGATTTTGAAGTTATATTAGTAAATGACGGTTCAACTGATAATTCAGGAAGATTGTGTGATGAATATGAAAAACAGTATGATTGGATTCGTGTGTACCATAAAGAAAATGGGGGACTGTCAGATGCTAGGAATTATGGAGTTTCCCGTGCAACAGGGGATTGGATTTTTTTCTTAGATCCAGATGATTATATAGAATCATTTACATTAGAATTGTTAATAAGATTACAAAGAACTTACAATGTAAATTTAATTTCCACTAAAGTTCAATCCACAAATAGTTATGAAATATATAATGAATTGAATGCAAATGATTTTGATATAACAAAAATAAAAAAGCTCTCTAAAGATGAAGCTCTTTCATTAATGTTAGAGAATAAAATCGATACTGTATCAGCATGTGCTAAATTATATCGTAAAACAATTCTTGAAAAGAAACCATTTCCTATTGGAAAAATTTATGAAGATTTTTTTGTTATCGCAGAACATCTTCGCTTAGCAGAAGATATTATTATTTATCCAGTTGTAACCTACCATTATTATAATAGACCAGGTAGTATCGTTCGTTCCAATTTTACTGCAAAGCAATATGATTTTTTTGATGCAGGAGAGTTTAATAGAGGTGTTATTCAGGAATATTATCAAAATAAAAATTTAGAAAAAATTTTGAATTTAAAGATTGTAACAGGCTCTTTCTCAATTGCAGAACTAGCAGCAAGAAATAAAAAATCAGAATTAAAAAATATAGTAAAAAAAATACAGCCCTTTTACTGGGGAATAATTTTTAATTCTAAGACATCAATAAAATTAAAATTGAAATATAGCTTACTGATATGTAGTCCAGCAATATACTATCAGGTAAAACATTTAATGAGAAAGGAGTAGAAGGTGTTTTTAGTTTTAGTAATCTTTTTTGGAATTTTTCTTTTATTTCCAATAATAACAACTCCTTTTTTATTAATTCCAGTAGTATATCGTTTTAAATATAGTAAATATTATTTGTGGTTATTTATTTTCGGCCTTTCTTTAATTGCACTAAGATATATCCCATTTTTTACAGATGATGGAGCCTATCATTATAAGGCGGCTTATTTATTTCAGTTTTATGATAATATTTTTGATTGGTTTGGAAACTTGATGTCTAAAAATATTCCGACGGAAGAGTATGGCTATTATAATTATCCCTTATTTGCCTTATTGTTGTATATATTCAGTAAGACAGGAACCTATTCACTAGTTAGTTTTACAGTCATTTTGATTGTTTATTTCTTGTATACTAAGATAATATATGACATTTATCAGAAATATAATATCTCAAAATTTTTATTTTTATTAGCTTTATTAACAATGCTTGCAATCGTAAATGTTCGTTTTACAACTAGTGGTATGAGATATAGTTTGGCAGTTTCCATTTTAGTTTTCTTATTTTACAAAGAAATTGATAATGGATTCAAATTAAATAAATCTGTATTCTATTATTTATTGCCAATATTCATTCATTCTAGTGCACTAATATTTGTAGCGTTTAGATTTATATTTCCTTGGTTAAAAGATGCGAATTTTTTCAAAAAAATAATGGTTTTATTTTCTTTGCCAATTTTTGCGCTTCTATCTCCAGTGTTACAACTCTTCAATCTTGATTATCTATCATTTTTATTAGAGAAATTTGATTCTTATCAAAAAACAGAAATATTTATAAAATTATTCAGTACATCTGATTTAATCAATGTATATTTGGGTGTTATTATTTCTTTATTATATATTTTTTTCTATCATACGATATTTCGTTTTCAGAAGAATCTTAATCTGAAACTTTATTTCTCTTTTGTCTTGTATATTTGTTTACTAACTTTATCAGTACTTCCATTTTTAACAATACTAGATCGTTTTATTTGGTTTGTATATCCATTAGTAAGTATTTCAATGGTTTTATATATTGCTTATGATAAAACTTATGTTGAAAGAGCACAGAGTATTAGAAAGAATTATTTGCCATTTTTTATTGTATTAACCCTATGTTTTATTGGTGGGGTTATCGGAAATAGGAAATTTTTAGATTTTCTAAGATTTGTAGATTTTACTACAATGGAAATCCTTACTAAGAATGTATTTGAGTATTTTTCTGATTTACATCATTTTTCTTTGAGTGAAGTTTTAAGACGATAAATATAATTTTATCAAAATAATAGGAGTTATATGAAACAAGCTTATTTAATCATAGCACATAATAAAATAGAGCAGTTAAAATTTTTGATTTCACTATTAGATTATGAGAAACATGATTTTTATATTTTATTTGATCAAAAAGCAATGATTACTGAAAAACAAAAAAATGAAATAAGTAAAAAAGTAACGAAATCAAACATATTCTTCACAAGGGAAATACCAATTTATTGGGGAGATTATTCTTTAGTTGAAGCAGAGATAGAACTTTTTGAAACCGCAAATAAACAAGAAAATTACAGTATGTATCATTTGTTATCGGGAGTAGATTTACCTTTAGATACTGCAGAAAATATATATAACTTTTTTGATAGCAGAAAAGAATATAATTTTTTAACGATGGTTTCTGATGAATTATATATTCGAAATAAAGTCTATGAGCGTGTAGCATTTAAAACAATGTTTCCCCAGTTAACATCAAGAACTGTAAGTAATAATTTTTTACGCTTGGTATTAAATGTTTATAGAAAGTTTGAAGTTGAACTGCAAAGAATTTTTAAAATTGATTGCTTCAAAAAGTTTAATTTAGAATTGAAATATGCTTCTAATTGGTGTTCTCTTAACAATAATGCTGTAGATATACTACTAGAAGAAAAGAAATTGATTGCTAGCATTTTTAAAAATAGCAAAGTAAATGATGAATTATTCATTCCTACCATTTTACAGAAACATCAGTTATTGGATTCAGTTTATTCGATAGAACCTACAAATGATAAGCCTACTGATTTTCAAGGTAATCTCCGTTATATAAATTGGTGGGATGGAAGCCCACATACTTGGACAAGTTCTTCTCACGATATTGAACAATTAAAGTTTGGGAAAAAACAAGGTCATCTTTTTTCGAGAAAGTTTGATTTAGAAAAATATCCAGAAATGACAGAATTGATAGAAAAGATTATTCATATGAAAGTTGAGGAACTTTAATATGGAATGGAAGTCTAAAATTTCAATTATAGTACCAATTTATAATGTTGAAAATTATTTAAGAGAATGTTTGGAAAGTATAAAAAATCAAACGTTTACTAAATTTGAATGTATTATGATAAATGATGGTTCAACAGATTCTTCTCAAGAAATTGCTGAACAATATTTAGAGGATGAACGTTTTTACTTAATCAATCAAAATAATTCAGGACAAAGTGTAGCAAGAAACAGAGCTATAAATTTAGCAAAAGGAGAATTTGTTTGTTTTGTCGATAGTGATGATATTATTCATCCTCGATTATTAGAACTTTTAGTAACTTATATCCAAGAGGATGTAGATATAGTAGAAGCTGATTTTACAGATAATCTAGATGTTTTTATTGAAGAAAAGTGTTCTAATGTTCAAATTTCTTTCGAAGGATATGGAGAGGAAGTTTTAAAAGCTTGTATTGATACTTGGGCTATTACGCATCAGCCAGTAGCAAAACTCATTCGAAAATCATTGATTGAAAATGTGTTGTTTCCTGAAAATTTAATTTACGAAGATTTATATACTGGTATAGCTCTATTGAAGAAAGTCCGTAAAGCTGTAAAATTAGATTTCTACGGATATTATTATCGACCAAATCCAATGGGTACGATGAAGGGCAGCACGGTGGAAAAACAATTGGATATATTTCCAATCTGCGAATTATTAGAGAAATATTATTCGGATAAAGAAGAATATATGTATTACATTCATACAGTGATTTTTCATCATATTGCACAAAGGTATATGGCGATAAAAAAACAAACCAATAAATATGATAAACAGTTTAATCATTGGTTGAACAAGTATTCAAAAGATGCTTATCCTAATGATCATTACTTAAAAACCTATAAATTATATCCTTCAAAATTTTTCTATATTAAAGGCTTGGAACAATTTTATAAAAAAATACTGAGGAAGGTAAATAAGAAATTAATACAATGGGAAAAATAGCAATAATAGTACCAATTTACAATGTTGAAAATTATCTAAGGGAATGTTTAGATAGTATACAGAAACAAACCTATCCAAATTTTATTTGTATTATGATTAATGATGGATCAACGGATTCTTCAAAAAAAATTGCTGAAACTTATCTAGTAGATGATCGATTTGTATTAATTAATCAAAAAAATAAAGGGTTAAGTGGTGCTAGAAATCGAGGGATTGAATTTTTACTCAAAGAGTTAGAGAAAAAAGAGACTATAAATTTTGTTTCATTTGTGGATAGCGATGATGTTTTGGCATTTAATTTTTTAGAAGACTTAATCAAGCATATTGCGGATGATATTGATATTGTAGAAGCAAACGTAGCTACGATTATTGAGCATGGACAACCTACTTTTTCAAGTTCAGATGAAGACGAATTTATCATAGAAACTACTGAAGAAAAATTAAAATGTACACTTAACCGAAGAATCAGAGTTTCCGTTTTTCCAAGATTGATTCGTGTAAGTTTATTATCTGAAAACTTTTTCCCACAAGGAAAAATTTATGAAGATTTAGCAGTAACACCCAATTTAATTGTGTTATCAAAAAAATGGAAGAAAATTCCTGTTGAACTTTATGGATATCGAGTTCGACCCAATTCGATTACAACGGCAAAATTTTCTATGAAAAAAATGGATATATTTCCAACTGTATCACATTTTAGAAAATATTTTAAAAATGAATCTAAAAATATAAAATTCATAGTGGAAGAAATTTGTTTGTCTCATGTAAAGTGGCATAATGATACTTCGATTCCGAGAAAACATTTTGTAAAAATAATATTTAAATATCATATGTTGAAAAGTAGAATAAAGTTACGTTTTGGATTATTTTAGAAATTTAATATACTAAACTAAAATTAAAGGAGGAAATGTTAATAATAAAATGAAAGTTATAAAAAATTATATTTATAATTTTTCCAATCAGATTTTGATGTTAATCTTACCTTTTATTACAACTCCATATGTAACAAGAGTATTTACTAGTTCTGAATTAGGAAGTTATGGATATTATAATTCAATTGTTTCATATTTTGCTTTATTAGCAACATTAGGAATAGGGAATTATGCAGTAAAAGAAATTTCTTCTAATTCGTCTAATCGTTCTAAGGTGTTTTGGGAAATATATAGTATTCAATTAGTATTTTCTTTTATATCACTTGGCTTATACATTTTACTATGTCTTGTAAATAATTCTTTTCATAATGTAATTGCATATATTCTTGGAATCACATTGTTATCGAGATTTATTGATATATCATGGTTATTCCAAGGAGTCGAAGATTTTCGTTCACTTACATTTCGAAGTGTGATGATTAAATTAATTGGAGCAGTCTCTATCTTTATATTTATTAAAGAAGAATCTGATTTATATTTATATATTTTCTTAATTGTTTTTTATGAACTATTAGGTCAAGTAATAATGTGGATACCAGCTAAAAGATGGTTACAAAAACCGGTATTTTCTATAAATGATAGTATCAAACATCTAAAACCTGTATTCATTTTATTTATTCCTCAAGTGGCAATGTCTTTATATGCCTTGTTAGATCGTACATTACTAGGTGCTTTGGTTTCTACAAGAGATGTTGGGATTTTTGAACAAGGAAATAAGTTAGTGAATCTATTATTGGTAGTTGTTACAACACTTAGTGGAGTAATTTTACCACATGTTTCCAATTTGATTTCACAAGGTAAAAAGGAAAAAGTAAATCAATTTTATGAATTTTCATTTTTAGTTTATAATACAGTAATTTTTCCACTTATTGCAGGAATGTTAATTGTGAATGATAATTTTGTTCAATTTTTCTTAGGAAGTGAATTTCAAGATGCTAAATATGCTATTATGATTATGGTTTGGAATATATTCTTTATTGGATGGACGAATATTATGGGGATTCAAATTTTGATTCCACATAATAAACACAAAGAATTTATGGTCTCAACTACGATTCCAGCATTTTTCAGTATTGCGTGTAATCTAGTATTGATTCCATATTTAGGCTATATTGGTGCGGCAATTACTTCTGTACTGACAGAAAGCGTTGTGTGGTTCATTCAATTGTATTATACACGAACTTATCTTAAGGAAGTTCCAATTCTTAGAAATATGTTTAAGATTATTTTAGCTTCTGTGATGATGTATGGTGTGCTGTATTTGCTGAAACCTGTGTTAATATTTGCTCCCGCTTTAAATGTTTTAGTATATGCAATCATCGGCGTGATAATATATTTAATCATTATTTTATCGCTGAAAGTTATCAATCTTGCAGAATTGAGACAACAGTTTGTTAAAAAATAAAAGGAGAAAAAATGTACGATTATCTTGTCGTTGGTGCTGGTCTTTTTGGTGCAGTATTTGCCCATGAAGCAGCCTTAAAAGGAAAAAAAGTAAAAGTCATTGAAAAACGAAATCATATCGCGGGTAATATCTATACTCGTGAAGAGGAAGGAATTCAAGTTCATCAGTATGGTGCTCATATTTTCCATACTTCTGATAAGGAGATTTGGGATTATGTGAATCAGTTTGCAGAGTTTAACCGTTACACAAACTCTCCAGTTGCAAATTATAAGGGAGAGATTTATAACTTACCTTTTAATATGAATACCTTCAATAAACTCTGGGGAGTTGTGACGCCAGCAGAAGCACAGGCTAAGATTGATGAGCAACGTGCTGTTTTAAATGGCAAAACTCCTGAAAATTTGGAAGAACAGGCTATTTCTCTTGTAGGTACAGACATCTACGAAAAATTAATCAAAGACTATACAGAGAAACAGTGGGGCAAGCCAACTACGGAACTTCCAGCCTTTATCATTCGCCGTTTGCCAGTACGCCTGACCTATGATAACAACTATTTTAATGATACCTATCAAGGGATTCCAATTGGTGGATACACTCAAATAGTTGAAAAAATGTTGGATCATGAAAACATTGATGTAGAAACAAATGTTGATTTTTTTGAGAATAAAGAGCAATATCTGAAAGATTTTCCTAAGATTGTCTTTACTGGTATGATTGATGAATTCTTTGATTATAAATTAGGTGAACTAGAGTACCGTAGTCTTCGTTTTGAAAATGAGACCTTGGATATGGAGAATTACCAAGGAAATGCAGTTGTGAACTATACGGATTCAGAAACTCCATATACTCGCATTATTGAACACAAACATTTTGAGTTTGGGACTCAACCAAAGACTATCATTACGAAAGAACATTCGAAAACATGGGAAAAAGGTGATGAGCCGTATTATCCAGTTAATAATGATCGTAATAATCATTTGTATAAATCATATAAAAAATTGGCTGATGAGCAAGGCAATGTTATCTTTGGTGGTCGTTTAGGACACTATCGTTATTACGATATGCACCAAGTAATTGGAGCAGCTTTACAGTGTGTACGAAATGAGTTAGATTAAAGAACTACAACTGCTAATTAGTTGCTATTTAGAAATGTGATTGATAATTCCTTGACTACCTAATGTAGTTGAGGTATTTTTAATATTATTCATATTTTTGCAAAGTTATTGTTTAAAAAATAATTTTCTAAAATTCAGAAAATTCTATTGACAGGACTTTAAAAAGGGTCTATAATGGATAGAAAAACAAAGGAGAATACGATGAAAACAAGGAAAGTATTGGCTCTTGCGGGAGTCACTTTATTAGCAGCTGGTGTCTTAGCAGCTTGTTCTGGTGGTTCTGCTACTAAAGGTGAGCAGACTTTTGCATTTACCTACGAGACAGACCCAGATAATCTCAACTACTTAACAACTGGTAAGGCAGCGACTGCTGACATTACTAGTAATGTAATTGATGGATTGCTTGAAAATGATAAATACGGGAACCTTATTCCCTCAATGGCAGAGGACTGGTCAGTTTCTAAAGATGGCTTGACTTATACTTATAAGATTCGTCAGGATGCCAAGTGGTACACATCAGAAGGAGAAGAATATGCTCCTGTTAAGGCACAGGACTTTGTGACAGGTCTTAAATATGCGACAGATAAGAAATCTGAAGCTCTTTACTTGGTACAGGATTCAATTAAAGGTTTGGATGCATACGCTAAAGGGGAGAATAAAGATTTCTCTCAAGTTGGGATTAAAGCTCTTGACGATCAAACAGTCCAATACACTTTGAACAAACCTGAAAGTTTTTGGAATTCTAAAACAACAATGGGTGTTTTAGCACCAGTCAATGAAGAGTTTTTGAACTCAAAAGGGGATGATTTTGCCAAAGCAACAGATCCAAGCAGTATCTTGTATAATGGTCCTTATTTGTTGAAATCTATTGTGACCAAATCTACTGTTGAATTTGCAAAAAATCCTAACTACTGGGATAAAGACAATGTCCATATTGACAAGGTCAAATTGTCATTCTGGGATGGTCAAGATACTAGTAAACCTGCAGAAAACTTTAAAGACGGTAGCCTTACAGCAGCTCGTCTCTATCCAACAAGTGCAAGTTTCGCAGAACTTGAGAAAGAGATGAAGGACAATATTGTCTATACGCAACAGGACTCTACGACTTATGTAGTAGGAACAAACATTGACCGTCAGTCCTATAAATATACTTCTAAGACTAGTGAAGAACAAAAGACCTCAACTAAAAAGGCTTTGTTAAACAAGGATTTCCGTCAGGCTATTGCCTTTGGATTTGACCGTACAGCCTATGCTTCTCAGCTAAATGGACAAACTGGAGCAAGCAAAATCTTACGTAATATCTTTGTTCCACCAACATTTGTTCAAGCAGATGGAAAAAACTTTGGTGATATGGTCAAAGAAAAATTGGTGACTTACGGGGATGAATGGAAGGATGTGAACCTTGCCGATGCCCAAGATGGTCTCTATAATCCAGAGAAAGCAAAGGCAGAATTTGCTAAGGCTAAGACTGCTCTTCAGGCAGAAGGAGTACAGTTCCCAATTCACCTAGACATGCCTGTTGACCAAACAGCAACTACAAAAGTTCAACGTGTCCAATCTATGAAACAATCCTTAGAAGCGACTTTAGGAACTGATAATGTCATTATTGATATTCAACAATTGCAAAAAGATGACCTATTGAATGTTACTTTATTTGCACAAACTGCTGCTGGTGAGGATTGGGATCTTTCTGATAACGTTGGATGGGGACCAGACTTCTCAGATCCATCAACTTATCTTGATATCATCAAGCCTTCTGTAGGGGAAAATACGAGAACTTACCTAGGATTTGATTCCGGAAAAGACAATGAAGCGGCTAAGAAAGTTGGTCTCAATGATTATGATAAAATGGTCAATGAAGCAGGGGAAGAAACTACAGACGTTACAAAACGGTATAACAAGTATGCAGAAGCTCAAGCTTGGTTGACAGATAGTGCCCTAGTTATTCCAACGACATCTCGTACAGGGCGTCCAATCTTGTCTAAGATGGTACCATTTACTTTACCTTTCGCTTTCGCAGGTAACAAGGGGACAAGCGATCCGCTCCGATACAAATACCTTGAACTTCAAGACAAGGCAGTCACAGCAGATGAATATCAAAAAGCTCAAGATAAATGGATGAAAGAAAAAGAAGAATCCAATAAAAAAGCGCAAGAAGAGCTCGCAAAACATGTGAAATAAGATAAAAAGAAGTTAGTTATTCGCTAACTTCTTTTGGTTTATCGAAAATAAGTTGAAACCTCTCTTCACTTTCAAAGATTATGAAGCTAATTTTTTTTGTAGAAAAAATCCTGAGTTTTTACTCTCAGGATTTTCTTTCATTTCACTGTTGTGGTTGTTGAACTTGTGGATTTTGTGGCGCTGGTTGTACTGGTTGTGTCGGTTGAACAGCCTGGCCAGCTTGTCCTTGATTAGGATCAGTTGCTGGAGCATTATTGGGTTGTTGACCAACCGTCGTACTTGCCTGTGTAGTTGAACTTTCAGCTGTTGTGCTTGGAGTTTCTACCGTTTGTGTTTGTTGTGTTGCTGAATTATTCCATGTGTTCTTCGCGTTGTTCTGGAAGACGAATTCTCCATTTCGGAACAGGCCGTCTGGCATCGTCCAATCTCCAGGTTGGTCATCTTCTGATAGATACGATATCATTGAGCGATAAACCTTAGCAGCAACTAGGAAACCATCTCCAACGATTGGAGTTAAACGATTTGAGTAACCAGTCCATACAGCCATAGAATACTTACGAGTATAACCTACAAACATCTCATCTGGAGCTACGTAGCCAGTGTTCTTGATATACTTTTCAATTTCGTCGTCAGTATAGTTAGAAGTACCTGTCTTACCTGCTTGCGCTAACCATGGGAGATAGGCTCCACGACCAGTTCCGTAAGCTAAAACAGTTTTCATCATTTCGGTCATCATATAGGCAGTAGTTTCTTTCATAGCTCGTGTACCAGCATCAGAAAATTCTTTTTCACTACCATCACTAAAGACGATTTTATTGATATACATTGGTTTGTGGTAAATACCACCATTAGCAAAGGCGGCATAAGCAGCAGCCATTTTTTCACTACTTGCACCGTAATGTTTGTTAGATTCTGTTGTATTACTTGAAATGGCGTTAGCATAGTGTATGCTTGGGTAATCGATACCAAGACCATTAAGGAAGGTTTTAGCTCTATCTAGACCGACCTTATTCAAAGTCTCAACGGCTGTGACATTTCGTGATTGTTGAAGAGCATACTGGATTGTAATGTTTCCAAAGTAGCCATGATCCCAGTTGTAGACTGGAGTATCAGTGCCAGGATAGTTATAAGGAACATCATGTACTATAGTTGCAGTAGAGTCATAGACTCCATATTCTAAAGCGGGAGCATAGTCAGTGATGGGTTTCATAGTAGAACCCCAGTCACGATTGGTTTCAACTGCTTGGTTGATTCCGAAAGATACATTACTTGATTGGTGACGGGCACCTAACTGAGCAATGACTTTGCCATTTGTTACATCCACGATAGTGGATGCTACTTGAAGTTCATCATCTGGATAAGCAACGTACTCATCTGTATTGTAAACATCCCAAAGTCTCTGTTGAACATTTTTGTCGACATTAGTATAGACTTCCATACCTGTGGTAAGAAGGTTGTAGCCTGTTTCTTGTTCGACTTGGTTGATTACTTCTTTGAGGTAGTTGTCCATATAGGCTGGGTAACTATTGGCTGACTTCAAGCTTTGAAGACCGTCAGTGATAGGCGTATTAATAGCTTTTTCGTAATCTTCTGCACTGATATATTTCTGTCCCTTCATTTCTGAAAGTACCAAGTTACGACGCTCTAGAGCAGCTTCTGGGTGGGAATATGGATCATATTGGTTTGGTGCTTGAGGCATTCCGGCTAGGAGTGCTAACTGTGGCAAGCTTAAATCCTTCAAGTCTTTTCCATAGTAATTTTCGGCTGCGGTTTGCATTCCATAGTTACCGTTAGACATGTAGACTTTGTTGATGTAGTAGGTCAGGATTTCTTGCTTGGTTGCTTTTTGCTCTAATTGAATGGCTAGCCAAGCTTCTTGGGCTTTACGTGACAAGGTTTGATCGGCAGTTGAAGTAGAGAAATAAGTTAATTTAATCAATTGCTGAGTCAAGGTTGAAGCTCCTTGGAGCCCTCCTTTCCCTTGGAGGTTTCTCAATGTCGCCCCCATGATACGGATGGTATCAACACCTCTATGGTCAAAGAAACGGTGGTCTTCGATAGACACAATTGCCTTGACTAAGTCAGTAGGAATTTCATTTGATTGAGCATTTACGCGACGTTCAGATCCAAGGTCAGCAATCAGTTCGTTTTTGTTGTCATAAATCTTGCTAGAGGTTGTCGCAACTAATTTACTTTCAGATAAGGCTGGGGCCTTGCTAACAAAGTAGAGGAAGACACCTCCACCTAATAGAAATAATGCGATAAATAAGGTAAGAAATGTAATTCCAATATACTTTAAGAATCGCAGAATGGTTTGTTTATTCATCTTGTTTTACCACCTAGTAAATGTTCTTTGATAATATCGAGATAGGGAATTTGAGGGAAAGCTCCTTGCTTTACTAAATATCCGTATTCTTTGATATATCCAAGTGGCATTGATTTTTGGCCCTTATCTTGATGATAAAAGCGAATCAAATCAAGTGCCGGCAACAAATAAGTTTCTTGTCGAGAAGAAAAATGAAGCAGTACGAAGCAAATGCCTTGCTGTTCTAGAACTTGTTCCATATGTTGAATCTGGTGAAGATGGAAGTTCTTCATTGGAATAGCATTCTTTTGTCGTGTTTCCTTGGCTTCAAAGTCAATGTAATGTCCTCTATATACGCCAGAGTAATCTGTTGTGGAAGCTTGTCTAAAATAGGCTTCTACAATTTTGGCTCGACTACGTTGAGGATAGTCTACTCGAACAATCTGAACAGGCGTTGGTTTTTTATGGATAACTGCCATTCCATGCGTCAGATAGTAGTCGTTTGTAGCGTTGATCATCTTTTCAAAAGTCATTCCTCGATTTGCGAAATTTTTTGGTTGAGAAATGGATGTTTGGCTTTTTTTTGATGAAATTTTATGAGGATAGTTGACCATATTTCTCCTTATTGGTACAATAACATCACTCTATTATACCATAAAAATAGAAAGAAAGGTGTAAAAATGACTACAGCTTTAATTATGGGATATTCTAATTTTGACTTGGGTTTGTTTAATGAAAAAGATATCAGGTTAAAAATTATAAAGAAAGCCATTCACCGTGATTTAGAAAGTTTAGCAGAAGAAGGGATTAACTGGCTGGTCTTTACAGGGAATTTGGGATTTGAATCCTGGGTTCTGGATGTCGCAAATGAAATGAAAGACGAATATGATTTCAACCTAGCGACCATTTTTGATTTTGAAACACACGGGGAAAATTGGAATGAAGCGAATCAGCTTAAACTTAGCCAATTTAAGCAGGTCGATTTTGTCAAATATGCCTATCCTAAATATGAGCATATGGGGCAACTACGAGACTACCAACGATTTTTACTGGAAAATACTGATTTAGCTTATTTTTTCTATGACCCAGAAAATGAGACCAAATTAAAATTTATAGACAATTTGATGAAAAATCAGGAAGGTTATCGCATAAAAAGGTTAACGTTTGAAGACTTAAATGAGCTAGTAGAAAATTTTTCTGAAAAGTAAGCCTTTGACCTTGATTTTTGTTTGCCTTTTTTTATATAATAATACTATTAGAAACCGAGAATGGAGAGAGAGATGGCAGGTATTATTTTTTCAGCGAAAGATATTTTCGAGCAAGAGTTTGGACGTGAAGTCCGTGGGTATAGTAAGGTTGAAGTTGATGAATTTTTGGACGATGTCATCAAGGACTATGAAACTTATGCTGCCTTAGTCAAGTCTCTCCGTCAAGAAATTGCAGAGTTGAAGGAAGAATTATCTCGCAAACCTGAATCTGCACCGGTTCAAGCAGAACCACTTGAAATGACAGCAACAACTTCTATGACGAATTTTGATATTTTGAAACGCTTGAATCGTCTTGAGAAAGAAGTATTTGGTAAACAAATTTTGGATAACTCTGATCTATAAGAGCTTATTTGAAAAGTGCAATTTTTGGATAATCGCGTGAGGAGAATTTCTTTTCATGAGGAAAGTCCATGCTAGCACAGGCTGTGATGCCTGTAGTGTTTGTGCTAGGCGAATCCATAAGCCTAGGGACGAGAAATCGTTACGGCAGTTGAAATGGCTAAGTCCTTGGATAGGTCAGAGTAGGCTTGAAAGTGCCACAGTGACGGAGTCTTTCTGGAAACAGAGAGAGTGGAACGCGGTAAACCCCTCAAGCTAGCAACCCAAATTTCGGTCGGGGCATGGAGTACACGGAAACGAACGTAGTACTCTGACTGCTATCAGCTGTAAGTTGTTAGTGGTAGACAGATGATTATCGAAGGAAGTGGTCCTAGTCACTTCTGGAACAAAACATGGCTTATAGAAAATTGCATATAGGTTGGGGCTGAGAAAACTTTCTCAACCTCATTTTTTAAAGTGGACATATAGAAAGGTCTTATAAGACTGAAAATGAAAAAAGAATTTAATTTAATCGCTACTGCTGCAGCGGGTCTTGAAGCTGTTGTTGGACGAGAAGTGCGAGAGTTGGGCTACGATTGTCAGGTTGAAAATGGACGTGTTCGTTTTCAAGGAGACGTGAGAGCTATTATCGAAACCAACCTTTGGCTTCGGGCAGCAGATCGTATCAAGATCATCGTAGGAACTTTTCCAGCTAAGACTTTTGAGGAGCTGTTTCAGGGAATTTTCGCTCTAGATTGGGAAAATTATTTACCACTTGGGGCTCGTTTTCCGATTTCAAAAGCCAAATGTGTGAAATCTAAACTACACAATGAACCCAGTGTTCAGGCTATTTCAAAGAAGGCTGTTGTTAAAAAGTTGCAGAAACACTATGCCCGTCCAGAAGGTGTTCCTCTGATGGAGAATGGTCCTGAGTTTAAGATTGAGGTCTCTATTCTCAAAGACATAGCAACTGTCATGATTGATACGACAGGGACTAGCCTCTTTAAACGTGGTTATCGTACGGAAAAAGGTGGCGCTCCTATAAAGGAAAATATGGCAGCAGCCATTTTGCAACTTTCTAACTGGTATCCAGACAAGCCCTTGATTGATCCGACCTGTGGTTCAGGAACTTTCTGTATCGAGGCAGTTATGATTGCCAGAAAGATGGCTCCTGGTCTTCGTCGCTCCTTTGCCTTTGAGGAATGGAACTGGATTAGCGATCGACTGATTCAAGAAGTGCGTACAGAAGCGGCTAAGAAAGTGGATCGTGAGCTTGAGCTAGATATCATGGGCTGTGATATCGATGCACGTATGGTGGAAATTGCTAAGGCCAATGCTCAGGCAGCAGGGGTTGCAGGAGATATTACCTTTAAGCAGATGCGCGTTCAGGATTTGCGTTCTGATAAAATAAATGGAGTGATTATCTCTAACCCACCTTATGGTGAACGCTTGTCAGATGATGCAGGAGTTACCAAGCTTTATGCTGAAATGGGTCAAGTATTTGCACCGCTGAAAACGTGGAGCAAGTTTATCTTAACCAGTGATGAAGCCTTTGAGACCAAGTACGGTAGTCAGGCGGATAAGAAACGGAAGTTGTACAATGGAACTTTAAAAGTTGATTTGTATCAATATTTTGGTCAGCGTGTGAAACGTCAGGATGTAAAGTAGGAAGGAAAACTCATGAGTAAGAAAAGACGGAATCGTCATAAAACAGAACATAAAGAAGCGCAATTTGATTTTGGTGATGCCAAAGAGCTAACGGTTGGAGAAGCCATGCGAAAAAATGAAGAGGTGGAAGCAGGTGTGTTGCCTGGAGATTCTATCTTGGACAAGTATGTGAAACAACATAAAGATGAAATTGAGGCAGATAAGTTTGAAACACGTCAGTTTAGCAAGGATGATTTAGTTGAAAAAGAAGAGGTAGAGGAGACTCAGACTCTGGATAATTTGCTTCAAGAGATTCGTGAGGCAACAGAAGATGAGTCCTCAGTACCAGAAGATGACTTGAGTCAGTTCGATGATTTAGAATTCACACGCGATTCAGAAGTTATCCCTGTCGAAGAATTTGAGAAGGAAGAGGTACCATTAGTTGGAACGGAAGAGGCTCTCACACGTTCTCGAGTCACAGATAGTGAAGATGAAAAAAGTAAGAAGAAATGGGTGCTTTACGGTATTCTAGCAGCCTTAGTGGTTCTTATCCTTGGAACTGGTTATTATGTTTATCGTCAAGTGGCTCGTTCAACCAAGGAAATCCAAACTTCTCAATCAACTACAAACACGCAGTCAGATGCGGAAGAATTCAATAATTTGTATGATGCCTTCTATACAGATAGCAACAAAACGGCTTTGAAGAATAGCCAGTTTGATAAACTGAGCCAACTGAAAACCTTGCTTGATAAGCTAGAAGGTAGTCGCGAACATACCCTTGCCAAATCGAAGTATGATAGTCTAGCAACGCAAATCAAGGCCATTCAAGATGTCAATGCTCAATTTGAGAAGCCAGCTATTGTGGATGGTGTCTTGGATACTAACGCTAAAGCTAAATCAGATGCTAAATTTACAGATATTAAAACTGGAAATACGGAGCTTGATAAAGTTCTAGATAAGGCTATCAGTCTTGGTAAGAGCCAGCAAACAAGTGCTTCAAGCTCAAGCTCAAGTTCAAGTGAAACTAGCAGCTCAAGTTCTCGTCAAGCAAGTGAAAATACTGCTAGTGAAACAAGCCCAAGTAGTTCAAATACTGCATCAACTGAAACTAGAAGTACCCGCAGTGAAGTCAATATGGGTGTCTCAAGTGCAGGAGTTGCTGTTCAAAGAAGTGCGAGTCGTGTTTCTTATAACCAGTCTGCTATTGATGATAGCAATAATTCTGCCTGGGATTTCGCGGATGGTGTCTTAGAACAAATTCTAGCGACTTCACGTTCACGTGGTTATATCACTGGTAACCAATATATCCTTGAACGTGTTAATATCGTTAATGGCAATGGTTATTACAACCTCTACAAGCCAGATGGAACCTATCTCTTTACCCTTAACTGTAAGACAGGATACTTTGTTGGAAATGGTTCTGGACATGCGGATGACTTGGACTACTAAGCAGTCGTTACAAAATTCTTTCTTTTCAAAAGTAAAAATGATAAAATAAAACAAATTAAACAAGAGGAGTGTCAAATGACAAAAGCTAACTTTGGTGTTGTTGGTATGGCCGTAATGGGTCGTAACCTTGCCCTTAATATTGAATCTCGTGGTTACACAGTTGCTATTTACAACCGTAGTAAAGAAAAAACTGAAGATGTAATTGCTTGCCATCCTGAAAAGAACTTTGTACCAAGCTATGACGTTGAAAGTTTTGTAAACTCAATCGAAAAACCTCGTCGTATCATGCTCATGGTTCAAGCTGGACCTGGTACAGATGCTACTATCCAAGCCCTTCTTCCACACCTTGATAAGGGTGATATCTTGATCGACGGAGGAAACACTTTCTACAAAGATACAATCCGTCGTAATGAAGAGTTGGCAAACTCAGGTATCAACTTTATCGGTACTGGGGTTTCTGGTGGTGAAAAAGGTGCCCTAGAAGGTCCTTCCATCATGCCTGGTGGACAAAAAGAGGCCTACGAATTGGTTGCGGATGTTCTTGAAGAAATCTCAGCTAAAGCACCAGAAGATGGCAAACCATGTGTGACTTATATCGGTCCTGATGGAGCTGGTCACTATGTGAAAATGGTTCACAACGGTATCGAGTATGGTGATATGCAATTGATCGCAGAAAGTTATGACTTGATGCAACACTTGCTAGGCCTTTCAGCAGAAGATATGGCTGAAATCTTTACTGAGTGGAACAAGGGTGAATTGGACAGCTACTTGATTGAAATCACAGCTGATATCTTGAGCCGTAAAGATGATGAAGGCCAAGACGGACCAATCGTAGACTACATCCTTGACGCTGCAGGTAACAAGGGAACTGGTAAATGGACTAGCCAATCATCACTTGACCTTGGTGTGCCATTGTCACTCATCACTGAATCAGTATTTGCTCGCTACATCTCTACTTACAAAGAAGAACGTGTGCATGCTAGCAAGGTTCTTCCAAAACCAGCTGACTTCAAATTTGAAGGAGACAAGGCTGAGTTGATTGAAAAGATCCGTCAAGCCCTTTACTTCTCAAAAATCATTTCATACGCACAAGGTTTTGCGCAATTGCGTGTAGCTTCTAAAGAAAACAACTGGAACTTGCCATTTGCAGATATCGCATCTATCTGGCGTGATGGCTGTATCATCCGTTCTCGTTTCTTGCAAAAGATTACAGATGCTTACAACCGTGATGCAGATCTTGCTAACCTTCTTTTGGATGAGTACTTCTTGGATGTTACTGCTAAGTACCAACAAGCAGTGCGTGATATCGTAGCTCTTGCTGTTCAAGCTGGTGTGCCAGTGCCAACTTTCTCAGCAGCTATTACTTACTTTGATAGCTACCGTTCAGCTGACCTTCCAGCTAACTTGATCCAAGCGCAACGTGACTACTTTGGTGCCCACACTTACCAACGTAAAGACAAAGAAGGAACATTCCACTACTCTTGGTATGACGAAAAATAAGTAGGTCTGCCATGGGGAAACGGATTTTATTACTTGAGAAAGAACGAAATCTAGCTCATTTTTTAAGTTTGGAACTCCAAAAAGAGCAATACCGAGTTGATCAGGTTGAGGAGGGGCAAAAAGCCCTCTCCATGGCTCTTCAGACAGACTATGACTTGATTTTATTGAATGCTCGTCTGGGGGATATGACAGCCCAGGATTTTGCAGATAAGCTGAGTCGTACTAAGCCAGCCTCAGTCATCATGGTCTTGGACCATCGTGAAGAATTGCAAGATCAGATTGATACAATCCAACGCTTTGCCGTTTCTTACATCTATAAGCCAGTTATTATTGAGAATCTAGTAGCTCGTATTTCAGCGATTTTCCGAGGTCGGGACTTCATCGACCAACACTGTAGTCAGATGAAGGTTCCGACGTCTTATCGCAATCTGCGTATGGATGTAGAACATCATACCGTTTATCGTGGCGAGGAGATGATTGCTCTGACCCGTCGTGAGTATGACCTTTTGGCTACTCTTATGGGAAGCAAGAAAGTTCTGACTCGTGAGCAGTTGTTGGAAAGTGTCTGGAAGTATGAAAGTGCGACCGAAACAAATATCGTGGATGTCTATATCCGTTATCTACGTAGCAAGCTTGATGTAAAAGGTCAGAAAAGCTACATTAAAACCGTTCGTGGTGTCGGTTACACCATGCAAGAATAGAAAAGCAGTTGCAGTTATGTAACTGCTTTTTTGAGGGGTGTTCTATATATTGACATGCGATTTTGTATTTGCTACAATCAGCTATGGAGGATAGGTCTAATGAAAATAATAAAAAAATTGATGCAAATCGCATTAGCAGTTTTTTTCTTCGGTTTGCTAGCAACAAGTGCAGTATTGGCGGATGATGCTGATTCAGAAGGTTGGAAATTTGTCCAAGAAAATGGTAGAACCTACTACAAGAAGGGTGACATCAAAGAAAAGGCCTGGCGAGTGATTGATGGCAAGACCTATTATTTTGATCATGTATCAGGAGAAATGGTTGTCGGCTGGCAATATATCCCGTTTCCATCTAAAGGTAGTACAATTGGTCCTTACCCAAATGGTTTGAGATTAGAATCTATGCCAATGCCACAATGGTACTACTTTGGACAAGATGGTGTCCTACAAGAATTTGTTGGCAAGCAAGTTTTAGAGGCAAAAACTGCTACCAATACCAACAAACATCATGGGGAACAATATGATAGTCCAGCAGAGAAACGAGTCTATTATTTTGAAGATCAGCGTAGCTATCACACTTTAAAAACTGGTTGGGTTTATGATGAGGGACACTGGTATTATTTACAGAAGGATGGTAGCTTCGATGCTCGTATCGACAGTTTAACGGTTGGGGAGCTAGTGCATGGTTGGACAAATGATAACTCAACTTGGTACTATCTAGATCCAACAAGTGCTGCAATGCAAACTGGTTGGAAATATCTTGGCAATAAGTGGTACTACCTCCGTTCATCAGGAGCCATGGCGACTGGTTGGTATCAGGAAGGTTCAACTTGGTATTATTTAGACCAGTCAAATGGTGATATGCAAACAGGTTGGCAATATCTTGGTAACAAGTGGTACTATCTTCGTTCATCAGGAGCTATGGCAACAGGCTGGTTCCAGGTCGGTAGTAAATGGTACTACGCTTATAGCTCAGGTGCCTTGGCAGTGAATACGACCGTAGATGGCTATTCTGTCAATTATAATGGCGAATGGGTTCAATAATGAAAGAGGCGATTGTGAAGGAAACAATCGCTTTTTTTGTGAAAATATAATAAAATAGATAGGAGAGAATAAATACTTGTATGAAAAAATGTGACGGCTTTTTCGTCTAGCAAAAGGAAAAAATGACAAAAAAAGTTGGTGTCGGTCAGGCACATAGTAAGATTATTTTAATAGGGGAGCATGCGGTCGTTTACGGTTATCCTGCTATCTCCCTGCCTCTTTTGGAGGTGGAGGTGACTTGCAAGGTAGTTCCTGCAGCGAGTCCTTGGCGTCTCTATGAGGAGGATACCTTGTCCATGGCAGTTTATGCTTCTCTGGAGTATTTGAATATCAAAGAAGCCTGCATTCGCTGTGAGATTGACTCGGCTATTCCTGAAAAACGGGGAATGGGTTCGTCAGCAGCTATCAGCATAGCGGCCATTCGTGCGGTATTTGACTACTATCAGGCAGAACTGCCTCATGATGTACTAGAAATCTTGGTCAATCGGGCTGAGATGATTGCCCATATGAATCCGAGTGGTTTGGATGCCAAGACCTGTCTCAGTGACCAGCCTATTCGCTTTATTAAGAACGTAGGATTTACAGAACTTGAGATGGATTTATCCGCCTATTTGGTGATTGCCGATACCGGTGTTTATGGTCATACTCGTGAAGCCATCCAAGTGGTTCAAAACAAGGGCAAGGATGCCCTGCCGTTTTTGCATGCCTTGGGAGAATTGACCCAGCAGGCAGAGGATGCGATTTCACGAAAAAATGCTGAAGGGCTGGGACAAATCCTTAGTCAAGCGCATTTACATCTAAAAGAAATTGGTGTCAGTAGCCCTGAGGCAGATTCTCTAGTTGAAACGGCTCTTAGCCATGGTGCTCTGGGGTCCAAGATGAGCGGTGGTGGGCTAGGAGGCTGTATCATAGCCTTGGCAGCTGATTTGACACAAGCTCAAGAACTAGCAGAAAAATTAGAAGAGAAAGGAGCTGTTCAGACATGGATAGAGAGCCTGTAACAGTACGTTCCTACGCAAATATTGCCATTATCAAATACTGGGGAAAGAAAAAAGAAAAAGAGATGGTGCCTGCTACTAGCAGTATTTCTTTGACTTTGGAGAATATGTACACGGAGACGACTTTGTCATCTCTACCGACGGATGCGACAGCTGATGCCTTTTATATCAATGGTCAGCTACAAAATGAGGCGGAGCATGCCAAGATGAGCAAGATTATTGACCGTTACCGTCCAGAAGGTGAGGGCTTTGTCCGTATAGATACTCAAAACAATATGCCTACCGCAGCGGGCTTGTCATCAAGTTCTAGTGGTTTGTCTGCCTTGGTCAAGGCTTGTAATGCTTATTTCAAGCTTGGTTTAAATCGGAGTCAGTTGGCACAGGAGGCTAAGTTTGCCTCAGGATCTTCTTCTCGGAGTTTTTATGGACCGCTAGGAGCCTGGGATAAGGATAGTGGAGAAATTTACCCTGTAGAGACAGACTTGAAACTAGCTATGATTATGTTGGTGCTGGAGGACAAGAAAAAACCAATTTCTAGCCGTGACGGTATGAAACTTTGTGTGGAAACTTCGACGACTTTTGACGACTGGGTGCGTCAGTCTGAGAAGGACTATCAGGATATGCTGGCTTATCTCAAGGAAAATGATTTTGCCAAGGTTGGGGAATTAACGGAGAAAAATGCCCTGGCTATGCACGCTACGACCAAAACAGCATCACCAGCCTTTTCTTATCTGACGGATGCAAGCTATGAAGCAATGGACTTTGTCCGCCAGCTTCGTGAGCAAGGAGAAGCCTGCTACTTTACTATGGATGCTGGTCCCAATGTCAAAGTCCTCTGTCAAGAGAAAGACTTGGAGCATTTATCAGAAATCTTCGGTCAACGTTATCGCTTGATTGTATCAAAAACAAAGGATTTGAGCCAAGATGATTGCTGTTAAAACTTGCGGAAAGCTCTATTGGGCAGGTGAATATGCTATTTTAGAGCCAGGGCAGTTGGCCTTGATAAAGGCCATTCCTATCTATATGAAGGGCGAGATTGCTTTTTCTGATAGTTACCGTATTTACTCAGATATGTTTGATTTCGCAGTGGATTTGACACCAAATCCTGACTACAGCTTGATTCAAGAAACGATTGCTTTGATGAATGACTTCCTCGCCGATCGTGGGCAGACTTTGCGACCATTTTCTTTAGAAATCCGAGGAAAAATGGAACGGGAAGGGAAAAAGTTTGGTCTAGGTTCTAGCGGTAGTGTCGTTGTTTTGGTCATCAAGGCTCTGCTAGCTCTGTATGATGTTTCGGTTGATCAGGAGCTCTTGTTCAAGTTGGCTAGCGCTGTCTTGATCAAGCGAGGAGACAATGGTTCTATGGGGGACATTGCCTGTATTGTGGCAGAGGAATTGGTTCTTTACCAGTCATTTAATCGCCAGAAGGTGGCTGCTTGGTTGGAAGAAGAAAACTTAGCGACTGTTTTAGAGCGTGATTGGGGCTTTTCAATCTCACACGTACAACCTGCCCTAGAATGTGATTTCCTAGTGGGATGGACCAAGGAAGTGGCTGTATCGAGTCACATGGTCCAGCAAATCAAGCAAAACATCAATCAGAATTTTTTAAGTTCCTCAAAAGCAACGGTAGCTACTTTGGTAGAATCCTTGGAGCAAGGAAAAGCCGAAAAAGTGATCGAGCAAGTAGAAGTAGCCAGCAAGCTCTTAGAAGGCTTGAGCGCAGATATTTACACTCCTTCGCTTAGACAGTTGAAAGAAGCCAGTCAAGATTTGCAAGCTGTTGCTAAGAGTAGCGGCGCTGGTGGTGGTGATTGTGGTATTGCCTTGAGTTTTGATGAGCAATCAACTGAAACCCTAAAAAACCGTTGGGCCGATCTGGGGATTGAGCTCTTATACCAAGAAAGGATAGGACATGACGACAAATCGTAAGGATGAGCACATCCGCTATGCCCTTGAGCAGAAAAGTTCCTATAATAGCTTTGATGAGGTGGAGTTGATTCATTCTTCCTTGCCTCTTTACGATCTGGATGAAATCAATCTTTCGACAGAATTTGCTGGTCGAAAGTGGGACTTTCCTTTTTATATCAATGCTATGACGGGTGGAAGTGATAAGGGAAGAGAAATCAATCAAAAGCTGGCTCAGGTGGCGGAAGCCTGTGGTATTTTATTTGTAACGGGTTCTTATAGCGCAGCCCTCAAAGATCCAGCAGATGACTCTTTTTCTGTCAAGTCTAGCCATCCAAATCTCCTTCTTGGAACCAATATTGGATTGGACAAGCCTGTTGAGTTGGGACTTCGGACTGTAGAAGAGATGGATCCCCTTCTCCTGCAAGTGCACGTCAATGTTATGCAGGAATTACTCATGCCAGAGGGAGAAAGGAAGTTCAGATGCTGGCAATCGAATCTAGCAGACTATAGCAAGCAAATCCCTGTTCCTATTGTCCTAAAGGAAGTGGGCTTTGGAATGGATGTGAAGACCATCGAGAGAGCCTATGAATTGGGCGTTCGAACCTTTGACCTGTCAGGTCGTGGTGGTACCAGCTTTGCCTATATTGAAAACCGTCGCAGTGGTCAGCGTGATTATCTCAATCAATGGGGCCAGTCCACCATGCAGGCTCTTCTCAATGCCCAAGACTGGAAAGACAAGGTTGAACTCTTGGTCAGTGGAGGGGTTCGGAATCCACTGGATATGATTAAGTGCTTGGTCTTTGGCGCAAAGGCTGTGGGACTGTCTCGAACAGTTCTGGAATTGATTGAAAGCTACACAGTTGAAGAAGTGATCGGCATTGTCCAAGGCTGGAAAGATGATCTGCGTTTGATTATGTGTGCCCTTAATTGTGCCACCATAGCAGATCTGCAAAAAGTAGACTATCTTCTTTATGGAAAATTAAAAGAAGCAAATGATCAGATGAAAAAGGCGTAACCAGCGCCTTTTTTCCATCCTCAGACCGAGGTGACTTTTTTGAATTGTGATAAAATAGAAGGGAGAGGATCAACCTATGAGAAAATTTAAAATCTTTTTATTTATCGAAGCCTGTCTTTTGACGGGAGCTCTGATTTTGATGGTTTCAGAGCATTTTTCGCGTTTTCTGTTGATTCTATTCCTCTTTTTACTTTTGATTCGCTATTACACTGGAAAAGAGGGAAATAACCTTCTTTTGGTGGTGGCAACCATTCTCTTCTTTTTCATCGTCATGCTCAATCCTTTTGTGATTTTAGCTATTTTTGTTGCGGTCATCTATAGCCTCTTTCTTCTTTATCCGATGATGAACCAGGAAAAAGAGCAGACAAATTTGGTGTTTGAAGAGGTGGTGACGGTTAAGAAGGAGAAAAATCGTTGGTTTGGGAATCTCCATCATTTTTCAAGTTACCAGACTTGCCAGTTTGATGATATCAATCTTTTTCGCCTCATGGGCAAGGACACTATTCATCTGGAGAGGGTGATTTTAACCAATCATGACAATGTCATTATTCTCAGAAAGATGGTAGGTACGACCAAAATCATCGTACCTGTAGATGTGGAAGTCAGCCTCAGCGTTAACTGTCTCTATGGTGATTTGACTTTTTTCAACCAGCCCAAGCGAGCCCTCCGCAATGAACATTATCATCAGGAAACGAAAGACTATCTCAAGAGTAACAAGAGTGTCAAGATTTTCTTGACCACTATGATTGGGGATGTTGAGGTGATTAGGGGATGAAAAAACAAGCCTATGTAATTATTGCTCTCACCTCCTTCCTGTTTGTCTTATTTTTCTCCCACAGCTTGCTGGAAATCCTTGACTTTGACTGGTCTATTTTCCTGCACGATGTCGAAAAAACAGAAAAATTTATTTTTTTGTTGTTGGTATTCAGCATGTCCATGACATTTCTCTTAGCCCTGTTTTGGAGAGGTGTTGAAGAGCTTTCTCTAAGAAAAATGCAGGCTAATCTCAAGCGTTTGTTGGCAGGACAAGAAGTGGTTCAGGTTGCAGATCCAGATTTGGATGCCAGTTTCAAGTCCTTGTCAGGTAAACTTAACCTCTTGACAGAGGCTCTTCAAAAAGCTGAAAATCACAGTCTTGCTCAGGAAGAGGAAATCATTGAGAAGGAACGGAAGCGGATTGCTAGGGATTTGCACGATACAGTCAGTCAGGAGTTGTTTGCGGCCCACATGATTTTGTCAGGTGTCAGTCAACAGTCTTTGAAATTGGATAGAAAAAAGATGCAGACCCAGTTGCAGAGTGTCACAGCTATTTTAGAAACCGCCCAGAAGGATTTACGGGTCTTGCTCTTGCATTTGCGACCAGTTGAATTGGAACAGAAGAGCTTGATAGAAGGGATTCAAATTCTCCTAAAAGAGCTTGAGGACAAGAGCGATCTCAAGGTTAGTCTTAAGCAAAATGTGACGAAATTACCCAAGAAAATCGAGGAGCATATCTTCCGTATCCTGCAAGAGTTAATCAGCAATACCCTCCGCCATGCTCAGGCCTCTTGTTTGGATGTCTATCTCTATCAGACAGATGTTGAATTGCAACTGAAGGTGGTGGACAATGGGATTGGTTTCCAATTGGGGAACTTCGATGACTTGAGTTATGGACTTCGCAATATCAAAGAGAGGGTTGAAGATATGGCTGGAACAGTTCAACTCTTGACAGCTCCCAAGCAAGGGCTGGCAGTTGATATCCGTATTCCCTTGCTAGATAAGGAATGATAAAGGAGTAAAGATGAGAATTTTACTGGTAGATGATCATGAAATGGTCCGATTGGGCTTGAAAAGCTACTTTGACCTCCAAGACGATGTAGAAGTTGTGGGTGAGGCGGCAAACGGGTCTCAAGGCATTGACTTGGCCTTGGAATTGCGTCCAGATGTCATTGTCATGGATATTGTCATGCCTGAGATGAATGGAATTGACGCGACCTTAGCCATCCTCAAAGAATGGCCTGAAGCCAAGATTTTGATTGTGAGCTCTTATTTGGACAATGAAAAAATCATGCCTGTCTTAAATGCTGGTGCTAAAGGTTATATGCTTAAGACATCAAGTGCAGACGAACTACTCCATGCTGTCCGTAAGGTGGCTGCTGGCGAGTTGGCCATTGAGCAAGAGGTCAGCAAGAAGGTCGAATACCACCGCAATCACATAGAACTACATGAGGACTTGACTGCGCGTGAGCGAGATGTTCTTCAACTCATCGCCAAGGGCTACGAAAATCAGCGCATCGCAGATGAACTTTTTATCTCTCTCAAGACGGTCAAGACGCACGTGTCTAACATTCTTGCCAAACTTGAAGTCAGCGATCGTACCCAGGCTGCAGTCTATGCCTTTCAGCACCACTTGGTGGGGCATGAGGATTTTTAGATGAGTCTAACAGATTTACTTGTTGAGATAGAAGCAGCAAAAGATTCAAAAAAGGCAGGGCCCATGGAAGCCTATATGCGCCATCAATTTTCCTTTCTAGGCATTGCGGCGCCTGAAAGAAATAAACTCTATAAAAAATACTTTCCAAAAGCGAAAAAAACAAGGGCCATCGATTGGGATTTTTTAGATACTTGCTGGGAAAAAGAGTATAGAGAATACCAGTATGTGGCTGCCAATTATTTGAAAGCAATGCAGTCTTATCTAAAGGACAGCGATTTGCCTAAGCTAGAGCAGTTGGTTGTTACCAAGTCTTGGTGGGATACGGTGGATATCCTAGATCGAGTAGTAGGGAGTTTGGTGTATGAGAAGCAGGAACTGGAAAAAATAATCCTCCAATGGAGCCTGTCAGACAATATCTGGTTGAGACGCGTCGCTATTGACCACCAGTTGTTAAGAAAAGAGAAGACCAATGTTCAATTACTGGAAAAGATTCTGCTCCATAATTTGAATCAAACAGAATTCTTTATTAATAAAGCCATTGGCTGGGCTCTGAGAGACTACTCCAAAACCAATCCAGCTTGGGTAGCAGGCTTCATTGAGAAAAACAAGGAAAGAATGGCTGAACTTAGCATCAAAGAAGCGAGCAAGTACCTCTAGCGTGATTGAAAAGCGCATTCATGACTTGAAAAAAGTCGCCCATTTATGTTATAATAGACTGTATTTAAAAAATTTTAAGGAGAAATGACAGAATGTCTGTATCATTTGAAAACAAAGAAACAAACCGTGGTGTCTTGACTTTCACTATCTCTCAAGACCAAATCAAACCAGAATTGGACCGTGTCTTCAACTCAGTGAAGAAATCTCTTAATGTTCCAGGTTTCCGTAAAGGTCACCTTCCACGTCCTATCTTCGACAAAAAATTTGGTGAAGAGTCACTTTACCAAGACGTTATGAACGCTCTTTTGCCAAACGCTTATGAAGCAGCTGTAAAAGAAGCTGGTCTTGAAGTGGTTGCTCAACCAAAAATTGACGTAACTTCAATGGAAAAAGGTCAAGACTGGGTTATCACTGCTGAAGTCGTTACAAAACCTGAAGTAAAATTGGGTGACTACAAAAACCTTGAAGTATCAGTAGATGTAGAAAAAGAAGTCACTGACGCTGACGTTGAAGAGCGTATCGAACGCGAACGCAACAACTTGGCTGAATTGGTTATCAAGGAAGCTGCTGCTGAAAACGGCGACACTGTTGTCATCGACTTCGTTGGTTCTATCGACGGTGTTGAATTTGATGGCGGAAAAGGTGAAAACTTCTCACTTGGACTTGGTTCAGGTCAATTCATCCCTGGTTTCGAAGACCAATTGGTAGGTCACTCAGCTGGTGAAACTGTTGACGTTATCGTAACATTCCCAGAAGACTACCAAGCAGAAGACCTTGCAGGTAAAGAAGCTAAATTCGTGACAACTATCCACGAAGTAAAAGCTAAAGAAGTTCCAGCTCTTGACGATGAACTTGCAAAAGACATCGACGAAGAAGTTGAAACACTTGCTGAATTGAAAGAAAAATACCGTAACGAATTGGCTGCTGCTAAAGAAGAAGCTTACAAAGATGCCGTTGAAGGTGCAGCAATTGATAAAGCTGTAGAAAACGCTGAAATCGTAGAACTCCCAGAAGAAATGATCCACGAAGAAGTTCACCGTTCAGTAAATGAATTCCTTGGAAACTTGCAACGTCAAGGTATCAACCCTGACATGTACTTCCAAATCACTGGAACTACTCAAGAAGACCTTCACAACCAATACCAAGCAGAAGCTGAGTCACGTACTAAGACTAACCTTGTTATTGAAGCAGTTGCAAAAGCTGAAGGGTTTGACGCTTCAGAAGAAGAAATCCAAAAAGAAGTTGAGCAATTGGCAGCAGACTACAACATGGAAGTTGCTCAAGTACAAAGCTTGCTTTCAGCTGATATGTTGAAACACGATATCACAATCAAAAAAGCTGTTGAATTGATTACAAGCACAGCAACAGTTAAATAATCTTAATAAACAAAAATCCCACCTGATTAGGTGGGTTTTCTTATGCACTATTTTCCAAAAATCTCTTTGAAGTCTGCGTCTGTAATCCCAATCATAGCGGGGATGCTGTTCCAATTTTCTTCGGTCAGGATGTAGGATTGTTCAGATGCACTTGATGTGGCAGTTTCAGAGACCGCTGGTTGCTTTTCTTCAACATTCTCCAATAAATCACTGAAGCGTTCAATCAGATAAGTTTTTCGAGCAGTTCCGATGTGTTGAGTAGCATAGTCGAAGGCCTGTAATTCACCTAGTAAGATAAGTTTGCTTTTGGCGCGTGTAATGGCTGTATAGATGAGATTGCGCTCCAGCATACGCCTACTAGCACTAGTGATAGGTAGGATGACAACAGGGAACTCACTTCCCTGTGATTTATGGATGCTCATGGCATAGGCCAGGCGAATCTTGTACCATTCGTTACGTGGGTAAGAGACCTCGTTGCCGTCAAAATCAATAACAATCTCGTCTTGTTTCGACTCTGTGTATTTACCAGGAATCAGGTCTGTGATAGCTCCTAGATCCCCGTTAAAGACATTGATTTCAGCATCGTTAACCAAATGAATGACCTTATCTCCCTTGCGATAGTGGCACTGGGGAGCTTCAAAACTGAGTTGATCTTTTTGTGGTGGGTTTAGCAGGTCTTGCATGAGTTGGTTGATGGCATCAATCCCTGCCGTCCCTCGGTACATGGGAGCCAGAACTTGAATATCACGGGCAGGAATACCACTTCTTAGGGCAGCGCCTAAAATCTTTTCAATGGTAGCAGGAATATGGCCACTAGCAATTTCAAAGTAGGAACGGTCTGCTTTTTTCTGGGTAAAATCAGATGGCAAGATACCCTGTCGAATTTGACTAGCTAGGGTGACGATGGTTGATTCTTCGCTTTGCCGGTAAATTTTTTCCAAGCGAGTCTGAGGGATCAAAGGAATATGAAGGAGGTCAGCTAGAACTTGTCCAGGGCTGACAGACGGTAGCTGATCGCTATCTCCCACGATGAGGATTTTACTGTTAGAAGAGATGTTTGAGAAGAGTTGATTGGCCAACCAAGTATCCACCATAGAAAATTCATCCACGATGATAAAGTCGGCATCCAGATAATCTTCCAGATGACTGGTATCATCGTCACCTGTCATTCCTAAGTGGCGATGTATGGTAGCGCTAGGCAAGCCTGTCAATTCATTCATGCGACGAGCTGCTCGTCCAGTTGGAGCAGCAAGAAGAATCGGCAGATTGCTTTTTTTCCTGAGGTCAAGTCCTTCTAAGAGGGCATAAACAGCGATGATCCCATTGATAACAGTTGTCTTACCAGTACCAGGCCCACCTGTCAGGATAAAGACCTTGTTCTGGATAGCATCACAGATGGCTTGTTTTTGAATGCTATCATACTCAATTCCCAGCTCTTCCTCGACAGTAGTGATATGTTTTTGAATGGTTTCTAAATCATGACTCTTCTGTTTTCCTTTTTCAAGGATACGAACCAAGTGACTACGGATGCCTTCCTCAGCGAAAAAGAGGCTGTTGTCAAAAATCTTGGTATCAACTTGCTGAACCTTGTCTTCTTCAATCAGGTAGGAGAGTTCTTGGGCCACTTGACTGGGATCCAGTTCCACGGGGCGGGAAGACTCAAGGAGAGTAAGGGTTTGTTCTAGCAAATCCCGTGCTTCAACATAGGTGTCCCCTGTTTCCATACAGGCCTGAAAAAGACTGTGAACTAGACCGGCGCGGAAGCGTTCAGGAGCCTGACTTTCGATACCTAGTTCTTCCGCTAATTGGTCAGCAATGGTAAAGCCCAAACCCTTGATATCCTCGACCAGTTGGTAGGGATAATTTTCAACCACATCAAGAGTTTCTTCCTTGTAAAAGTCTTGAATCTGGAAGGCTAGTTTGTTGGGAATGCCGTAGTTGGCCAGTTTAGCTAAAACCATCTCTGTTCCGTAGTTGAGACGGAGAGTAGAAACGAAAGCCTCTCGATTTTTGGCAGAGAGTCCTGCGATGCCTTCTAGCTTTTCCGGGTGTTGCAGAATTTCGTCAATGGTATTGTCGCCATAGGTATCCACGATTTTCTGAGCTGTTTTGAGACCAATTCCCTTGAAATGGCTACTTGAAAAGTACTTGACCAAGCCCTTGCTAGTTGGTTTTGAGCGTTCATACCGGCTGATTTGCAGTTGCTCCCCATACTTGGAGTGCTGGACAATTTGCCCCCAAAATGTATAGTCTTCGCCCTCAATTACGTCAGCCATGGTACCGGTGACAATGATTTCAAAATCATCAAAATCCTCTGCGTCCGTATCTTCGATTTCTAGGAGGAGGATGCGATAAAAATTGCTGGGATTTTCAAAAATAATCCGTTCAATGGTTCCTGAAAAATAAACTTCCATAAAATTCCTTTGCATGAATAGGTGAGAGTTAATACTCTTCGAAAATCAAATTCAAACCACGTCAGCTTCGCCTTGCCGTATATATGTTACTGACTTCGTCAGTTCTATCTACAACCTCAAAGCAGTGCTTTGAGCAACCTGCGGCTAGCTTCCTAGTTTGCTCTTTGATTTTCATTGAGTATAACTTTGTTTCTATCTTAATCAAACTGGATAGTGAATAATCATCTTTTCACGATAGAAGAAGAGGCTGAGATTGGTGCTTCTCGGCCTCTTAGGTCTCTTAAAATGTTCCGATACGGGTGATTGGCCAGAAGCGGAATTTAGCTTCCCCTGTGATATCTTTTGCTTTAAAGGTACCTACGTGGCGGCTGTCGCTCGAAACCAAGCGATCGTCTCCAAGGAGAAGGTATTCTCCTTCTGGAACTGTAAAGCTAAAGTTGGTATTGTAGTTGACATCGACTGTGAAGGCTTGAGCTTTTTGAGCGATACTTCTAAAGAAAGTTCCTTTATTTCCTTCAAAGCCCTTGCCTGAGTATGTGCTTTGGAGTTTGTCATCCTTGAAACGTTTGATGTAGTCAGCTAGGTAAGGTTCGTCCGTCTCTTTATCATTGATGTAAAGTTTATCATTTTCGTAACGGATGGTGTCGCCAGGCATTCCAATCACGCGCTTGACGATGTCCTTATTGCCATCTTCCTCATGGGCAACCACGATATCAAAACGGTCAATAGGGAGGTGTTTGACAACAAAGAGGATTTCGCCATCCGCTAGGGTAGGATCCATGGAATGCCCTTCTACGCGGACATTACTCCAAAAAAAGATACGGCTCAAAGCCAGTAATGACAGAATTAGGAGGAACAATCCCCACTCTTTTAAGAAATTTTTAAATGAATTCATAATTTACCTTTCTAAGCGTTTTTTCGCTTTTTCAGTATTTTTAAAGTGCAGTTTGGCGCAGAAGTTGAGTCCCTGCATACCATAGGCTTGCAAAATCTGGCTAGCTACCTTATCAGAAGCCGTTCCAGCCCCACTTGGGAGTTGATAACCCAGTTCTCGTCCCAGATTTTCTAGATTTTCCAGAAAGAGATCACGCGCAATGATAGAAGAAACTGCGACAGCCAAGTATTTTCCCTCAGCCTTTTCTTCCAAGCTGATAGGATTGCTGAAACGATTGGCCTCTTGTGCCAAGTACTTGTCATAATTTTTAGCACTGGTAAAGGCATCAATCACAATTTTCTCAGGTTGAACACCTTTTTGAAGGAGGAGGTAGATAGCCTGATTATGGAGGGCTACCTTAACTGAAACAGCGTTGTAGCGGTCTCCGATGACCTCGTTGTACTTGCTTGGTGAGAGAAGGAGTGCCTGGTGCTGGATTTTTTCCTTGAGAATAGGGGCAATCTGACGGATTTTTTGGTCTGTCAGAGTCTTAGAATCTCCCACACCGAGTTTTCGTAAGAAATCATGCTGGTCAGGTGTGACAAAGGAAGCCACAACTGCAAGCCCACCAAAGTAGGAACCATTCCCTACCTCATCTGTCCCAATCAAAGGGAGATTTTGTCCGCTGGTTTCCTCTACAACTTGATAGCCAAAGAAACTGGCGTATTTCTCAGCTCCTTCACCCTGAAGCAAGACCTTTCCAGAAGTATAGATAGAAACCGTTGCTTGAGGTAGTCGCAAAAAGTAGCGAATATAGGGATTCTTGCTGGGAGTCAGACTGCTTTGATAGTGTTCAAGAAAAGCCTGGATCTCCTTTTCGCTTGGTGTGAGTGTTATACTTGCCATAGTTTCTATTGTACCATAAAAGCAGGCAAATTTGTAAAAACTGACAAAGTTAGCGAATTTTGGTATAATATCGTGAGGTGAATTTTATGGCAAATCTAAATCGATTCAAATTTACATTCGGGAAAAAATCATTAACCTTGACAAGCGAACATGATAATCTTTTTATGGAGGAAATCGCCAAGGTTGCGACAGAAAAATATCAAGCAATTAAAGAACAAATGCCTAGCGCAGATGATGAAACCATCGCTCTTTTGTTGGCAGTCAACTGTTTATCAACTCAGCTCAGTCGTGAGATTGAATTTGACGATAAGGAGCAAGAATTAGAAGAACTCCGTCACAAGCTCGTGACTTGTAAGCAAGAACAGAGCAAGATTGAGGATTCCTTATGATTTCACTCCTTCTTCTATTGGTCTTGGCTTGGGGATTTTATATCGGCTATCGGAGAGGCCTTCTCTTACAGGTTTATTACCTTATTTCAGCTATGGCATCTGCTTTTGTGGCTGGCCAGTTTTACAAGGGGCTGGGAGAACAATTCCACTTATTGCTCCCTTATGCAAATCCGCAGGAAGGTCAGGGAACTTTCTTTTTCCCATCGGATCAACTCTTTCAGTTGGATAAGGTCTTTTACGCAGGGATCGGCTATTTGCTTGTATTTGGGATAGTCTATAGCATCGGTCGTTTGCTTGGTCTCCTCTTACACTTGATTCCTAGTAAAAAACTGGGTGGTAAGTTGTTCCAAGTTTCAGCAGGGATCTTGTCCATGTTGGTGACCTTATTTGTCTTGCAAATGGCCTTGACAATCTTGGCGACCATTCCCATGGCAGCTATACAAAATCCTCTTGAAAAGAGTATCGTCGCAAAACACATCATCCAGAGCATACCAGTAACAACCAGTTGGCTCAAACAAATCTGGGTGACAAATTTAATCGGATAAAAAGGGCAGGAGTTTTCCTAGCCCTTTGTTTACAGATTTGACTAGAATCTATCAGAATGTAAAAAGCTAATACACCTAGACATTCAAAGACAAGGAAATAAAGATGAACAAGAAAATATTAGAAACGTTAGAGTTCAATAAGGTCAAGGCCTTGTTTGAACCCCATTTGTTGACCGAGCAGGGCTTGGAGCAATTGAGACAGCTGGCTCCGACTGACAAAGCAGATAAAATCAAACAGGCTTTTGCTGAGATGAAGGAAATGCAGGCTCTCTTTGTTGAGCAACCGCATTTTACTATTCTTGCAACCAAGGAAATTGCAGGAGTCTGCAAGCGTTTGGAGATGGGGGCAGACCTCAATATTGAGGAGTTCCTACTCTTGAAGCGCGTGCTTCTGTCTAGCCGAGAACTGCAAAGTTTTTATGCCAATCTGGAAAATGTCAGCTTGGAAGAATTAGCCCTTTGGTTTGAGAAATTACATGATTTTCCGCAATTACAAGGAAATCTCCAAGCCTTTAATGATGCAGGTTTCATTGAAAATTTTGCCAGTGAAGAATTGGCACGAATCCGCAGAAAAATCCATGATAGCGAGAGTCAGGTTCGCGATGTTTTGCAAGATTTGCTTAAGCAAAAAGGGCAGATGTTGACAGAAGGGATTGTTGCCAGCAGAAATGGCCGTCAGGTTTTACCAGTCAAAAACACCTACCGTAATAAGATTGCAGGTGTTGTTCATGATATTTCTGCTAGTGGAAATACCGTCTATATTGAACCCCGTGAGGTGGTCAAACTGAGCGAAGAAATTGCCAGTTTACGAGCAGATGAGCGCTATGAAATGCTTCGAATTCTTCAAGAAATTTCTGAGCGTGTCCGCCCTTATGCGGCTGAGATTGCTAATGACGCCTGGATTATCGGTCATCTGGACTTGATTCGTGCCAAGGTCCGATTTATCCAAGAAAGGCAAGCAGTCGTTCCTCAGCTGTCAGAAAATCAGGAAATTCAACTGCTCCATGTATGTCATCCTCTGGTTAAAAATGCCGTCGCAAATGATGTCCATTTTGGTCAAGATTTAACAGCCATTGTCATTACAGGTCCCAATACAGGTGGGAAGACCATCATGCTTAAAACTCTGGGCTTGACGCAGGTTATGGCTCAGTCAGGTTTGCCGATTTTAGCAGATAAGGGAAGTCGTGTTGGTATTTTTGAAGAAATCTTTGCTGATATTGGCGATGAACAGTCTATTGAACAGAGCTTGTCTACCTTCTCTAGCCACATGACCAATATTGTGGATATTCTTAGCAAGGTCAACCAACATTCACTCTTACTCTTGGATGAGTTGGGGGCTGGTACAGATCCCCAAGAGGGAGCTGCCCTTGCCATGGCTATTCTGGAGGACCTTCGCCTGCGTCAAGTCAAGACCATGGCGACCACCCACTATCCAGAACTCAAGGCCTACGGTATTGAGACAGCCTTTGTGCAAAATGCCAGCATGGAGTTTGATACTGCAACTCTTCGCCCGACCTATCGCTTTATGCAGGGTGTTCCTGGCCGAAGCAATGCTTTTGAAATTGCTAAACGTTTAGGCCTATCTGAAGTTATCGTAGGGGATGCTAGTCAGCAGGTCGATCAGGACAATGATGTCAATCGGATTATTGAGCAGCTGGAAGAGCAGACGCTAGAGAGTCGCAAACGCTTGGACAATATCCGTGAGGTGGAGCAAGAAAATCTCAAGATGAACCGAGCGCTCAAAAAACTCTACAATGAGCTTAATCGTGAAAAGGAAACGGAGCTTAATAAGGCGCGTGAACAAGCTAGTGAGATTGTGGACATGGCCCTAAGTGAGAGTGACCAGATTCTCAAAAATCTCCACAGTAAATCTCAACTCAAGCCTCACGAAATCATTGAAGCCAAGGCCAAGCTGAAAAAATTGGCTCCTGAAAAAGTGGACTTGTCTAAAAACAAGGTACTTCAAAAGGCCAAGAAAAAACGAGCTCCAAAGGTGGGAGATGATATCGTAGTTCTTAGTTATGGCCAGCGTGGTACCTTGACTAGTCAACTCAAGGATGGCCGTTGGGAAGCCCAAGTTGGCTTGATTAAGATGACCTTGGAAGAGAAAGAATTTGACCTTGTTCAAGCCCAGCAAGAAAAGCAAGTCAAGAAGAAACAGGTCAATGTCGTGAAACGAACTTCTGGTCGTGGCCCACAAGCCAGACTGGACCTTCGAGGCAAACGTTATGAAGAGGCCATGAATGAGCTAGATGCCTTTATCGACCAAGCCTTGCTTAACAATATGGCTCAAGTTGATATCATCCATGGTATCGGAACAGGTGTCATCCGTGAAGGTGTCACCAAATACCTACAAAGAAACAAACATGTCAAGAGTTTCGGCTATGCCCCACAAAATGCTGGAGGCAGTGGTGCGACTATTGTGACTTTTAAAGGATAAGAAAAGCCTGAGGAAATATGTGGTTCCTCAAGCTTTTTCTTTTTCTAGCCTAGACATCTAAAGGTTGTCCAGTGTGATTGAGTTGTGTGACAGTAACAAAGAAGTCCTCTCTCATTCGAGTCAGAAGTTGATTTGGATAGATTTTTTCAAAGTTATCCAGACTAGCAAAGATATGCTTAGCAAGCTCTAGACCTTTGACATCGTCTTGTCTGAGAAAATTATTAGCCCGTTCCATAGAAAGACTAATCATCTCTGTCATCTTGGTACTCAGTAGAGGGAAGGTATTAATCACTTCCAGAGTCTTCAACGCTAGATTTTCAGCTTTATCATAGTAGCCGTTAACAGAGTAATGCTTGATAGCAGTTCTTAAGCAGGCAATATAGTAGTCAGCAGTACGAGTTGAATGGTACTCTGTCTGTTTTTTTAGAGTATCTAATAAGTGGTAGAGTCTGTAGTCTAAAAATTCGATTGAAAAGTGAGGAAGGATAGATGAAAAGATATTCACTTCAATTTTATTCCAATCGTCCAATTCACTAAGATAGTTTTTGATATATTCTAGTTCTTGATAATCTTTTGGAGTCAGAAAAGAATCACCGATGATGTTTGCGATAGCAAATTTATTGACTACACGATTGGCAATCACATAGTGTTCAGCTATTCCAGGATTCTCCAGAGGTTGATTAATCAAGCTAAGAATCTTTTTAAATTCACGCTTATAGGCCAAATCAGCAACTTGAGCCTGTAATTTATGAAATTCCGTTGGAAACATCTGCGTTTTGAGACTATCAAATGTCTCCTTATCAATTCCAATATTAGAAAGAATCTCTTCAAATTTTTGAATGGTTATTCGAGATTTTCCTTGCTCAAACTGACGTAAAAAGTGAGGAGTCACCGTTGTACCAGCAGCTTCCTTTTGAGTAAACCCTCTTTCCTCACGAATAGCTTTATAGACTAATCCATACACACTTTCATCTTGCATCCTAAATCTCCTCGAGTCCTTTTTTCCATTCTATCATAATTCTACCAGTTTTTAAGGGAAATTTTAGAAAAAAGTAATTATAGTTACGCTTTTTCGGGGGGGGGGGGGGTATTTGTTTAATAAAGGTAAATATAGATACGCTTTTAGTAAATAAGGTAAATAGCATGCTATACTGTAACCGTAAACAATAAAATTTTAAAGGAGAATTTTGATGAAAAAATACATTTTACTCGCTTCTGCTGTTTTAGCAGTGGGTCTTGCTACTACAACAAGTGATACAAATCCTTTCTTTGTGTCAACAGTTAGAGCGGATGAACAAATGCTGACTACATCTGCAAAATACTATATTCTTGTTCCGAAGGGTTCAGAAGTATTTAAAAATTGGAGAGGTACTGCTAATCGTCCCATTATTTGGGCCACAAAAACCACTCCAGAATTATCTTATTTCGAAGAATCTGCTCGCAAGTATATAGCTAATGAGAATAAGTCTGGTGCCAATTACATAGAGTGGAAGGGGACTGTCGAAGAATTTAAAGAAGCAATTAAGAAACTGACGGATAAAAAACCAACTCCAAATCCATCTCCAATTCCACAATCGGATAAAAAACCAACCCCAGATCCAACTCCAATTCCACAATCTACAGTTCCGTCTGGCTGGTCAGGTTCTTCTTACTATCAAAATGGTACTAAAGTTACCAGTAAGTGGATTTATGATAAGAACTATAATTCCTACTTCTACCTAGATGCTTCAGGTAACTATGTTCAAAATGCATGGGAGGGTGATTACTATCTTAAGTCAGGTGGCTACATGGCTAAGAAGGAGTGGGTTTATGATAAGAACTATGGAGCTTATTATTACTTAACATCAGATGGCTATTATGCCCGTAACACTTGGGTGGGTAATTATTATCTCAAGTCAAATGGTAAAATGGCTAAAGGTGAATGGATCTATGATAACAACTACAAATCCTACTACTATTTGACAAAAGAAGGAAGTTACGCCCGTAATACTTGGGTAGGCGACTATTATCTCAAGTCAAACGGTAAGATGGCTAAAGGTGAGTGGATTTATGACAGTAACTACAGTTCTTACTATTACTTAACTTCAGAAGGAAGTTATGCTCGTAATACTTGGGTAGGTGATTATTATCTCAAGTCAAACGGTAAGATGGCAGTTAGCGAACGTACACCAGATGGTTATCAAGTTGATGGCTCAGGCAAGTGGATCCGCTCTCAGGAAAGTCCTACAGCTAGCAGTTCACAAGCAACATCATTAGGAATAAGCCTTTACCATGTTAATGATGCTATGACTTATATCGATATCGCTCTACCTAGCACTCCATCTTCATCTTATAAAGTATACTATGATTTTGCCTTAGTTGATGCAAATACAGGTTCAGTTTCTACACAAACTCAGTTTACTGTGACCTACAATCCAAGTCTACGTGCTTTTCAAACTCGTCACTTCTTTAGTGCAACTCCAGATGGTAGTTATCGCTTTGTTATCAAGGGAAAAGGACAAGATGGAAAGGTATACGATGGACAATCTGTTGTCTTTCGTGTAAAGAATCATCGTTTTGTCGGATAGATGAGTGATAGGTTTTAAACAAATAAATATTAAAAATAAAATAAAGGAAATGAATAACATGAACAAAAAGAAATTATTAGTATGTGCTTTGGCACTTTCAACAGTCGGAGTATTGTCAACAATTGACACAGCAGGAGTTTTACCTTTTTCAGCACAAACGGTGCAGGCTGATGACATCGTTGCAGTTGGTAATGTTGATCACAAGGTCAATCTAAGTTTGGTTGGTTATGATAAAAATCGTGGCGTTTCTGTCACTTTTTCAACTGATAGTGTTAATCCTAATTTTGTTAATAATTGGAATAGTAAGCAAGATTATATTTTTGTAAGAACGAAACTTGTTAACGCTAAAACAAAAGAGGTTGTAGATGATAATACTGGAGCACAAGTTAGTTTAAGATCCTACGATTTAACAAAAAGTAGCAACGACTCTTATTTATATGATTCGATTCCTGATGGTGAATATAAATATGAAGCTTATGTAAGTGAATTTTATATTGATCCTCAAACTAAGCTTCGTCATCAATACAAAGGAGAATCTCCTATTTTTAGTATTAAAGACGGTAAATTTGCTGGTCTAGTATCTTCAACACAATCATCCACAACACCAACAACTACTGAAACTCCAAAACAATCTACTAACTCTAACTCAGGTCAGACTGGCTGGTCAGGTTCTTCTTACTACAAAGCTGGTGTTAAAGTAGTCAATCAATGGATTTTTGATGTTCAGTACAATTCATACTTCTATCTAAATGCTTCAGGTAACTTTGTTCAAAATGCTTGGTCAGGCAATTACTACCTCAAGTCAGGTGGCTACATGGCTAAGAGCGAATGGATTTATGACAATAACTATAAATCATACTATTACTTGACAGCAGAGGGTAGCTATGCCCGTAATGCTTGGGCTGGAAGTTACTACCTCAAATCAGATGGTAAAATGGCTAAGAGTGAGTGGATTTATGATAGTAGCTACAGTTCTTACTATTACTTAACTTCTGAGGGTAGCTATGCTCGTAATAAATGGGTTGGTGACTACTATCTCAAGTCAAATGGTAAGATGGCAGTCAACGAACGTACCCCAGATGGCTACAAAGTAGATGCATCAGGTAAGTGGGTACGCTAGAATCATAGCTTGTGAGAAATGGCCTATGATAAATAAATAGAAATGAAAAATAATTTGCGAATAGGCAACATTTTGAATACAATAAAAATAGCGAAAGGAATTGGCACAGGCTGGTTCCTTTCTCTTAGATAAAGGAGCAATATGAAAAAGTTATTATTAGCCACAACACTTTCACTGACACTAGTTTTAGGAGGTTGTCAGTATCTACCTTGGAATAAAAGCGCGGAACCAGCATCCGAGGAAGTGGCAACTCCAGAGATAGATTACAGCAAATATAACAAGGTTTTGGATGACTACGAAAAAGTAGCGAAAGGTACCTTGCCGACTGGCATAGATGTCAATCCCCTAGCTACTCAAGTAAACTCTTCTCAAGGATTTTATACAGATGTGGTTTACCACAAGACAGATTTGAATAATGATGGAATGGATGAACTCTTGATTGCTCTTGAAATGAAGGGTGGCGGGAAGAGTTTGCTTGATATCCGCACTTTGAAAGATGAAAAAGTGATCCGTTTGACCAATCAAGAAAATCATTTAGACCAGATTGGTGAGAGAATAACAATCGGTATTTTGCCAGACAATTCCCTGCTCTATCGTGGAGCTGGTACAGCAACGAGTCACATCTATGCTCACTACCAATTTAGTGAAGACGGACAGTCTTTGGTAAAAGGTAAGGAGGCTCAAGAACTAGTGGATCTTGGGGTCGGTTCTCCCATTTCTCTAGAGACTTTAAGCTGGAAGTCAGTTTCAGATAAGATTCCTGGCGGAAGCAGTGCAGACAAGGGTACAGATGAAACTAAACCAAGCGTAGATTACAGTCCTTATAACAGCATTTTGAAGGATTATGAATTTATTTTAGACCATAAGTCAGAGGTTAAGGATAATATCAATCTAACTGCTAATGTCTATGCAGGGATGGCAGAACGCAGTCAAGCCTTCACCTATGCAATGGTTGATATGGATAAAAATGGCATTGATGAATTGATTGTATCTTCGAAAAATGGTAGTGAAATCTTAGATATTTTCACACTCAAAGATCAGAAAGTCATTCGCCTCACCAATGCTGAAAATAAAATGCAGATGCTTGGAACACGCTTTAAGGCCTATCTCCTAGAAGATGGGAAGCTTTATACCCAGTGGAATCCGTTCGCAGGAGACCCACAAACCATTCATACCATTTGGAAATTGAATAGTAGTGGGGACAAACTAGAGAAGGTTAAAGAAGCTAAGACAGAGGATGAAGTCAGTCCTGGTACTCGAATGAATCTATCTAATCTGACTTGGAAATCTGTAACAGAAAAATTTGCTACAACATCATCTTCAACCAGCAAAACTGCTTCTAAAAAAATGGATATTAATGCCATAAAAAATGGAGATTTCTCTAGTATTGAAGGAGGATGGAGTAAAGGTAATGGTGGAGAAGATTTAGTTTTTAGTAAGGATGGGCTAGTGGCTCCAGAACAGTTTACAGTTGACCTTACAGAATCAGAATTGGTAAATGGTTTGTTGATAGCTCGCTATTCGGCCAAAGATTTTGGAGTCTTTATTAAGTTTGTACCAGCAGGTGTTAGAATACCGGATGGGACATCTATGGGTAAGGTAGTTACGGATGCTTCGGATATTAGTAAAGATAGAATCATCTTCCATGCTGCATTTCCGTTACATGGGGATCCAGAACAATTCTTATATCGTGTAGAATAAGAGTGAAACAGATTGATTTAATAACTAATAGCACCCCACGCACATGGAAATGCTCAATCTTTCTTCTACAGAGTCAAATAAGAATTTCCCAGTAACACATTGACAAAGGCCAACATTTTTTGTAAAATAAGAATCAATTAAATACCAACACCGAATGAAGTTTAATAGAAGTGGAGAATCGTTTGATTTTCCATGACTGTAAATGGACGGAACTCTGGAGAGACCGTAAAGGCACCGAAGGGGCAAGGCAGGCAACTGCTCAAACTCTCAGGTAAAAGGACAGAGCTAGGATAGACCGCTTTTTAGCATTTATCTAAGCATTCCAGAGTACATGTATCTTGCATGTGCTCTTTCTTTTGGGGTTGAAAAGATAGGAGAATAGAATGTTAGAATTGCTTAAATCAATTGATGCTTTTGCTTGGGGCCCACCCCTCTTGATTCTCTTGGTCGGAACAGGAATTTACTTAACTGCCCGTCTAGGACTCTTGCAGGTTTTGCGTCTGCCCAAGGCCTTCCAGCTTATTTTTACCAAGGATAAGGGGCATGGCGATGTGTCCAGTTTTGCGGCCTTGTGTACAGCTCTAGCAGCGACAGTTGGTACGGGAAATATTATCGGGGTAGCGACGGCTATCAAGGTTGGTGGACCAGGAGCTCTCTTTTGGATGTGGATGGCCGCTTTCTTTGGAATGGCTACCAAGTATGCGGAAGGACTCTTGGCGATTAAATACCGCACCAAGGACGATCATGGTGCAGTAGCGGGAGGCCCAATGCACTATATCCTTCTAGGGATGGGAGAAAAATGGCGTCCGCTTGCTATCTTCTTTGCCCTTGCAGGTGTCTTAGTGGCTTTATTGGGGATCGGAACCTTCACCCAGGTCAACTCGATTACAGAATCTATCCAGAATACAACATCTATTTCGCCAGCCATCACAGCTCTTGTGTTGTCTGTATTTGTAGCAATTGCAGTCTTTGGTGGACTCAAGTCCATTTCAAAGGTTTCAACTACTGTTGTTCCTTTTATGGCCATCATTTATATTTTGGGAACTCTTACAGTTATTTTCTTTAATATCGGGAAAATCCCTGCCACAATCGCTTTAATCTTGACATCAGCATTTAGTCCTGTTGCTGCGGTAGGTGGATTTGCCGGTGCTAGCATTCGGATGGCTATTCAAAATGGTGTGGCGCGTGGTGTGTTTTCAAATGAGTCTGGTCTAGGTTCAGCTCCCATTGCAGCTGCTGCGGCTAAGACAAATGAACCGGTAGAGCAAGGCTTGATTTCCATGACAGGAACCTTTATTGACACCCTCATTATCTGTACTCTGACTGGTTTGACCATCTTGGTGACTGGTGTTTGGAGTGGTGATTTGAATGGAGTTGCCCTGACTCAGTCAGCCTTCTCAACAGTCTTTTCACACTTTGGACCTGCCCTTTTGACCATCTTCCTTGTACTCTTTGCCTTTACAACGATTCTTGGTTGGAACTACTATGGAGAACGCTGTTTCGAGTTCCTCTTTGGGGTTCGCTTTATCTGGCTCTACCGTGTGGTCTTTGTACTCATGGTCTTGTTGGGAGGATTTATCGAGTTGGATATGGTTTGGATTATCGCAGATATCGTCAATGCCTTGATGGCTCTGCCAAACTTGATTGCCCTCTTGGTCTTGTCACCAGTCGTCATTTCTGAGACTAAAAAGTATTTTGACAAATAATGAAATCACACTCCGCGTGTGATTTTTTTGCCTTCATAAAAAATTTCTATCGGTACAATTTAAAATATATATTATACAAGGTATAGAATCTGTGATAGACTAGATTTCAACAACATGAAAAGAGGTTTTATGATGACAACATTTACAATTCATACAGTAGAATCAGCACCAGCAGAAGTGAAAGAAGTTCTTGAAACAGTAGAAAAAGATAACAATGGCTATATTCCCAACCTAATCGGTCTCTTGGCTAATGCACCTACCGCCTTAGAAGCCTACAGAACTGTCGGAGCCATCAACCGTCGCAATAGCCTGACACCAGTTGAGCGTGAAGTAGTGCAAATCACGGCAGCTGTAACTAATGGTTGTGCTTTCTGCGTGGCAGGTCACACAGCTTTTTCCATCAAACAAATCCAGATGAATGATGACCTTCTGAAAGCCCTTCGCAATCGTACTCCAATCGAAACAGATCCTAAATTGGACACCCTAGCTAAGTTTACTTTGGCAGTTATCAATACCAAGGGTCGTGTAGGAGATGAAGCCTTATCTGAGTTTCTAGAAGCTGGCTACACCCAACAAAATGCCTTGGATGTTGTTCTTGGTGTCAGCCTAGCAAGCCTCTGTAACTATGCCAACAACCTAGCCAATACCCCAATTAACCCAGAATTGCAACCTTATGCTTAATTCATATCTGAGTAAAATGAAGTCTGAAATAATCGGACTTCATTTTTTATCCCCTCATTTAAGCGCTTTTATGCTATACTGAAACTAACATGATTATTGGAGGTTAGAATGAAAAAACTCCCCTTGGTATTTTCTGGATGTTTGCTAGGTTTAGCAGGAGCTGGAAATCTTATGTTAGATACGTTGCCGGTTCTGTCACATCTTTTTAGTCTGACAGGTTTGGTTTTGTGGATTTACTTTCTGATTTTTCATCTCTTTAATTGGAAAGAAACCAAGCAAGAGTTGACCAACCCCCCTCTCTTGTCAGGGATGGCCACCTTTCCCATGGCTGGGATGATTTTATCAACTTATGTCTTTCGCTTGTTTCCTCATCTTCCTTTAGTTGCGCAAGGACTCTGGTGGTTTTCATTTCTCTTGGATGTGGCCTTAATTGCTGGTTTTACCATCAAATTTGCCTATCCAGGCAAGAGAGTCAATGCTACTCCAAGCTGGACGGTACTTTATGTGGGAATAGCAGTGGCTGCCTTAACCTATCCTCTTGTAGGCATCATCGAAATTGCCTATGCGACCTTGAGTTTTGGTTTTCTCCTAACCTTCTATCTCTATCCGCTTATTTATAGCGATTTAAAGAAACATCCGCTCCCACTAGCCATGCTTGGACAAGAAGGGATTTACTGTGCTCCTTTCTCATTGCTTTTGGCTTCTCTGGTTCGGGTTGGAGGAGAGAGTCTACCGACTTGGGTTTTGATTGTCATGCTCTTGGCTTCCCAATCCTTCTTTTTCTTTGTTTTGACTCGCCTACCCAATATTTTAAAACAAGGCTTTCAACCAGCCTTCTCAGCCCTCACCTTCCCAACCATTATCACAGCTACTTCGCTCAAGATGGCTCAGGGAATCTTGAAACTTCCATTTTTAGATTATTTGGTTGTGGCTGAAACCGCTATTTGCTTAATTATTTTAGTCTTTGTATTAGGCACTTATCTGAATTGGTTACGAAAAAAGGTCTAGCTAGAAATAGCTAAACCTTATTTTTTATGGTTTGATAACTTCAGCTCCACCCATGTATGGACGAAGAGCTTCTGGGATGGTCACAGAACCATCTTCATTTTGGTAGTTTTCAAGAATAGCAGCCACTGTACGTCCAACTGCAAGTCCAGAACCGTTCAAGGTATGGAGGAGTTTCACCTTGCCGTCTGCTTCATCACGGTAACGGATTTGGGCACGACGGGCTTGGAAATCTTCTGTGTTTGAACAGCTTGAGATTTCACGGTAGGTATTTTGTGCTGGAATCCACACTTCCAAGTCGTAAGTTTTAGCAGCTGAGAAGCCCATATCTCCAGTAGAGAGAGCAACGACACGGTATGGAAGATTGAGTTTTTGAAGGATATTTTCAGCGTTGGCTGTCATTTTTTCCAATTCTTCGTAAGATTCTTCTGGCTTGGCAAATTTGACCATTTCAACCTTGTGGAATTGGTGCAAACGAATCAAGCCACGAGTATCACGACCAGCTGAACCAGCCTCAGAACGGAATGAAGGACTCATAGCAGTGAAGTAGATTGGCAGGTCTTTACCGTCCAGGATTTCATCACGGTAGTAGTTTGTTAGAGGAACCTCAGCTGTAGGAATAAGGACATAATTGCTGTCGCTGAGTTCAAAAGTATCTTCCTTGAATTTTGGATATTGACCAGTACCAAACATAGAATCGTGGTTAACCATGTAAGGCGTGATGACTTCAGTATAGCCTTCTTTGCCATGTTCATCCAACATAAAGTTGTAGATAGCACGTTCCAAACGAGCGCCGAGGCCTTTATAGAAGAGGAAGCGAGCACCTGTTACCTTACCACCCCGTTCCCAGTCAAGAATACCAAGGTCTTCACCAAGATCCCAGTGGGCTTTTGGCTCGAAGTCAAATTCGCGTGGGGTACCCCAACAGCGAACTTCAACATTGTCGTCTTCGTCAGCTCCAACAGGAACGCTGTCAGCTGGGATATTTGGAAGAGTCGTTGTAAATTCTGTCAATTTAGCATCGATTTCTGCCAATTCAGCATCCAAGGCTTTAACCTCAGCAGATAGAGTTTGCATGGCAGCAATCTTGTCATCTGCATTTTCCTTGTTGCGCTTAGCTTGGGCAATCTCAGCAGAAACTGTGTTACGTTCAGCCTTGAGAGTTTCAACCTTGACTAAAATATCACGACGTTTAGCATCTATTTCTTTCATCTCATTCAAGACAGCAGCATCTACACCACGTGTAGCCAATTTTTCTGCGACAGCGTCAAAGTCTGTACGAATACGTTTGATATCTAACATAAGAACTCCTTTATGAAAAAAGCACACCTGTTAAAGTGTTGGAGTGGCAGGGCCACGGTTCCATCCAACTTCACAGGTGTGCACTTGATTGTGTATGCAATTGTTACTAACGGTAGAATTTCACCTATCCCTCCTATCTGCTCGCAGCACCCGCAGACTTTCTGAAAGAAGAAGATAACCTACTTATCCGTTGCTATGATTATACTAAAGTTTCTACTTTTTTGCAAATAGATTTTTAAATTTTTGACCAATGGTTTGAATCAGAGTCGGAAGCTTGACGACCTTGTCATTGCCCAGTTTTTCACGAGCAATTTTGAGGATGGCACCTGAGTCTTTTGAAGCAAAAAGGAATTTTCCTCTGTCTGTAAAGACTTCGAAGTGGCGACTGATTTTGCGACCAGTGACATTTGCCCCAATCTGGTTGATATGGCTCCAAGGAATCTGGATAAATTGTTCAACATTGACATCGGGGTAAAATTCCAAAGCCTGATCACCGACAAGGAATTTCCCAACTTTCCCAGCTATAGAGAGGTAGGAGGTGCCTGTCGTATTGAGGAGCACTGTTTTGTTAAGTGATTGAGCCATGCTTAGTCTTCCTTACTTTCACCGAAAAAGGCATTGTAGAGGGCTTTAATAGCTGCTTTCTCTTGGTCCTTATGGACAACAAACATAATAGACACTTCACTAGAACCTTGAGACATCATCTGGATGTTGATCTTATTTTCAGATAGAGCACGTGTCGCAGTAGCAGTTACTCCAATATGGCTCTTCATCTTTTCTCCAACAATCATAATGATTGAAAGGTCGTGCTCGATTTCTGCATGGTCTACTTCAGCCTTTTGAACCAACTGACGAAGGATTTCTTCTTCCTTGATAGGAGTTAGTTCACGAGAACGGAGGATGATTGAAAGATCGTCGATACCTGTTGGCATATGTTCCCAACCGATGTTAAGATCTTCAAGGATTTGAAGAACCTTGCGTCCAAATCCAACCTCACGGTTCATGAGGTATTTCGACATATTAATGCTGACAAAGCCAGAGTCACCAGCAATTCCCACAACTGGAAATTCATCACTACTGTGTTTTAGAACGATACGAGTACCTGGATGGTCAGGGTTGTTGGTATTCTTGATAACCAGAGGAATTTTTCCACGGTAGGCAGGAAGAAGGGCTTCGTCATGAAGAACTGAGAAACCTGCATAGGCCAACTCGCGCATTTCACGGTAGGTCAACTCAGGAATCGAGTGTGGTTGGTGGATAATTCCTGGGTGGGCTGCAAAGATACCATCAACATCCGTAAAGTTTTCATAGAGGTCTGCCTTAACACCGGCAGCAATGATAGAACCTGTAATATCAGAGCCTCCACGTGAGAAGGTACAGATTTGATTTTCCTTGGTAACCCCAAAGAAACCAGGAATGACTAGGACTTCATTTGCATTCGTCAATTCCTCAATCTTGTCATAACTTGATGGAATGATTCGAGCATGACCAGGTTCACTTGTGACCACAATACCAGCTTCTCGAGGGTGCACATAGCGTGCATCAATCCCATTTTGGTTAAAATAGGCAGCAATCAATTTAGCATTGTTATTTTCACCGGCTGCTAGAAAAGTGTCGTAGAGAAATTCATTTTCATCAATAGGAAGAGTGGCTAAGGCGCGAATGCTTTTGGAAATTTTTTCTAGCACAGCTGGTTTAAGACCTAGTTCACTAACCATCGCAGCATAGCGGTCAATAATCCAGTTTTGGCTCTTGCTAATATCGTTACCAGCAACATAGTCGCGGTAGTATTTAATCAAGGCATCCGTAACCTTAGTATCTTCAGCATTGCGTTTACCAGGCGCAGAAACGACTACAAAACGACGCTCTGAATCGCTTTTTACGATGTTTAAAACTTTTTCTAATTGACTAGCAGAGGCAAGAGAGCTACCTCCAAATTTAACAACCTTCATAAGAACTCCTAAAGTAAGTATTTTATACGATTATAGCAGAAAGAAAGTCTTTTTTCAATGAAGAAAATAAGATGCGTTCTAGTATAAAGCGAGCCTTTCTAATCGGCTGAGACACTTTCAGTTGATTTTTTCTTGCTTTCTGATTTTAAAAAAGATATACTTTGAAAATAAAATAATTTAACCAGCTTATAAAATAAAAAGGAGTTCAAATGGAACACATTATTTATCAGCTTGAAGAGGATTTGGCAATCCTTACCTTGAATCGTCCTGAGGTCGCGAATGGTTTTCATATTCCTATGTGTGAGGAGATTTTAGAAGCTCTGACTTTGGCAGAAGAGGATCCGGCTGTGCATTTTGTCTTAATCAACGCGAATGGCAAAGTCTTTTCAGTTGGGGGAGATTTAGTAGAGATGAAGCGGGCGGTGGATGAGGATGATATTCCATCATTGACAAAAATCGCAGAATTGGTCAATACTATTTCTTATAAAATCAAGCAAATTGCTAAACCTGTCTTGATGGAGGTTGATGGGGCTGTTGCAGGTGCCGCAGCAAATATGGCTGTTGCTGCAGATTTCTGTCTGGCAACGGATAAGGCTAAATTTATCCAAGCCTTTGTTGGAGTTGGTTTGGCTCCAGATGCAGGTGGGATTCATCTTTTGAGCCGAAGTATTGGTGTGACGCGTGCAACTCAACTTGCCATGACAGGAGAGTCTTTGACAGCAGAAAAAGCTTTAGAGTGGGGGTTGGTTTACCGCGTCTGTGAAGCTGATAAACTTGAAAAGACGAGAGAACAGCTTCTTAAAAAATTGAGACGCGGGTCAGCTAATTCATATGCTGCCATCAAGAAGTTGGTCTGGGAGAGCCAATTCAAAGATTGGCAGAATTATGCTACTTTAGAATTGAATCTACAGAAATCCTTAGCCCAGACAGAAGATTTCAAAGAGGGAGTTCGGGCTCATTCGGAGAGAAGAAGACCGAAATTTACTGGAAAATAAGAAAATACTTGCACCATTCTTTGAAGTTTGATATAATTCTTTTGTCAAATGTTTTGATTGTGAAAGTTTTTTGAAAAGGAGGGAAAAGAGATTGGACTACCAACGAATTAATGAATATTTAACATCTATATTTAACAATGTCCTCGTTATCGAGGAAGTTAGCTTGAGGGGTAGTCGTTTCAAAGATATCTCCATCAAAGAAGTCCATACAATCGATGTAATTGGAAAATTCCCAGACGTGACGCCAAGTCAAGTGTCAAAAGAGTTGATGGTGACTCTTGGGACGGTTACGACGAGTTTGAATAATCTTGAACGCAAGGGTTACATTGAACGCATTCGCTCAGAGCAGGATCGTCGTGTGGTGCATCTGCATTTGACAAAGAAGGGTCGCTTGGTTCATAGACTACATAAACGCTTCCACAAGGCCATGGTTGAAAAAATCATTGATGGTATGAGTAAGGAAGAAATTGATGTTATGAGCAAAGGGTTGACCAATCTTTATCAATTTTTGGAGGATTTGAAATAATGGCTTTTGCAAAAATAAGCCAGGTTGCTCATTATGTGCCAGAGCAAGTGGTTACAAATCATGATTTGGCTCGGATTATGGATACCAATGATGAGTGGATTTCAAGTCGGACGGGAATACGACAAAGGCATATTTCAAGAACAGAATCTACTAGTGATTTGGCTACAGAAGTTGCTAAGAAACTGATGGCAAAAGCTGGAATCACAGGGGAAGAGTTGGATTTTATCATCCTAGCTACCATTACTCCAGATTCGATGATGCCCTCTACAGCTGCTCGTGTCCAAGCTAATATTGGTGCTAATAAGGCATTTGCTTTTGACCTAACAGCCGCATGCAGTGGATTTGTATTTGCCTTGTCAACTGCTGAAAAGTTTATCGCTTCTGGTCGCTTTCAAAAAGGCTTGGTGCTTGGTAGTGAAACCCTTTCTAAGGCAGTCGATTGGTCAGACCGATCAACAGCTGTGTTGTTTGGAGATGGTGCTGGTGGTGTCTTGCTAGAAGCTAGCGAGCAAGAGCATTTCTTGGCTGAAAGTCTCAATAGCGATGGAAGTCGCAGTGAGTGTCTGACCTATGGACATTCAGCCTTGCATTCTCCATTTTCAGATCAAGAAAGTACAGATTCATTTTTGAAAATGGATGGACGCGCAGTTTTTGATTTTGCTATTCGAGATGTGGCCAAGTCTATCAAACAGACTATTGATGAGTCCCCTATAGAGGCGACAGACTTGGATTATCTGCTACTTCATCAGGCCAATGACCGTATCTTGGATAAGATGGCTAGAAAAATCGGTGTCGACCGAGCTAAACTTCCAGCCAATATGATGGAGTATGGTAATACCAGTGCAGCAAGTATCCCGATTTTACTTTCAGAGTGTGTAGAACAAGGTCTCATCCATTTAGATGGTAGCCAGACTGTTCTTTTATCAGGCTTCGGTGGAGGCTTGACCTGGGGCACGCTCATTCTTACAATTTAGGTAATCATGTGGTGAACACATTGTTATAAAAAACTATTTATTTTAAAGGAGTCCTATCATGGCAGTATTTGAAAAAGTACAAGAAATTATCGTTGAAGAACTTGGAAAAGACGCATCAGAAGTAACACTTGAATCAACTTTTGATGATTTGGACGCAGATTCATTGGACTTGTTCCAAGTAATCTCAGAAATCGAAGATGCTTTTGATATCCAAATCGAAGCAGAAGATGACTTGAAAACAGTTGGTGACTTGGTTGCCTACGTTGAAGAGCAAACAAAATAAGCAGAATATAAATAGAAGGAGTAGGGAAACCCGCTCCCTCTTGTTTAGGCAATAGTTTGATTTTCAAATTATGACAGTATCGAACTATTACGTAAGCAAGAAATGATGGAGGCACTATGAAAACGCGTATTACAGAATTATTGAACATTGATTATCCTATTTTCCAAGGAGGAATGGCCTGGGTTGCTGATGGTGATTTGGCAGGGGCTGTTTCCAAGGCTGGAGGACTAGGCATTATCGGTGGGGGAAATGCCCCTAAAGAAGTTGTCAAGGCTAATATTGATAAGATCAAATCATTGACGGATAAACCTTTTGGTGTCAACATCATGCTCTTGTCTCCCTTTGTGGAAGATATTGTAGATCTCGTCATCGAGGAAGGCGTTAAGGTGGTTACAACAGGAGCAGGAAATCCAAGCAAATACATGGAACGCTTTCATGCTGCTGGGATTACGGTTATTCCAGTTGTACCTAGCGTTGCCCTAGCTAAACGCATGGAAAAAATCGGTGCGGACGCTGTTATTGCAGAAGGAATGGAAGCTGGGGGTCATATCGGTAAATTAACAACCATGACCTTGGTGCGCCAGGTAGCTGCAGCTGTATCTATTCCTGTTATTGCTGCAGGAGGGATTGCAGATGGTGAAGGTGCTGCAGCTGGCTTTATGCTAGGTGCAGAGGCTGTTCAGGTTGGAACTCGTTTTGTCGTTGCAAAAGAATCTAATGCCCATCCAAATTATAAGGCCAAGATTTTAAAAGCTAGAGATATTGATACTACGATTTCAGCCCAACATTTTGGCCATGCTGTTCGTGCTATTAAAAATCAGTTGACTCGTGATTTTGAAAAAGCTGAGAAAGATGCCTTTAAACAAGAAAATCCTGATTTAGAAATCTTTGAACAAATGGGAGCAGGTGCCCTAGCAAAAGCAGTTGTTCACGGTGATGTGGATGGCGGATCTGTCATGGCAGGTCAGATTGCAGGGCTTGTTTCCAAAGAAGAAACCGTTGAAGAAATCTTAAAAGATTTGTACTATGGAGCAGCTAAGAAAATTCAAGAAGAAGCCTCTCGTTGGGCAGGAGTTGTGAGAAATGACTAAAACAGCCTTTTTATTTGCTGGTCAAGGTGCCCAGTATCTAGGTATGGGACGGGATCTCTATGATCAGTATCCGATTGTCAAAGAAACGATTGATCAAGCGAGTCAGGTAGTCGGTTATGATTTGCGTCATCTCATCGATACAGAAGAAGAAAAACTCAATCAGACCCGCTATACGCAACCAGCCATTTTAGCAACTTCAGTTGCTATCTACCGTTTATTGCAAGAAAAGGGCTATCAGCCTGATATGGTTGCTGGTTTGTCTCTTGGAGAATACTCTGCCTTGGTTGCCAGTGGTGCCTTGGATTTTGAAGATGCGGTAGCCTTGGTTGCTAAGCGTGGAGCCTATATGGAAGAAGCGGCTCCTGCTGGCTCTGGCAAGATGATCGCAGTTCTCAATACGCCAGTAGAGGTCATTGAGGAAGCCTGTCGAAAAGCTTCTGAACTTGGAGTCGTTACACCAGCCAACTATAACACGCCTGCACAAATCGTGATTGGTGGAGAAGTGGTTGCAGTTGACCGAGCTGTTGAACTCTTGCAGGAAGCAGGTGCCAAACGCTTGATTCCTCTCAAGGTGTCAGGTCCCTTTCATACCGCTCTCCTTGAGCCTGCTAGCCAGAAACTAGCTGAAACTCTGGCTCAGGTAAGTTTTTCAGATTTTACTTGTCCCCTAGTCGGTAATACAGAAGCAGCTGTTATGAAAAAAGAAGACATCGCTCAACTCTTGACGCGTCAGGTCAAGGAACCAGTTCGTTTCTATGAAAGTATTGCGGTTATGCAAGAAGCTGGCGTAACCAACTTTATCGAGATTGGACCGGGGAAAGTCTTGTCAGGCTTTGTCAAAAAAATTGATAAGACAGCTAAACTAGCCACTGTTGAAGATCAGGCGAGCTTGGAAGCTCTTCTAGGAAATTAGTAATCCCTTCTCCCATAAATACAGGAGGAAACAGGAGAAAAGAATGCAACTAAAAAATAAAAATATCTTTATTACAGGTTCAAGTCGTGGAATTGGTCTTGCCATCGCCCACAAGTTTGCTCAAGCAGGAGCCAACATTGTCTTAAATAGTCGTGGGGTCATCTCTGAGGACTTACTTGCCGAGTTTTCAAATTATGGTGTCAAGGTAGTTCCCATTTCAGGAGATGTATCCGATTTTGCAGACGCTAAGCGTATGGTTGAGCAAGCTATTGCAGAGCTTGGTTCAGTGGATGTTTTGGTCAATAATGCAGGGATTACCCAAGATACCCTGATGCTCAAGATGACAGAAGCAGATTTTGAAAAAGTTCTCAAGGTTAACCTGACTGGTGCCTTTAACATGACACAATCAGTCTTGAAACCGATGATGAAAACCAGAGAAGGTGCTATCATTAATATGTCTAGTGTTGTTGGTTTGATGGGAAATATCGGTCAAGCTAACTATGCTGCTTCTAAGGCTGGTTTGATTGGTTTTACCAAGTCTGTGGCTCGTGAAGTGGCCAATCGCAATATCAGGGTTAATGCTATTGCACCGGGAATGATCGAGTCCGATATGACAGCCGTCCTATCAGACAAGGTAAAAGATGCCATGCTGGCGCAAATTCCTATGAAAGAATTTGGGCAGGCAGAGCAGGTTGCAGATTTGACAGTATTTTTAGCAGGCCAAGATTATCTAACTGGTCAAGTGGTTGCCATTGATGGCGGCCTCAGTATGTAGCAGAAGCTAGAGGTAAAAAAATGAAACTAAATCGCGTAGTAGTAACAGGTTATGGAGTAACATCTCCAATCGGAAATACACCAGAAGAATTTTGGAATAGTTTGACAACTGGAAAAATCGGAATTGGTCCAATTACAAAATTTGATCATAGTGACTTTGATGTGCATAATGCAGCAGAAATTCAAGATTTTCCTTTTGATAAATACTTTGTAAAGAAAGATACCAACCGTTTTGACAACTATTCTTTGTATGCCTTGTATGCAGCCCAAGAGGCTTTCAACCACGCTAATCTGGATGTAGAGGCTCTTGACAAGGATCGTTTTGGTGTTATTGTTGCCTCTGGTATTGGTGGAATCAAAGAAATTGAAGATCAAGTACTTCGCTTAAATGACAAAGGTCCGAAACGTGTGAAACCATTGACCCTTCCTAAGGCCTTGCCAAATATGGCTTCAGGAAATGTTGCTATGCGTTTTGGAGCAAACGGTGTATGTAAATCCATCAACACTGCCTGCGCTTCATCAAATGACGCGATTGGGGATGCCTTCCGCTCAATTAAGTTCGGTTTCCAAGATGTTATGTTGGTAGGTGGTTCAGAAGCCTCTATCACACCTTTTGCTATCGCTGGTTTCCAAGCCCTAACTGCTCTATCAACTACAGAGGATCCAAGTCGTGCTTCTATCCCATTTGATAAGGACCGTAATGGTTTTGTCATGGGAGAAGGTTCAGGGATGTTGGTTCTTGAAAGCCTAGAACACGCCGAAAAACGTGGGGCAACGATCCTTGCTGAAGTGGTTGGTTACGGAAATACTTGTGATGCCTACCATATGACTTCACCACATCCAGAAGGTCAGGGAGCTATCAAGGCCATCAAACTAGCCTTGGAAGAAGCTGAGATTTCTCCAGAGCAAGTAGCCTATGTCAATGCACACGGAACGTCAACTCCTGCTAATGAAAAAGGAGAAAGTGGTGCGATCGTAGCTGTTCTTGGTAAGGAAGTACCTGTGTCATCAACCAAATCATTCACAGGCCATTTGCTGGGAGCTGCAGGTGCAGTAGAAGCTATCGTCACAATCGAAGCCATGCGTCATAACTTTGTACCAATGACAGCTGGAACAAGTGAAGTATCAGATTATATCGAAGCCAATGTCGTTTATGGACAAGGCTTGGAGCAAGAGATTCCATACGCTATTTCAAATACCTTTGGCTTTGGTGGCCACAATGCCGTTCTTGCTTTCAAACGTTGGGAGAATAAATAAGTATGAATTTAAACGATATTAAAGACTTGATGGCTCAATTTGACCAGTCAAGTTTGAGAGAATTTTCTTATAAAAACGGGACGGATGAGTTACAGTTTAGCAAAAATGAAGCTAGACTTGTGCCTGAAGTTGCAGCTCAAGTCGCTCCAGCGCCCGTTCTAGCAACACCAAGTCCAGTAGCTCCTACATCTGCTTCAACAGAAACTGTAGTGGAAGAAGTTCCTGTTTCAGCTGAAGCAAGTGTGGCTGCTGAGGGAGATCTTGTAGAGAGCCCACTTGTTGGGGTGGCTTACTTGGCTGCTGGACCAGATAAACCTGCCTTCGTCACAGTTGGTGATAGTGTCAAAAAAGGTCAAACATTGGTCATCATCGAAGCTATGAAAGTCATGAATGAAATTCCAGCACCTAAGGATGGTGTAGTAACGGAAATTCTCGTTTCTAATGAAGAAATGGTTGAATTTGGTAAAGGATTGGTACGTATCAAATGATTGATATTCAAGGAATCAAAGAAGCTCTACCCCACCGTTATCCCATGCTCCTAGTGGACCGTGTCTTGGAAGTGAGCGAGGATACTATTGTTGCTATCAAAAATGTGACCATCAACGAGCCCTTCTTTAATGGTCATTTCCCTCAATATCCAGTTATGCCAGGTGTTCTGATTATGGAAGCCTTGGCGCAAACTGCTGGTGTTTTGGAGTTGTCTAAGCCTGAAAATAAGGGAAAACTAGTCTTTTACGCTGGTATGGACAAGGTTAAGTTCAAGAAGCAAGTTGTACCAGGCGACCAATTGCTTATGACAGCGACTTTTGTAAAACGTCGTGGCACCATTGCCGTGGTTGAAGCCAAAGCTGAAGTGGATGGCAAGCTTGCAGCTAGTGGTACTCTTACCTTTGCAATTGGGAACTAAGGAGGTTCTCCATGTTTCGAAAAATTTTAATTGCCAATCGTGGTGAAATTGCGGTTCGTATTATCCGTGCGGCGCGTGAATTGGGGATTGCGACGGTAGCGGTCTATTCAACTGCTGATAAGGAAGCCCTTCATACGCTTTTGGCAGATGAGGCGGTTTGTATTGGCCCTGGTAAGGCAACTGAGTCTTATCTCAATATTAACGCGGTTCTATCAGCGGCAGTTTTGACTGAAGCAGAAGCTATTCACCCCGGTTTTGGATTTCTCAGTGAAAATTCCAAATTTGCAACCATGTGTGAAGAAGTGGGAATCAAGTTTATCGGTCCATCTGGTCATGTTATGGATATGATGGGGGATAAAATCAATGCACGTGCTCAGATGATCAAAGCAGGTGTGCCTGTTATTCCAGGTTCGGATGGAGAAGTGCATAACTCTGAGGAAGCTTTGATTGTTGCCGAAAAAATTGGCTACCCTGTTATGCTCAAGGCTTCAGCAGGTGGTGGTGGTAAAGGGATTCGTAAGGTTGAAAAACCAGAAGACCTCGTTTCAGCCTTTGAAACAGCCTCTAGTGAAGCCAAGGCTAATTATGGCAATGGTGCCATGTACATAGAACGAGTTATCTATCCAGCTCGTCACATTGAGGTTCAAATCCTAGGAGATGAACACGGAAATGTAATCCACTTGGGTGAACGTGACTGTTCTCTTCAGAGAAATAATCAAAAGGTATTAGAAGAGAGTCCATCTATTGCAATTGGAAAGACTCTTCGCCATGAAATTGGGGCGGCTGCTGTCCGCGCTGCAGACTCTGTTGGTTATGAGAATGCAGGAACCATTGAGTTTCTGCTTGATGAAGCCAGTGGCAATTTCTATTTCATGGAAATGAATACTCGTGTTCAGGTAGAACATCCTGTTACAGAGTTTGTTTCAGGTGTGGATATCGTTAAGGAACAAATTCGCATTGCAGCGGGTCAGCCTTTGTCTGTTAAGCAAGAAGATATTGTCCTACGTGGCCATGCTATAGAGTGTCGGATCAATGCAGAAAATCCAGCCTTCAACTTTGCTCCAAGTCCAGGTAAGATTACCAATCTCTATCTCCCAAGTGGAGGAGTCGGCTTGCGCGTGGATTCAGCAGTTTATCCAGGCTATACCATTCCGCCTTACTATGATAGTATGATTGCCAAAATCATCGTTCACGGCGAAAATCGTTTTGATGCCTTGATGAAAATGCAACGTGCCCTCTATGAATTAGAGATTGAAGGGGTGCAGACCAATGCAGATTTCCAGCTTGACCTCATTTCAGATCGCAATGTCATTGCTGGGGATTACGATACTTCCTTCTTGATGGAAACCTTCTTACCTAAATATCAAGAAAAAGAATAAAATGACTTCAAGAGTTTAAACCGAAAAGGGGAATCAATGGCTCTATTTAGTAAAAAAGATAAGTATATTCGAATAAATCCCAATCGTTCGGTTAGGGAAAAACCTCAAGCCAAGCCAGAGGTTCCAGATGAATTATTCTCCCAGTGTCCGGGTTGTAAGCATACCATCTATCAGAAGGATCTGGGAAGTGAACGTATCTGTCCACATTGTAGCTATACCTTTCGTATTTCTGCCCAAGAACGCTTGGCTTTGACGATTGATATGGGTACCTTCAAGGAATTGTTTACAGGGATTGAAAGTAAGGATCCCTTACATTTCCCTGGTTACCAAAAGAAACTAGCAACCATGCGTGAAAAAACAGGTCTGGATGAAGCCGTTGTGACAGGAACTGCTCTTATTAAAGGTCAAACTGTGGCTCTTGGGATTATGGATTCTAACTTTATCATGGCTTCTATGGGTACGGTTGTAGGTGAAAAAATCACTCGTTTGTTTGAGTATGCGACTGTCGAAAAATTGCCAGTTGTTCTCTTCACAGCCTCTGGTGGCGCCCGTATGCAGGAAGGGATCATGAGTCTCATGCAGATGGCCAAGATTTCTGCAGCAGTTAAACGTCATTCAAATGCAGGCCTCTTTTACCTAACCATTTTGACAGATCCAACGACTGGTGGTGTGACAGCTTCTTTCGCTATGGAAGGGGATATCATTCTGGCTGAACCACAGAGTTTGGTTGGTTTTGCTGGGCGTCGTGTCATTGAAAATACGGTTCGTGAAAGCTTGCCTGAGGATTTCCAAAAGGCAGAATTTCTATTGGAGCATGGCTTTGTGGATGCTATCGTTAAAAGAAGAGACTTGCCAGATACCATTGCTAGCCTAGTTAGATTGCATGGAGGGAGTCCTAGATGAATATTGCAAAAATAGTCAGAGAAGCGCGTGAGCAGAGTCGCTTGACAACCTTGGACTTTGCGACAGGCATTTTTGATGAATTTATCCAATTACATGGTGACCGTTCTTTCCGAGATGATGGTGCAGTTGTTGGTGGTATCGGCTGGCTTGGAGACCAAGCTGTAACAGTGGTTGGTATCCAAAAAGGAAAGAGTTTACAAGATAACCTCAAACGGAATTTTGGACAACCGCATCCAGAAGGTTACCGCAAGTCCCTACGGTTGATGAAACAGGCTGAAAAGTTTGGCCGTCCCGTTGTGACCTTTATCAATACTGCAGGTGCCTATCCTGGTGTGGGAGCGGAAGAACGTGGTCAAGGGGAAGCTATCGCTCGCAATCTCATGGAAATGAGTGATCTAAAAGTTCCTATTATCGCCATTATTATCGGTGAAGGTGGTTCAGGTGGTGCTCTGGCTCTAGCAGTCGCAGACCGTGTCTGGATGCTGGAAAATTCTATCTATGCCATTCTCAGCCCAGAAGGCTTTGCTTCCATTCTATGGAAGGATGGCAGTCGTGCCATGGAAGCAGCAGAACTGATGAAAATCACTTCGCATGAGCTGTTAGAAATGGACGTGGTGGATAAGGTGATTTCTGAAGCAGGACTTTCGAGCAAAGAACTGATTAAGAATGTTAAAAAAGAACTCCAAACGGAGCTATCCCTACTTTCACAAAAATCGTTAGAAGAGTTGTTGGAAGAACGTTACCAACGATTTAGAAAATACTAATTCTTTAGAATATGCAAAAAACTAGAACTGGCAGTTAGTTCTAGTTTTTATGTGGTTCTCTGTATCGAGGACACAATAAAAGGTGCTTGGGAAGACCAAACACCTTTTCGATTATTCATTTTCTTCAGTTACAAATTGACTGAGCAGTCCGTTGATAAAGCGGGCTGATTTTTGATCTGAAAAATTCTTGGCAAGTTCAATGGCTTCATTGACGGCTACTAGCTGAGGTGTATCAAATGATGTGATTTCAAAGATACCTAAGCGTAGTAAGTTTTTTTCGACCAAGGTCAAGCGTTCAACTGTCCAGCCTGATTTAAGGTGCTGGTTGATTTGTTTATCCAACTCGTCTTTTTGAGCTTGAACACCAGAAACTAAGTTCAGAAGAAAGGCAGGGATTTGCACATCTTCATCTTCACGGTCATGTGTGTAGGCAAAACGACAAGCTGTTTCCATATCTGTGTCAAATTCAAGGCTCATGAGAGCTTGAAAAGCGCATTTACGAAGTTCGCGTCTAGATTCTAATAATGGACTAGTCATTGAGGAAGTCCTCGTTAAATAGATCTTTCAACTCAGGTTTTGGTGTCTTATCTGGAACGATTCCTGCAACATGGATGTTGACAGCAGCAAGTTCCACATCAGCCATATCACGGACAGCATCTTTTACTGCTTTTTGAATAGCAAGAGCAACTTTTGGTACTTTCACACCGTACTCAAGGTAGAGATAGATGTCAGCAGTTAGTTCTTCGTTGCTTTCTTTTAAGTAGACGCCACGACCAAGAGAGAGTTTTGATAGGGTATCAGATACGGATTTATTTGAAAATGAATGGACACCATCAACTTTAGCAGTTGCGATGGCAATGATTTTTTCAAGTACACGTGGAGCGATAACGATTTCGCCAAATTGTTCTTCAGTTCCCATAGAATGACCTCTTTCTAGAGATTAGGCACGAGAAACGTAAGTTCCTTCTGCAGTGTTGATGATCAATTTTTGTCCAGCTTCGATGAAGTCAGGAACGTTGACAACAAGTCCAGTTTCCATAGTTGCTGGTTTACCAGAACCTGTAACAGTAGCACCTTTGATAGATGGTTGTGTTTCAGCAACTGTCAATTCAACAGTAGTTGGTACAGTTACACCGATTACTTCAGTTCCGTAGAATTGGATTTTCACATCAGAGTTTTCAAGGATGTAAAGCAATTCATTTTCAACGTTTACGACTGGGATTTCGTATTGGTCGTAAGTTTCAGTGTTCATGAAGTAGGCAGTTTCATCCATTTTGTACAAGTATTGAGCTGGAACAGTTTCGATAATAGCTTGTTCGAATTTTTCTTCTGGACGGTAGCTTGTGTCAAATGTAGAACCAGTACGGACATCACGCAATTTCATACGCATGATTGTGTTCCCTTTACCTGGTTTGTGGTGGCTAGCTTCCAAAACGCGGATCAATTTTCCGTCTGCAGTTTCAAATGTCATACCAGCTTTCAATTTGCTTGCTTCAATCATGTTTTTACCTCTTTAATAAATATTATTACTCTTCATTTTACCATAAAATGTTCTGGAAATAAAGCCAAAATAGTTATTGGGAGATGGTTGGGGAGAAAAGAATATTGCCTAGTCAGGTGGCGTGCTTGATGTGAAAGAGCATCCACCACGTTTTTTATTATATTCAAAAGGCCGAAGTGACCTTACTTCGACCTGATTGTATTGTCTTAAAAAGATTGATTTTTTATTCTGGTTCTACCAAAATCTTGATTTGTGACTTGTCTTGAGTTAATTCGATAAAGCCTTCTTCCACGATATTTTCCAATTTAATTTTCTTAGTAACCAATTTTTCAGCAGAGAAGTAGCCTTGTTCCATCAAATCTAATACTTTAGGGAAGATGTGACGATAAGCTATGATTCCTTTTAGTGTCTTTTCTTGGATAGCAAATTCATTTGGATTGATATTAGCTTCTCGTTCCCAGATAGAGACAACCATACACTCACCTGCCTTATGTACAGCAGCTAGAGCCTGTCCCAAAACTACTGGTACACCAGTTACTTCATAAGAAACGTCTGCACCACCATTTGTCAAACGGTGTACAGCTTCAACAACGGTTTCTCCATCCTGTGGACGTACAACGATAGCTCCTAATTCCTCTGCTTTGGCTTGGCGTTCTGGTGATAATTCAACGGCATAAATCTTAGAAGCACCAGCTGCACGAAGAGCTTCTACAATTAACAGACCAATTGGGCCTAAACCAAAGACAACAGCTGTATCGCCAGCTTTCAAAGACGATTGACGAACAGCATAGACTGCAACAGCAGCGGGCTCAGTGAGAGCAGCTTGCTCATAGCTCAAGCTATCTGGAATGACATGTACTAAGTCGCCATCTAAAACACAATATTTGGCAAATCCACCGTCTGCAGCCAAACCAACAAAGTTAAGGTTTGGATCCAAGTTATAATCACCAACTAAGTTATTCTTAGCTAGAATTGGTTCTACAGCAACACGATCACCAACTTTCACACGAGTAACATCACTTCCAACTTCTACGATTTCACCAGAAAATTCATGTCCTAGTGTTACCGGTGCTTTTTGACCAGAATAGACGTGCTCATCTGTTGGGATAAAGATAGGGCCATCTAAAAATTCGTGGAGGTCGGTACCACAAATTCCTGTGAACTTAACTGCAACTTTTACTTGGTGCGGAAGTACTTCAGGAACTTCTACTTCTTGAATACGAACATCTTTCGCTGCATGCCAGCGAGCAGCTTTCATTGTAGCCATATGAATAACTCCTTATTGTTGCGATTTTTAGTTTTCTTTTTTGGAAACTTTACATGTAATATCGTAAACGCTTTCTATTTATTTGTCAAGAAAAAACCAACCTCAGGGCTGGTTTTTTTACATATTAATCTTCTTTCAACTTTGCCAATTCCTGTGCAAGGAGTTTAAGGGCGACTTGTGGGTTGGCTTGGCCTCTTGTTTAGCAAGTTTGTTAAAGAGTTCTTGATTGGCATTGAGGCTATTGAAAAGGTAGATTTCTTGATTTGAATGATTATTAAACTATTTTATAACCTTTAAAAATCATCTAAGATATACTTGTCGTTATTTACTAGCAGTTATCTTCTTTATGGAATGATGTTCAATGAGCCACCCTACAATCCACCCCGTCGCTAGCAAGTAATTTTCGAAAGCGCCGATAGCATTCACAGGAGAATGATACTCCATAAAATTGACTAAGTGATTTGTTCCTATTCCAATCCCACCGATGATGAGAGCGAGAAGCACGATTCGTAGATAGAACCAATCGTACTTAATATTGACACCGAGAATAAGAATCAATACAGCTAGGTTCCATATTCCAATTTCTCGTTGCCAACCAGCAGAGATTCCGTATCCGGAGTGGCTTCCCATGTATGATGGAAAGAAAATTTGTAGTATAGAAGCGCCTAACATAGCGATGATGACTAAGATAAATAGAAATCGTAAAAATTTGTTCATTTTTTCTTCTTTCTAAATTAGAAAAAGGTATATAAAAAGTCTATTATTCATCTTCTTTCAACTTCGCCAATTCCTGTGCAAGTAGTTTAAGGGCGACTTGTGGGTTGGCTTGACCTTTGGTTGCCTTCATAAGGAATCCTGTGAAGGCCTTGTCTGCGTTGCGTTTACCTGACTTGAAGTCGGCAACGGCTGCTTCATTATCCGCAAAGACTTGGTGGATAATTGGAATCAAGACAGCTGGATCTGAGATTTGAACCATACCTGCTTTTTCCACGTATTCACGCGCGCCACCACCATTTTTAGCTAGGTGGACAAAGACTTTCTTGGCAATCTTAGACGAGATCGTGCCGTCTTCGATGATGGCAATCATTTCTACCAAGTTTTCTGGTGTCAATTCGATTTGTTCCAGTGTTTTACCTTCAGCATTCAAGAACTGAGCGACTTCACCTTGGAGCCAGTTAGAGACTTGTTTAGCATCGCCACCTAGGGCAACAGCTTTTTCAAAGAAGTCAGAAGTGACCTTATTTGCAGTCAACTGGCTAGCATCGTAGTCTGACAAGCCAAGGTCAGATACGTAGCGCGCACGGCGTTCTTTCGGAAACTCTGGCAACTCTTTGCGCATTTCCTCGATCCACTCGTCTGAGATTTCAAAGAGAGGTAGGTCTGGTTCTGGGAAGTAGCGATAGTCTGCAGCACCTTCCTTGACACGCATGAGAATGGTTGCTTTATTAGCTTCATCATAACGGCGTGTTTCTTGGCGGATTTGACCACCTGATCGAAGGATTTCAGCTTGACGTTGAACTTCGTATTCAAGACCCTTACGGACATTTGAGAAGGAATTGAGGTTCTTCAACTCTGTCTTGGTACCGAATTTTTCTTGACCATAAGGACGAAGAGAGATGTTGGCATCCACACGCATCGAACCTTCTTCCATCTTAACGTCAGAAATACCAGCGTACTGGATGACTTCCTTGAGAGCAGTCAGATAAGCATAGGCTTCTTCTGGCGAGCGCATGTCAGCTTCAGATACAATCTCAATCAATGGCACTCCTTGGCGGTTGAGGTCAACATAAGAGTAGCCATCTGTACCGTGGGTGTTTTTACCAGCATCTTCTTCCAAGTGAGCGCGTTCGATACCGATTTTCTTAGTTGTACCATCTTCTAGCTCGACTTCAATCCAACCATTATAACCGATCGGCTCATCAAACTGAGAAATTTGGTAGGCCTTTGGATTATCAGGGTAGAAGTAGTTCTTGCGGTCAAAGTGCATCTTTTTGTGGATGTCCATGTTGAGGGCAAGAGCAGCCTTGATTCCGGCATCGACAACCCCTTTATTGAGAACTGGCAGAACTCCTGGGAAGGACCAGTCAATCACGTTAGTGTTGGCATTTTGGTCATTTCCAAAGTGGGCAGAAGTAGGTGAGAAGATTTTTGAATTGGTGTTGAGCTCTACGTGGACTTCAAGTCCAATGACTGTTTCAAAGTTCATTAGTTATCACCTCCAAAAATCACGGGTTGTTGTTTGTGGTAGTCTGTTGTCGCCTCAAAAGCAGCAGCAGCTTGGTAAATAGTTTCCTCAGAGTACTTAGGGCCGATCAATTGCAGACCGACAGGTAGACCTTGAGAGAATCCAGCTGGAATCGAAATCCCTGGGAGACCTGCTAAGTTGACAGGGATAGTCAAAAGGTCAGCCAAGTACATGGCAACTGGGTCATGGTTGAGTGAGTCCAAGTCATAGGCAACGCTTGGAGCAGTTGGTCCCAAAATCAAGTCATAATTTGCGAAGACTTTTTCGAAATCTTGAATGATGAGGGTACGAACCTGTCCAGCTTTCTTGTAGTAGGCGTCGTAGTAACCTGATGAAAGACTGAATGTACCAAGCATGATACGACGTTTTACTTCTTCACCGAAACCTTGGCTACGGCTGTTTACATAGATTTCATCAAGATTAGTCGCATCTTCTGCGCGGTAGCCGTAACGGATACCATCAAAACGTTGCAAGTTTGATGAAGCTTCTGATGAAGCGATGATGTAGTATACGGCAACTCCGTATTTAGAGTGAGGCAGGCTGACTTCTTCGACGACAGCACCCAATTTTTCAAAGTGTTTGGCAGCATTCAGAATGGTTTCCTTAACCTCTGGGTCAATTCCTTCACCGAGGTATTCCTTAGGCAAAGCAATTTTCATGCCCTTGATGTCTTGACCGATTTTTGAAGTAAAGTCGGCGATTCGGACAGGAGCAGAAGTAGAGTCTTTAGCGTCTTCGCTGGCAATAGCGTTGAGCAAGAGGGCATTTTCCTTAACAGTAGGAGCAAAAGGTCCAATCTGGTCTAATGAGCTACCAAAGGCAATGAGACCGAAACGTGAAACTGTTCCGTAGGTTGGTTTGAGACCAACAATCCCGTTGAAGGCAGCTGGTTGGCGGATAGAACCACCAGTATCAGAACCAAGTGATAAGCGGACTTGTCCAGAAGCTACAGCTGCGGCCGAACCACTTGATGATCCACCAGGAACCTTGCTGTGATCCCAAGCATTTTTAGTGGCACCGTAGTGTGAAGTCTCACCTGAACCACCCATGGCAAATTCGTCCATGTTGGTCTTTCCGACGACAATCATGCCTTTCGCTTTTGCATTGGCAACGGCTGTTGCATCAAAGATAGGCTCATAGTTGTAGAGCATTTTTGAGGCAGCAGTTGTGAGAATACCGTCTGTAGAGATGTTATCCTTGACAGCCAACGGAATTCCTGAAAGGACATTGTCAGCATCTATTCCAACTTCATCAATGGCTTTAGCTTGAGCAAGAGCTTGGTCTTCAGAGATGGTAACAAAAGCGTTAATAGCTGTCTCTCGAGACTTGATATCTTCAAGCGTTGCTTGGGTTAATTCAGTTGCAGAAATTTCCTTAGAAACAAGGAGATTGTGCAAGTCTTCAATGGTTTTATTGTTGAAAGTCATTAGGCATCTCCTCCATCGTCTAGGATAGCTGGTACCTTGATATAGTAGTTGTCTTTTTCAGGTACGTTTTTAAACAAGCGATCGCGGTCTGTTCCTTCTTCGGCCACATCCGGGCGGAGTACAGTCTTGCGGTCAGCCATGGTCGTAGTAGGTGCGACACCAGTTGTGTCAACTTCGCCCAGCAATTCAACCATGTCAACAATCTTAGACAAGGTCGTCGCAAAGGCAGCAGTTTCTTCTTCAGAGAATCTTAATTTTGAAAGATTGGCAACGTGTGTTACCTCTTCTTGCGTAATTTTCATCTTGCATCCTTTCGTGAAATGATGATTTTTAGTCTGTTCTATTTTACCATATTTTCCTATAAATAAGGGAGGGAAAGATGAAAAAAGACATCTGGCAAGTCGAGAAAGAGTTTTTTAAAATAGACAAAAAAATAGCCGTCCTAACTTTGGCGAGTTAACGAGCTATTTTTTAGTTATGTAATTACAGCCACCGTCTTAAACGGCTCTGTGGGGTGTTGTTGTCGCAACACCTTTTTCTATATTTATTGTAACATTTATTTGAAAAATTGCAAAGGGAATTAGGCTCCCTAGTATTTGGATAAGTTGGGTAGAAAATGAGTAGCAGGCATTAAAATTGCTTGCCAGTTTTGTCTATTGTGCATTAGCAAACTAAGATTCTTTGGTTTTAATATGCACTTTTTTGGTATTCATTCCATAAAGCCTGAAGTTCATTTGCGTTTTCTAAAACATATTGTCTGATTATTTTTAGGTCTTTTGCCTTTAATTTACCATCTCTCAGTTCACCGTTCAGAAACATTGAGCCGACCTCTTCTCCGTGGATATAAATGTGAATATGTGCTTTTTGACCTTTATGGTTATGTTCGTTAGGACGAATTTCAATACCATACTTTTATACTCAATAAAAATCAAAGAGCAAACTAGAAAGCTAGGCACAGGCAGTACTTGAGTACGACAAGCCGACGCTGACGTGGTTTGAATTTGATTTTTGAAGAGTATTAGGAAAGAATATTTAGGCATGTAGTAGTCCCGCGTAGTCCTTCCATGTTTCAAGGTAGTTATCGCGATTTAACTCAATTTGCTTTTGAGCAAAACGAATGTCATAGTCTGCCAAGTCCAAATTTTCCAATACTTCTCCAGTTAGAATACTAAAGGTTCCAATTAATTCATCGTCATCATACATGCGTAAAATAGGGTTGCTTGGATTCTTGTAAATATCATCTTTTGTCACTTCTAAATTGGTTACACCAAATTCTTTGAACATGATTACATCTCCTTTTTGTTTTATTATATCATTTTTGCTAGAATTGTCACGGTTTTCGATCTATTTGACTACAAGGAATAGCTTTTGTTCAAGTATAGTCTAACATAAAATAGAAATTGAAAAAAATGCTAAAATCCGATATAATGGAATGTTGAAAGGAATGGTAAAATCCAATGTAGAAATCATTCTTAGTTATTGAAACAAGAAAAATAGAGAATCAAAGAAAGAGAACTTATGAATATTCAAGAAGAAATTAAGAAACGTCGTACCTTTGCCATCATTTCCCACCCGGACGCGGGGAAAACAACCATCACTGAGCAGTTGCTCTATTTTGGGGGCGAGATTCGTGAGGCTGGTACTGTAAAAGGGAAGAAAACAGGAACTTTTGCCAAGTCCGACTGGATGGATATCGAGAAGCAACGTGGGATTTCGGTTACTTCATCTGTTATGCAATTTGACTACGACGGCAAACGAGTCAATATCCTAGATACCCCAGGGCACGAGGACTTCTCAGAAGATACCTATCGTACCTTGATGGCGGTAGATGCTGCGGTCATGGTTGTGGACTCTGCCAAGGGTATTGAGGCCCAAACCAAGAAATTGTTTGAGGTTGTGAAACACCGTGGTATTCCAGTCTTTACCTTTATGAACAAGCTTGACCGGGACGGTCGTGAACCACTGGACCTCTTGCAAGAATTGGAAGAAGTCTTGGGTATTGCGAGTTACCCGATGAACTGGCCTATCGGGATGGGGAAAGCCTTTGAGGGGCTCTATGACCTTTATAACCAACGCTTGGAGCTTTATAAAGGGGATGAGCGTTTTGCCAGTTTAGAAGATGGGGACAAGCTTTTTGGTAGCAATCCTTTCTACGAGCAAGTCAAGGATGATATTGAGCTTTTAAATGAAGCTGGGAATGAGTTTTCAGAGGAAGCTATTCTGGCTGGAGAATTAACACCTGTTTTCTTCGGTTCAGCTTTGACAAACTTTGGTGTGCAGACCTTCCTTGAGACATTCCTTAAGTTTGCTCCAGAACCACATGGGCACAAGAAAACAGATGGAGAAATTGTGGATCCTTATGACAAGGATTTCTCAGGATTTGTCTTTAAAATCCAAGCCAATATGGATCCTCGTCACCGTGACCGTATCGCCTTTGTACGTATCGTATCGGGTGAATTTGAACGTGGCATGAGTGTCAATCTGCCTCGTACTGGTAAGGGTGCTAAACTTTCGAATGTCACTCAGTTTATGGCGGAAAGTCGTGAGAATGTGACCAATGCTGTTGCAGGAGATATCATCGGGGTTTATGATACCGGCACTTATCAAGTTGGGGATACTTTGACAGTTGGGAAAAACAAATTTGAATTTGAACCACTGCCAACCTTCACTCCTGAAATTTTTATGAAAGTTTCTGCTAAGAATGTCATGAAGCAGAAATCCTTCCACAAGGGGATTGAGCAACTGGTGCAAGAAGGTGCTATTCAGCTTTATAAGAATTACCAAACAGGCGAGTACATGCTGGGAGCTGTTGGTCAACTCCAGTTTGAAGTCTTTAAACACCGCATGGAAGGCGAGTACAATGCGGAAGTAGTCATGAGCCCAATGGGTAAAAAGACCGTTCGTTGGATCAAGCCTGAGAACTTGGATGAACGAATGTCATCAAGTCGAAATATCTTGGCTAAAGACCGTTTTGACCAACCAGTCTTCCTCTTTGAAAATGACTTTGCCCTCCGCTGGTTTGCGGATAAGTATCCAGACGTAGAGTTGGAAGAGAAGATGTAACTCAGTACCAACAATTGGAACTAAAGTTCCTAATTGTTGGACGCTAGTCGCTATTTGGCGAACTAGCTAACTGCCTCACTAACTACGTTTGGCAAATAGAATCGATTTGCCAAACTCCGTGTCGTAGTATAACAATCGGCTTACCTAAACGCTTCACTAGTAAAAGTCCGCGAATGATATTGATTCGTGGATTTTTCCGTCGTAATGGTAAGGAAGCGAACTAGCTAACTGCCTTACTAACTACGTTTGGCAAATGAAATCGATTTGCCAAACTCCGTGTCGTAGTATAACAATCGGCTTACCTAAACGCTTCACTAGTAAAAGTCCGCGAATG